>JBLHGI010000193.1:0-11647 GCA_047616505.1 Planctomycetota bacterium
GATCTAGAAGCCATTTTCAGCAAAGCCATCTAGGAGCCAAAACCCATGACCTTTCCGCGCATGCTACGCATCAAGCAGCACTTCGACGCCCCCACTGTCGACGATATCCCCGCCGCCGTCAAAGAGGAAGTCACCCGTTTAAACCTCGGCTCCCGCGTCCAGCCCGGTCAATCCGTCGCCGTCTCGGTCGGCAGTCGCGGTATCAACAATATCGCTCTCATCACTAAGTCACTAGTAGAGGAGCTCAAGGCCCTAGGCCTCCAGCCTTTTCTCGTACCGGCCATGGGCAGCCACGGCGGCGGCATAGCCGAAGCCCAACGCGCCATAATCGAAGGCTACGGAGTCACCGAAGAATACGTCGGCGCTCCCATCAAAGCTAGCATGGATACGGTGCAGGTCGGCGAGACGGAAGACGGCGTGCCTGTCTTTTTCGACAAACACGCCTACGAAGCCGATCATGTCGCCGTAGTCGGCCGCATCAAACCGCATACGGATTTCGTCGGTGAAATCGAGAGCGGCCTGCACAAAATGATGCTCATAGGTTTGGGTAAACACAAAGGCGCCGCGCTCTACCACCAGGCTATCGTCCACTACAGTTTTGACCGCATTATCCGCTCCGTCGGCCAGACCCTCATCGATAAATGTGGCGTGCTTATGGGCCTAGGGATCGTCGAGAACCAATACGACAATACGGCGCTTTTGAAAGGCGTCCTTCCCGAAGAGTTAGTAGAGCGTGAGAAGGAACTACTCGTGCTGGCCAAAAAGTGGATGCCGCGTCTGCCCTTTGACCTCGTCGACCTGCTTATCGTCGACGAGATTGGCAAGAATATCTCCGGCGCCGGCATGGATACCAACGTCGTCGGCCGCAAATTCCACGACAACCACGCCGCCGAAAAAGAATACCCCAAAGTAACGCGCATCCTCGTGCGTGGCCTGACGCCGGAAACACACGGGAACGCCTCGGGTATCGGCACCGCCGAATACGCGCACAAACGCGCCGTCGAAGAGATGGATCGCGAAATTACCTATATCAATTGCATGACGGGCAACCATCCCTCTGGTGCCCATATCCCGCTCTACTTTGACACGGATCATATCTGTATCGAAAAGGCGCTACAAACGGTCGGCCTGCGCGAAAAGGGCGAAGAAAAAATCCTGCGCATCCACAATACATTAGCTCTAGGCGAGTTGCTCGTATCCGAAGCCTATCTACCAGAAATAGAAAAACGCGACGACCTGACGATCGTTGGAGAAGCCCAAGAAATGGAATTCGACGCCAACGGAGACCTGCCCCTACACTTCTAAGTCTATCAATCTATTCCCACATCACTCTCTATAAGAGTATAGGGGTTATCGAAAAAATGAGATTCGTTGTCTGAGGCCCAACGGGCCGAGTTTCGAATCTCATTTTTTTGATGGCTTCTATACTCACCCCCTTCGGAGTAAAAAAATGCACCTACCTGCAGGTGACCACATCGGCATGCCCCGCGAAGAGATCGACACCCCCGTCCTCTTAGTAGACCTAAATGCCCTCGAATACAATATCGAAAAAATGGCGGCCCACTTTCGCGAAACCGACAAAGACCTGCGCCCACACAGCAAGTCGCATAAAACACCGGCCATCGCCCACAAACAACTCGCAGCCGGTGCTATCGGCATCACCTGTGCCAAGCTTGGCGAAGCTGAAATTATGGCAGAAGCCGGTGTCCATGACATCCTAATTGCCAACGAGGTAGTCGGTCGCAAAAAAATTGAACGACTCATGCTCTTAGCTCAGCGCTGCGATATTATGGTGGCCGTCGATAGCATCGCCAACCTCGACGACCTCGAAGAGGCCGCACGAGTCCACGCCGTAAAACCGCGCGTCCTCGTCGAAGTCAATATCGGCCACAACCGCTGTGGCGCACTGCCCGGTGAAAAAGCCGTCGCCTTAGCCCAGCGCACGGCCGAAAAGAACAACCTGCGCTTTGCCGGCATTATGGGCTATGAAGGGCATATCGTCGATCTCGAAGACGAGGAGGAGCGCGAGCAAGGCGCGCGCCAATGTCTACAGCGCCTAGTCGATGCACGGGCCGATATCGAAGCAGCCGGGCTCGAAGTGGGTATCTGCTCTTCTTCGGCCACAGGAGACTACTATATAAGCACGAGTTTTGCGGGCATCACCGAGGTGCAAGCGGGTTCCTACGCGCTGATGGATGCGGCGTACGCGCGCCTTGGACTCGGTTTTAAAAATGCGCTCAGCGTGTTGACCACCGTCGCCAATCGACCGACCGAAGAGCAGGTCATTACGGATGCTGGGCTCAAAACACTGACGCCCGAGCACGGTTTCCCGCTCGTAAAAGATCGCCCAGATCTCGAATGCCACGCCCTCTCAGAAGAACACGGCCGTTTGCGCACGCTCAGTGGTCCCTGCACTGATCTGCACGTAGGTGACCTGCTCGAATTTATTCCCGGACACGGCTGTACTACAGTCAACCTACACGATTATCTCTATGGTATACTCGACGGGCATCTCGCCGAAGTCTGGCCCGTCTCCGCCCGCGGCAAAGTTCGCTAAGCAGACGGCGCGGCCTCCATCACCTCTGCAATGTTCACGCACTCCGCCGCAGGCACCGTCCCGCTTCTTCGGCGGAAAAATACTCTTCGACGAGCGCGAGCAATCTCTGCTCACCCCCTATCATTGGCACGGCGGGCAATAAAAAGCGGCGCTGCAAATATTCTAATTTTCCTACTCCCTCACTCAAACTCGTCTGGCTCGCTCTATGCCAATTACCTCCCGGTTCTGTAGGCGGCTTCTCTTCCTCTTCACTCACGGCTAAGGCCAGCACCTCCGTCTTGCCGATTGCGCGCAACGCTGCCAGTGTGTCTTGGATATACGCAGCGCTATCACTAGCGCTGACAACGAGAATACAAGCATCCGGACGCGTTCCCAAGAGAAAGGCCAACGCGGGCAAAGAATGCGAGCACGCGGGCTCTCGATTAGGTGGGATAATCCCAGATTGGCAGCCAACCAACACGAGGTCTGGGCGCCGACTACTGAGCCAGCGCATTTGCTGAGCGAGGAATTCGGGATAGTATTGCAGCGGCAAGCACAAGCCCGCATCGATGGGAAAGCAGAAATCCATGCCAAAGAGCCTGCTCTGTGGCTCCGTGCCCAGTTGACCCAACCGATAACCGCGTTGTAAGAGTTGCCGGCGCAAACCTAGCTGCAGCGCAAATCCCCCCTGGGCCCCACTCGTGCCAAGAATGCCAACCACGGGCACATCCACTGCGGCCAAAACTTCTTTCCTACTCTGTGCCAACGCCTGGCGTCCATCGATCCAAGCAGAGAACAAACGGCGCCCTTTGCTCTCTGCTATCGCGTACAAATTTGCGTATCGCGCCTGAGGCAGAGGCGAAAAACTAAAGACGTGCAGGTCGCGCGCGAGTGCTCGTTCGATACATCCGCGCAACAGGTCGCGATGGGTAATACGCCCCAGTAGCAGCGTATCAGCCCCATCGCAGACACGCTGCCAGTTCGCGCCGATCGACACGCCTACAGGTGGAGCACCAATAGCCTCCCCCGCATCGCGGCCCAGCCATTCTCCGCCCGCTGGGTCGACAACGCCGACAATCTCAAAGGACAGTAGGTCTTTAAAGCGCACCAACGCGCGCATCTCTTGGTTATACGGATAGAGCACCCCTTTTTTTATAGCAGCTGATGGCGCCTTTTTCTTTGAGACCACTTTCTGCTCGACAACCTGCGCACGCGGCTCGTTGAGCGCATGAGTTTGCAGCAGTTCGCGTATTTGTGCCAGCGACGCCTGCGGCACCTTCTCGCGCAGCAGAGCGATTGCACCGGTCATATGGGGCGCCGAAAAACTGCTATCTTGGCGAGTAATTTCACGACGCTCTACCCAGCACACCCGCTGCATATCGCCACGCGCAATACATTCAATTTCGGCTCTTGCTCTATAGTAGTAAGCGCCATAGCCACGCACCTGCCCTCCGACTACGCCAATTACCTCCGGCAAAAGGACCGGATAACTGGGCACCCCTTCATTATGCGCTGCGGCTACCACAATGACCCGCTGTTCTGCGGCCTCCCGACAGACGCGCTCCAGCTCTTCTTTAAACGCTAGCTCCGTCGTCCCTAGGCTTATGTTGACTACGTCCATTCGCTGCTCGATTGCCCAGTGCAACGCCGCTATTAGCAGGCGCCCATCCACCGCCAACGTCTCGCCGAAGATACGCACACTATAAATATCAGCAGCCGGCGCAATTCGGTGCACGATGCCAGCACAGGCCGTTCCGTGGCCAACCCGATCGGTAAATGCCGTACCTAACCCAGAAATGATTCGCCCTTTTTTGTTGACAGCTAATTCAATTCCCCCGCTGAGCTTTGATAGCTTGGGATGACGCGAGTCGATACCGCTATCGACGATGGCCACTTTTATATGACGACCGCGATACTGAGCCAGCGAATCCTCTCTATGAATTTCCATTTCTTGCACGTAGCGGCCTCCTTGGCGATGACCACTCGCTCATAGCAAGCATTGTGCCCATGTCCCGGAAACGGGTAAGTAGTTTTTACAATCAACTTACATAAACCTCGGTTTTCGCCTTAATCTGCGAGAGCGTTTCCATTTCACCACGCCAACGTAACGCCCCTTACACGCCGAGTTCCCTTGCTCGGCTCCATGCCGCTTGCTATTATTTTATGCAAATAGGAGATACACCATGAGACCGATCCTCTACATCTTGCTCTTTGTCAGCACGCTAGCTGCAGAGCAACTGCGCATCTCCTCGTCCCAAGATTGGAATGCTTGGTCCCTGCCCGGTGATGCCGTGAGCATAGAAGGTGGTCAATTGCAGCCGGGGTTTGTGCGCCGTGACATCAATGCCGTCGAAGATGCATTACTATTTGATGGCGGCATTCGCGATGTCGGCTCCAACCCGCAACAAGCGGCCAATTTCATTG
The DNA here is from genome assembly GCA_047616505.1 of Planctomycetota bacterium. Classification (GTDB taxonomy): domain Bacteria; phylum Latescibacterota; class UBA2968; order UBA8231; family UBA8231. The sequence goes on from JBLHGI010000193.1 coordinate 4,961, forward strand.
ACGGCGATCTCAGCACCTATTGGTCGCCCGACACGACGAGAGGAATCGATCAATGGTGGATTGAGGTCGATCTAGGTCGCGCCGTCTCTGCCAACCGCATCGAGTTGCATTTTGCCGACGATGGCACTCCCTTAGAATTCTTTAAAATCCTTACCTCGGATGGTGAACCCTTCTTCAACAATGCCAATTCGGTCATTCCCGGCACCCTGCGCTATAACAAGAGCACGAGCTATAGTTTTAACCAAGAGCGCATCATTACTATAGAGTTTGAAAAAAAACCGCTGCAATATATCCGCATCGAAACCGATCGCAGCCAAGCCAACCTCGATATACGCCTCAGCGAACTGCGCGTGAACAGTATCGGCGACAATATCTCACTCGGCGTGTGGGAACGGGGTGGCGGCGTAAAGATCGTCTCTGAAGTTGGGTCGACCTTTGGTCGCGAGCTGGTAGAAAGTATCGGCATCAGCAACACGCTAGTCGATGGTGATATCACCACCTATTGGGGCACGGCACACCGCGGCGGATCCGGAGCACAGCCCGAACAACAATTTGGGCAGTTCGAACTCGATTTAGGCGCCTTGTACTGGATCGACAAAGTGCGCATGCTCGGCGACGGCAGCGGCATCGCCCCCGGGCGAGGCGCCGGCTACCATCGCGGCGGTACCTTCAACTATCTCTGGTATCAATTCTACGTCTCCGACGGTTCGCGCTCTGTCGACGGTTCGCTGCGCTGGGACCTCATGGGCGAATTGCCATCCGACCCACGCAACCTACAGGGTATTGTTCATTTTGAGGAAAATTTCCCGCTGCGCAAGGTGCGCCACGTGCGGCTATTTTTCCCCATGTCAGACGGCGTACAGGCCTTTAATGGGCGCATCGGCACCACCGCTGAGTTTCAGGTCTTTGGGCTGGGTCATCCAGCCGAAGCGGTGGCGACCTCTCCCATTTACGATCTCGGTTCAATTCAGCATATCACGGCTTTACACTGGGACGCCGAAGAACCGCCGGGCGCGCATTTAGAAATCCGCAGCCGCACGGGCAACGAGCTACAGGAGCAGTATGTGTTCAACGACAAAAATGGCAAAGCAGTCACCCAAACTCGCTACGACAAACTAATCCCCTCCTTCCGCGGAACCGTCGACACCCTGCGCACCACCGGCCCCGGTTGGAGCACTTGGAGTCGCCCCTACAACACGACGGGAGAGATCTTTCTTTCGCCGGCACCGCGCCGTTTTGTGCAGTTGGAACTGCGCTTCGTATCAGATGATCCACAGGCCAGTGCCCTACTCGACGAAATCAACATCGAATACAACCAACCGCTAGCGCAGTCCACACGCGCCGAAATATTCCCCTTCCAAGCGCTGCCGGGCGAGACGAGTGATTTCACCTACTACCTGCACTCCGATTTTTCGCCGACGAGCCGCGGCTTCGACCAGATCCAGCTCTCCTCTAGCGCCGGCCTCCTATTCAAGGCCCTGCGTATCAATGGCGAGACGGTCGAGGCACAGGCCGAAGCCATAGATTCCGGCGTGCATTTAACGCTGGCATCGCCCGTGCGCAATAGCGCACAAGTCGAAATCGATATTCAGAGCACACTATATCTCAACCAAACGCGCTTTGACGGCTTCCTCTTTAACAGTGAACTCGGCCAACAAGTACGTCAGCCCGTAGACCAAGGCGATGCCGACGATCGCATCGACAGCGATGTAGTTTTTGTCGCCCTGCCCTCGGACGATCGCCTATTCAACCACATTGCCCTCTCGAGCCCGATCTTTACTCCCAACGACGACGGCGTCCACGACCAGCTACAGATATTTTTTGATCTACTCAAAGTCCTCGAACCAAGGCCGGTAGAGCTAACAGTATTCGATCTCGCTGGGCGACGTATTGCGACCGTTTCCAACGAGCGCATTGCCGCTGGACGCATCGAGCTTGTTTGGGACGGCCGCGACGAAACGGGCAGCTTAGTCCCACCGGGTATGTATCTAATCAATCTGCGCGTTTTTGGCGATGCCTTCGAGCGCGCAGAAAATCGCTTAGTATCCGTAGCCTACTAAGATATACCGAAAGGCTTTTTTTATGGATCAGGTATTAGCGGGGAAAGTAGCCCTGATCACGGGCAGCGGGCGCGGTATTAGCCAAGCCATTGCTCTGGCCTACGCCGCCCACGGGCCACAGGTCATTTGTTCGGCACGCAGCGGCGACGAGATCGGAAACACCGCCGACCAGATAAGAGAAGGGAGCGGCAAGATCATTACGATCGGCTCTGGCATGGGTCATAAAGGTCTGGCCAACAACACGGCCTATTGCTGCTCAAAAGCAGCGCTGTCGATGTTGATGCGCACCTTAGCACAGGAAGTGCAAAAAGGCCAGATCAGCGTCAGCGAACTCATACCTGGCCCCGTAAAAACCGCAATCACCGGCCATTTGCACCCGCACAATGACTCGGCCTTTTCAATCGACGGCGAATGGATAAAAGAGCCAGCGGATGTCGTGCCACTGGCCTTATTCTTAGCCACGCAACCCCATATCGGTCCCACCGCCAAGAGCTTCAGCCTCATGCGCCGCGACAACTAGCGCGTGTCAAAATGCCTCTGACCACGCTGCCAATACGCTACCTCAACATCGCCGCTGGCATCGACATGGCCTATCTGGAAAAAGAGTCCCCCTCCAGCAGCCCAACTCTGCTACTCCTACACGGAATCTTCGACCACAAGGGCACCTGGAACTGGCTCATGGAGCGCCTGCCCAATTATCGCATTATCGCTCCCGATTTAGTAGGACACGGCCACAGCAGCCGGCCGCTCTTAGAGCAGATGGACAAAGACCACCGCTACTCGCCCGATATGCAGGCCGAGTATCTGCAATTATTCATAGAAAAGCTAGCGCTCAAATCACTCGTGCTCGTAGGCTCTTCCCTCGGGGGGGGCATCGCCCTGCGCCTCTATCTCAACAACCCGACGATTCGCGAGAAAACGCGCGCACTAGTTTTAGTCGCCGCCGCTGGTTATCACCAAGCACTACCCGGATATATAGGCGCTATCGGCGGCTGGCTCGGCCGCTTTTTACAAAGCCCTCTCGGCGGCCACATCGCCAAGAACACGCGCCTTACTCAGTTTTTCACCCAACGCTCTATCCGGCGTTGTTTCTACGACTCCGACAAGGTCCCCGACGAACTATGCGCAGAAACGATCAGCGCGCTCGCCAAATCCAATACCTTTTATGCCTATCGATTTTCGGCACGCAATATCACACCGCCAGACATGAATGAGTTCCAGCTGCGCATCGCAACCATCTCCAGCCCCACGCTCATTTTCTGGGGCCGAGAGGATCGCGTAATCAACCCACTGGCAGCCCTGCGCTTTGCCGCCGATATCGATAATGCTGAATTAAAGATCTTTGACCAGTGCGGCCACGCACCCCATATAGAATGCGCGGAGCAAATGGCGTCTTGCCTACTGAATTTTTTGCAGTGCCGTCTATAGATTCTTTTTCTACCCTTGCACGCCTCGAGGATCTAGGCCGAGGTGAAGACACCATCGTCATCTTCACCTCGGATCACGGCGAATGGCTCAGCCGGCATTTCAAATACGGCAAGGGCTACCCCGGTCACGCCTGCGTCACACGCGTCCCGTTAATTGTGCGCTGGCCAGGAAAAATAACCCGTGCTGGCCACCGTATTTCGGATATAGTAGAAGGAGTGGATGTGGTGCCGACGCGACTCGAATGTGCTGCCGTTCAGCGACCCAACGCCTTGCAAGGGCGCTCATTTTTCCCCGCCTTAGAAGGCAGAGCGTAGAACGGAAGACCGGCGGCACTGACGGAAATGCACGGTTGGGAGACCTTGCGCAACGAGCACTATCGCTAAAATACCTGCAACTCTGGAGCGCTATAGGCATCTTACTCTTATATGAAGGGTGGTATAGTTCCAGTCTGGCACGGATATTGATAGTAACACTGTGCACCCAGTAAAAAGGGCCAAATTCTGCCAAAGCATCGCTATTTCGCATAAAGGAACGACAAAATGCCACAATATCGCCATCAGGAGGCCTTGGGCCACCCCGACGAAATAACGGTTATCGAAGACAAGAAAATGCTTGTCGAAGATGAAAATGGCGACCTTTGCCCTGGTTTTGCCTTTATAGACGCCTATACCGTGCGCGCTCATCCGCGGATTATCGATGCGCTCGTTGGCGAATCTGAACGCCTGTGGACTTTAGAAGAAGTACTCGCCGGCCAAAACTGACACATCGGCCGACTCCACCTTATTCGCCCAGGCCCTTGTACCACCACCGCCACGGTATCAGTATCGATACTCGGCGCTGGTAACGGCGATATGCCTCTCCATACGCCCGCACTAATTTGCGTTCTTCCAACAACGAACCAAACCATAGATAAATGACGATCACCAAGTTGACGAGTACGTCGGCCAAGGTCAGATCGCGTGCCCAAACCAATAACAGACCAGCTAGATACCACGGATGCCGCACCAGTGCTAATACCCCACCCGTGTCCAACCCCATCGAGGAAATACCGTGCTCCATCGGCACTATACCCAAAAAAATCTTCATATCATAGCGCCGTGCTGCCAACACAAAGAGCACGGCTGCAGCACAGAGCAATACGACCTGGCCCCCCCGCATCCAACCGCTCCAAACCCAGATATATTCCGCGCGGACAGAGCGCGTAAAAAGCCAAACTGGACAAAGTGTCAGCATGCTGATGACATTATAAATCATTCTGTAATAGCGCCCACATCTCCGCTCTAGGGGCTGCGCCCACGCCGTCCCGGCCAATCCGCTGTGTAGAGCACACCATCCAATCCAAGCCAACAGCAGCAGCACATACTTTTCCGTCACGACAAGCCACCCAGTTCCGCTACAGCATGGACCCCTTCTCGGGCGCTGCTCAGCAGCAAATAACCGCCGTGCGCCTCTGCAATAGCTCGGCAAGCAGGTAAACCCAACCCCGCTCCTCCGTCTTTTCGTGAGAAACCAACCTTAAAAACACTCGTTAGCTCCGCTGCATCGAGCCCCGGCCCATCGTCTTCAACTTCTAGGCGCACTTTGCCACCAACCGGCGAAGTGCGCACCTGGATTACCCCGCCACCGCCACGGCGTGCAAAAGCCTCTAAGCTGTTGAGAACGAGGTGCAGCACGAGCAATTGCACCTGCCCCGAGCGCCCATGGAACACGGCAACCGTCTCGTCGTAATCTTCTATCAGCAGTACCTTTTGCTCTTGCATACTGCGCTCGACTAGCGCCATTGCCGACGAAACTACTTCGTTAAACCGCATCGCACCGTGCGGGGCACGCAAACTCCTGGCAAAATCCAATAATTGTCGCGCGGACACACTCGTCTCGCGCTCACCTTGTACCATTTGCTCCAAATAGTGCTCGCGCTGTTTTGCATCTTCCTCTTGTGCCATCAGCTGGACATACCCCAATACGCGCGTCAGCGCATTATTGATCATATGAGCCATATTGCCGACGACGCGGCCCGCTAGCTCCAGTTGAATCGACTCCGCCGCCAAACGCACCAGCGCCTCTTCGCCCTCTGCATCCATCGTTTCTACTCCACCCCTAAAAAAGCGCGGGCATTAAAGGCCGGCGCAAGACCCGGCGAGCGCTCATCGGGCGCCGCAATCTCAGCCGTTGCCGGTGGCACAAAGACCGGATCCGTCAGCAGGGGGTCTTCCGTCTCTCGTCGCCAGACTTCGAGCTGAGCCTGCAGCGATGCCAAAACTTCAGCGCAGGCCGGATCGGCCGCCAGATTACAGCTCTCGTGCGGATCGTAGAGCAAATCGTAGAGACGCTCCTCCGCTTCTTCGCGCTGGTCCCAGCCGTTTTCCAACAAATAGTCCTTGCTGGTGCTATCATCACAATCGGGCAACAAGGGTTGTGCCCGCTCGTGTAAGCGGCGGATATATTTCCAGCGTGCCGTACGCACGGCGCGCTGGGGCTCGTAGCAGACGTGGTAATTCGTTTCGGCGAATACGGCCTCGCGTACCTGCGAATCTGTGCCGTGTATCAATGGCAACAGCGACTCGCCTTGCAGCCAGTCCGGCCGCTCTATATCAGCCACGGCACAGATCGTTGGAAAGAGATCGACATGGCTGACGAGGCCATCTATGACCTCGCCGCCTTTAAAACCGCCCGGACCGCGCATGACCAGCATCACCCCCATACCGTGATCCGTCAGATTGCACTTCATACGCGGGAAGGCAATGCCGTGGTCCGTGGTGCAAATGACTAGCGTATTATCGGCTAAACCACTGGCATCTAGAGCGGCAAAGACTTTCCCCATAAGGCTATCCAAGCGGCGCGCCGCATCTATATAGAGCGCCATGTCAGCACGCGTTTCCGGCGTATCGGGCAAGGGAGCCGGCGGTACGACATAACGCGGATCAGTCGGCGCCTCGCCCGCTGGCGGGTCGTCAAAGACTTTGGCACGCCGATGAGTAGCCACAAAACCCACGTCGAGAAAAAAGGGGCGCGCGTGCTCTTCCCGCAAAAAGGCGACGGCCCGCTCTGCCGTACTTTCATCACCGCCCTCACCGCTTTCTAGGCGTTCGTAGCCCCCTTGCTCTGGATCCTTGACCACGTGCTGTATGCCCGTGCGCACCGTCTGATATCCTTTTGTGCGCAAAAAATGCGGCAGTAAGCGCTCTGTATGCGGCAAAGA
>JBLHGI010000194.1:0-11645 GCA_047616505.1 Planctomycetota bacterium
CACCTACCGCGGTCGCGAATACACCGAACCCGAAGTTTAAAGAAGAGCGGCATCGGGGGGCTGGCGAGTGGTCGAGAGTGACAGAAAATACGGCGCTGTAATAAGCGCGACGGCGCGTTTTTTGCCTGAGCGCGTAGTCACTAATGCCGAGTTAGAAAAATATGTAGATACGTCCGATGAGTGGATTCGCGATCGCACGGGTATCGCCGAACGCCGCTTTTTAGCGGAAGACGAGCCGACGTCGCATATGGCCATAGAGGTCGGCAAGGCGTTGATACAAAAGAGCGGTATCGACCCAGAGGAAATAGATCTGGTCATTGTCGCCACGGTTACGCCGGATATGGTCTTTCCGGCTACGGCTTGTTTGGTGCAGAGTGCAATTGGCGCCAAGCGCGCCTGGGCTTTTGACCTTTCGGCGGCCTGCTCGGGATTCGTTTTTGCCGTCGTGACGGCTGCCCAGTTTATTCAAAATGGCGCACACCGCAAAGTGATGGTCATTGGCGGCGATAAGATGAGTTCGATTTTGGATATGCAGGATCGCAACACGTGCGTGCTTTTCGGCGATGGGGCTGGCGGTGTGCTTTTGGAGCGCAGTGACGACCCCGAACTGGGGCTCATTGATTTTGAGCACTATGCAGACGGATCGAATGTAGATTGCCTCAATGTGCGCGGCGGTGGTAGTTTGAATCCGGCCACGCACGATACGGTGGATCAGCGTCTGCATTACGTGCGCCAAGACGGGCGCGCCGTTTTTAAGTTTGCGGTAGTCCGGATGGCCGAGGTTTCAGCTAGCCTGCTGAAACGCAACGGTCTAACAGGTAACGATTTAAAACTTTTTGTGCCGCATCAAGCCAATCGTCGCATTATTGATGCGGCGGCTGAACGCATGCAAATCCCCCCCGAAAAAGTCGCGGTTAATATAGAGTATTTTGCCAATACCACGGCGGGAACGATTCCCATAGCGCTTTCCGAAGCATGTGATGCGGGGCGGCTGGAGAAGGGTGATTTACTTCTTATGACGGGGGTTGGTGCCGGTCTTACCTGGGGTAGTGCCCTCTTTCGCTGGGGTGTTTAGCTTTGTCTGATTTTGCCTATATATTCCCCGGTCAGGCTTCGCAAGCGGTGGGCATGGCCGCCGACTTGTACGCCGCCCACGAGGGAGTTCGCACACTCTTTGCCCGCGCAGATGAGGTGCTGGGTTTTGCATTGAGCGACCTGTGCTTTAATGGACCGGAAGAGCAGTTGGCGCAGACTGCCGTGACCCAGCCGGCCGTCTTCGTACACAGTGTAGCAGCCTTCCAACTACTGGAAGAACAGGGCCTACAGCCAGCGGTTGTAGCAGGTCATAGCTTGGGCGAATATTCGGCCTTAGTGGCGGCTGGAGCACTGGACTTCGAAGTGGCTCTACAGTTGGTCAAAGACCGCAGTCGCTCTATGCAGGAGGCCGGTGAGGCCCAGCCCGGTGCCATGGCTGCGCTGATTGGCCTAGGGGATGCCGAAGTGGTAGCCCTTTGTGAACGAGCGGTGGACGCAGGCACGGTAGTGGCCGCCAATTTTAATGCTCCGGGGCAGGTCGTGGTCTCCGGCGAGAAATCCGCTGTTGCGCGTTTGGGTGAGCTGGCGCGCGAAGCGGGCGTTAAACGCTTTATAGAGTTGGCTGTCAGTGGCGCCTTTCATTCGCCTCTTATGCAGCCGACCGCCGAGCACATGCAGGCTCTGTTAGAGGCGGCACCAATTAGCGTTCCGCGCGTGCCCGTTATTACTAATGTGTCGGCGACCGCAGTTAAAGATCCGGAGGTGCTGCGCGGGGACCTCATAAAACAGATTACGCATTCTGTGCGCTGGACTGAGTCGATGGGCGCATTGGTCGAGATGGGCTTAGCGCGCGCTGTCGAAGTGGGTCCGGGGGCGGTATTAAAAGGCCTAATGAAGCGAATTGCTCGCGACGTGAAAATACTCGGCGCTGGTACCGTTAGTGATATAACGGCCACGGCAGCCGTTTTAAAGGGAGAGAGCTGATGGGGCTCGAAGGCAAAGTTGCGCTGGTTACTGGAGGTTCGCGTGGCATTGGCCGCGCCATCGCGCTGCGTTTAGCCGCGGCTGGGGCCGATATTGCCCTGTGCGCCCGAAGTGTTGAAGCCGCAGAAGCCGTCGGCAAAGAAATAGAGGCGTTGGGCCGTCGTTGTCTGGTGCGCCAGGTCGATGTCGCAGAGAGCGCTCAGGCCGATGAATTGATCAAGGCGGTAGTCGGGGAGTTGGGTTCGCTCTACGCGTTGGTCAACAACGCCGGTATCACCCGCGACAACCTGCTGATGCGCATGAAGGACGAGGATTGGGATGCGGTGCTGCAGGTCAATTTGAAAGGTGCTTTTAATTGCGCTCGCGCTGCTGTTCGCCCGATGCTCAAAGCACGCGGTGGGCGCATTATAAACATTACATCAGTCGTAGGTATACAGGGCAATGCTGGTCAGACCAATTACGCCGCGTCGAAGGCGGGTCTCATCGGCTTTACCAAGAGTCTGGCGCGCGAATTGGCTTCCCGCGCGATTACGGTCAATGCCGTAGCCCCGGGGTTAGTGCCGGATACGGGGATGACGGATGAGCTGTCGCAGGAGGTTGTTGAGGGCATGCTAGCGCAAGTGCCGCTGGGCCGCCCCGGCACGCCAGAAGACGTGGCACATGCCGTTGGATTTCTCGCCGGAGACGAAGCCGCTTATATAACGGGCCAAGTGATCTCGGTAGACGGCGGCATGGCTATGTAGATATTGCACTTGGAGAAGAGACTGGGATCGGACTATATTTGACCCTACTATTTATTACATATAACTCCACATTATAAAGGGGAACGAGACATGGCATCTACGGAAGAAAGAGTACGCGATCTAGTCGTCGAGCAGTTGGGTGTGAGCCAGGACCAGGTTACTCCGCAGGCTTCTTTTATCGATGACTTGGGGGCAGACTCGCTCGATACGGTCGAATTGGTTATGGCCTTCGAAGAGGAATTTGGCGTCGATATCCCCGACGAAGATGCCGAAAAGATGACATCGGTTGGCGATGCGATCAAATACCTCGAAGAAAATAATAAATCCTAAGCGGGAGCACGCACGTGGTGTCGAGGCGTAGAGTCGTAGTTACGGGACTGGGAGCATTGGCTCCCAATGGCAACGATTTGCAGTCGTTCTGGGACAGTTTGATCAACGGACGTTCTGGTATCGGGTTGATAAGTAAATTTGACGCTGGCGAGCACCGTGCAAAAATTGCGGGCGAGATCAAAAACTTTGATCCGGGGGTGGCGCTTGAGCATAAAGAAGTGCGCACCAACGACCCGTTTACCCACTACGGTGTTTATGCGGCTACGCAGGCGGTCAAAAATTCGGGCTTAATCATTGATGAAAGCAACGCCGAGCGCGTAGGTGTTATTTGGGGTTCTGGCATTGGTGGCATTACTACCCATGAGCAGCAGCATACGGTGCTCATGGAAAAGGGGCCCAAACGCGTTAGCCCCTTTTTTGTACCGATGATGATCGTCGATATGGCGGCCGGTATGATCTCCATGAAACTGGGGGCCAAAGGGCCAAATTATGCTACGGTTTCTGCCTGTGCTTCAGCGTCGCACGCCATTGGTGAGGCTGCGCGCAAAATTCAGTATGGGGAAGCCGATATAATGGTCACTGGTGGCTCGGAAGCAGCGGTGACAGCGACTTCCGTTGGTGGTTTTGCTTCGGCGCGCGCACTGTCTTTTCGCAATGATGCACCGGAGCGCGCGAGTCGTCCATTTGATGCCGAGCGCGATGGTTTTGTAATGGGCGAAGGGGCTGGCGGTATTGTTCTTGAAGAGCTAGAGCACGCACGTGCGCGCAGTGCTGAAATATACGGCGAATTTCTTGGTTTGGGTTTTACTGCTGATGCCTATCACCAAACGGCTATGGCGCCCGAGGCCGAAGGAGGCTCGCGCGCAATGCGCATCGCCCTCGCGGATTCGGGTATCAACCCGGAAGATATCGACTACGTCAATGCGCACGGTACTTCAACGCCTATGGGGGATAGCCAGGAGACGGCGGCGATTAAAACGACTTTCGGCGATCATGCCTATAAGTTGGCTGTATCTTCTACAAAATCGATGACGGGGCATTTGCTTGGAGCGGCCGGAGCGATTGAGACTATCGCCTGTATGATGGCGATTAAAAATGGCATTTTGCCGCCGACGATCAATTACGAAAATCCCGATCCCGAGTGCGATCTCGACTATGTGCCGAATGAAGCACGGCAAGTTGAGGCGCGTTATGTTCTCAATAATTCCTTCGGTTTCGGCGGCCATAACGTGGCATTGGTTATGGGTCGCTTCGACGGCTGAGGCCGTCGCTCCTCATTCCGCGTATTGCGCACCCAACAAGGGGGCGCACCGAGGTTGTTCATTATTAATATGCGATGGATCGCCGCATTCTTCGGACGTTTGCGTTCGAAGTCGGCGCCCGAAGAACCGTCGGGGCAGCTGTTGGGAGATCTGGAGGTGCGTATTGGGTACCGCTTCCAAGAGCCTGACTTACTCGTCAAAGCCCTTAAGCATCGCTCGTATGTCTACGCTCGCCAGGAGAGCGGTATCGAGTCGAACGAGCGCCTGGAGTTTTTGGGTGATGCGGTTCTGGACCTACTGGTGGCCGAGTATCTCTTTCGCGACTTCCGCGACAAACGCGAGGGAGACCTGACGCAGATGAAGTCGCTGGTCGTCAGTCGCCAGGTCTTAGCTAATAAGGCGCTTGAAATAGACCTAGGTAGCTATATCTTGCTGAGTGTGGAGGAGCGAAATTCGGGTGGTGGACGGCAGCCTTCGATACTCTGTGATGCCTTTGAGGGCTTGTTGGGGGCGATGTATATGGATGGCGGTCTTGAGCCCTGTCGCCGTTTTGTCGAAGAGCATGTGCTCGATGATTTTTACGAGCTAATCGAGCGCGACGACTACGTGAATTTCAAGAGTAAGCTGTTGGAACACACGCAGAGCCTAGGCAATGGCCACCCACGTTATTTGGTCCACTCGGAAGAGGGGCCAGATCACGACAAGATCTTTAGTGTTGAAGTGAACGTTACTGGGGAGCGCATCGGACGCGGTCAGGGGCGCTCTAAGAAAGAGGCGCAACAGATGGCGGCCAGGGATGCCTTACAGCGACTCGGTGCGCTGTGACATCCTCCTGGCGTTGTGTGGATACTGGGGTTCAGCACGGCGCTTATAATATGGCTATAGACGAGGCTCTAGTAGAGAGTGTCGAAGCCGGAGGGCTCCCGGTTGTGCGTTTTTACGCTTGGGAGCCGCCGGCTATTTCGTTTGGTTTCGCCCAGCAGCCGCAGCGAGAGGTCGATATAGAAGCGTGTCGGGCCATGGGGGTTGATTTGGTGCGACGACCTACGGGAGGCCGAGCTGTTTTGCATTGGCAGGAGTTGACCTATAGTGTCATCGTTGGCATGAATGACGAAGAGATGGGTGGTCGCATCGAAAACACGTATCGTCGCATTGGTGAATGCCTCGTTGCAGGACTGCGTCGTTTTGGCGCCGATGTGGAGTTGGAGCGCGCACAGATACGCCAGCCGCGGTCGCGAGCTAGGACGGCTGCACTGCCCTGTTTTTCTAGTATTGCGCGCTCGGAAATCAAGTGGAAAGGGCGCAAACTCATCGGCAGTGCTCAGCGTCGTTATAAGCGCGCCGTGCTGCAACATGGGTCGCTGGTTATCGGTCGCGAATATGAGCGCCTGGTCGATTTGCTCTTATTAGATGATGAGGAGCGCGTAGCGTGGCGGCGAGGTTTGCGCGCAGACAGTGCATGTTTGGAAGAGTGTATGGGCCGACGGGTTGTCCGCGAAGAATTAGTCGAGGCGATGGTTGCCGGTTTTGAGGAAGTCCTGATGGCTGATTTAGTGCGCAGCGAAGTGACGGCTAACGAGTGGAATCGCAGCCTGGAAACAGCGGATACCTGGAGTGCCGAGGTGTCTCCTGTCGAAAGAGTGCGTTAGTATGGCGAGCGAACGAACGAGCTTGTTGGAAGTGCGCGACCTGCGGACCTATTTTTATACGGAAGATGGGGTGGCTAAGGCGGTCGATGGCGTTTCATTTGAATTGGCGCTCGGTGAGACCTTAGGGCTCGTGGGGGAAAGTGGCTGTGGTAAGAGCGTCAGTGCCCTATCAACCATGCGTTTGATACCGCAACCGCCGGGGCGGATTGAGTCGGGGCAAGTTCTTTTTCGCGGGCGCGATTTGCTCGGGCTGAGCGAAGAGGAGATGTGCCAAGTGCGCGGCGACGACATCGCCATGATATTTCAAGAGCCGATGACGAGCCTCAATCCCGTGCTGACCTGTGGGTACCAAATTTCCGAGTCGGTTATCCTGCACCAGAATGTATCAAAGCAGGAGGCGCGCCATCGCGCCATAGAAATGCTCAAGTTAGTGGGAATCCCCGCTCCGGAGCAGCGCATTGACGAATACCCGCACCAGCTCTCTGGCGGTATGCGGCAGCGGGTGATGATCGCCATGGCGCTCTCGTGTAATCCGGACTTGCTCATCGCCGACGAGCCGACAACGGCACTCGACGTGACGATTCAGGCGCAAATACTCGAATTGTTACAGCGCCTGCAAGATGAGTTTGAAATGGCGATCTTGATGATTACCCACGATCTAGGGGTGATTGCCGAGGTGGCCGATCGCGTTGCTGTCATGTATGCCGGCCAAGTGGTCGAATACGCATCGACCCAGGACCTTTTTGCGCGACCGCAGCATCCTTATACTCGGGGCTTAATGCAGTCGATTCCACATTTGGAAGAGAAGCGCGATCGTTTAGAAATTATCGAGGGAATGGTGCCGGATGCGCGCTCCTTTCCGTCCGGTTGTCGTTTTGCGCCGCGCTGTAAGTTGGCCGAAGAGCGCTGTCGTGCGGCACCGGTGGAATTGGAGGAATTGTCACCGGGGCACTGGGTGCGTTGTCTGAAGGCTGGCGACTAGTGTTGTTTTTTATCATTTTTAACTGTTGGCAGCGCTGGGGACTGGCATGAGCAGACCGCTCTTGGAAATAGAGAACCTCAAGAAGCACTATCCCGTGCACAGCGGTCTGTGGGGAAAGGTTCATTCCTGGGTCAAGGCGGTCGATGGCGTGTCGCTACAAATTCGAGAGGGCGAGACACTTGGTGTTGTAGGTGAGAGCGGCTGTGGCAAGACGACCCTAGGGCGTTTGTTGTTGCGCTTAATAGAGGCGACAGATGGACGTGTAGTATATCAAGGGCGAGATTTAATGAGTATGGGCAAGGGTGAGATGCGGGCGCTGCGCCGGCGCATGCAGATTATATTTCAAGATCCCTATAGTTCGCTCAACCCGCGCATGACGGTGGGCGGGATTATTGGTGAAGCGCTAAAGATTCACCAATTGGTCGAGCCCGATCAAATTGGGGCGCGCATAGCTGAATTGATGGATATGGTTGGCCTACAATCGAGCTATTCGCGCCGCTATCCGCACGAGTTTTCCGGCGGTCAGCGCCAGCGTATTGGCATTGCTCGAGCTTTGGCGGTAGAACCGGAATTTATAGTTGCCGACGAACCCGTCTCGGCGCTCGATGTATCGATTCAGGCGCAGATCATTAATTTGCTGCAGGACTTGCAGCGCGATCTGGGACTGACTTATATGTTCATCGCGCATGACCTGAGCGTAGTCCGCCATATATCGGACCGCGTGGCGGTGATGTATTTGGGGCGCATCGTAGAGTTGGCCGAACGAGACCAACTCTACGAGGAACCGTCCCATCCCTATACGCGTGCATTGCTCTCGGCTGTGCCAGTGCCCGAACCAGGGGCGGCTAAGCAGCGCATAGTGTTAGAGGGCGATGTGCCCAATCCGGCATCCATTCCATCCGGGTGCCCGTTCCACCCCCGTTGCGCTGAGCGACGGGACTTCTGCACCCAGATCGTGCCGCAACTAGTGGACCTGGGAAACGGACATCAAACAGCCTGTCTGTTGCGCTATCCGGAGGGGATGGCACAAGAGATGGGTGCGGCTCAGGCTAGCCGCGCTAAAGAAGAATAGAGCAGGAGAAAAAAAAGCGTATGATGACTACACTGCGCGAGAAGACCGCGCTCGTACTGTGGTTTGTGATTTTCGCCTTTATCGGCCTGATTGTAGTAGAATGGGGTGCCGATTATGGTGGTTCTGGTCAGCAGGAAGTCGGCGATGCTGTCGGCGTAATCAATGGCGAAAAGATATCGCTCAAGGATTTCCAGGGCGCACTGCGTCAGGCGTCCAGCCAGACTCCGCGCGAACAGCGCGAAGACCAAGGCGCGCTCGTGCGTCAGGTATGGGACGCCTATCTCCAAGAAGTGTTATTGCGCCAAGAAATAGAGCGTTTGGGTGTGCAGGTTACGGATAAAGAGGTGGCCTACTACACGCGCACACAGCCGCCGGTTGCCGTACAGGCCATCGAGTCCTTCCAGACTGAGGGCCAGTTTGACATGGCCAAATACACTCAGTTTATCGGCGATCCAGCCAATCTACAGGACCCGAATAATCGCGGGTTCGTAATGCAGATTGAATATATGCTGCGTCAGCAGTTGCTCAACTTTAAGTTGCAACGTCTATTGATGAGCGGTGTGCAGGTTACGCCGGCTGAAGTGCGCGAACTCTTCAGTGAAAGCAACGAGAAGTCGAGCATAGAATTCGTCTTTGCGCCAGGCAGTGCTGTCGCCGACGACCAGGTAGAAGTGACGGATGCCGATTTAGCGGCTTATTACCAGGAGCATAAGGCTGACTACGAGCATCCAGAGCAAGTTCGTTTGTCCTATGCCTATTTTCCGAAGGCTCCCAGTGCGGAAGACTCTATCGCGATAGGCGAAGAAATTATACGCCTGGGTCAGGAGATCGAAGCTGGGGCCGATTTCGCCGAATTGGCCGAAGTCGTTTCCGACGACCAAGTGTCGGCGGCTCAGGGAGGTGCGTTGGGCACTTTTGGGCGCGATCGCATGGTCAAATCTTTTGCCGATGCCGCATTTGCACTGGAAGCTGGGCAGGTCTCAGAACCAGTGCAAACTCGTTTTGGTTGGCATCTGATAAAGGTGGACGACAAGGAAGAAGTGGATGGTGAAGAAAAGGTCACGGCCAGCCATATCCTACTGCGCTATGCCGCTTCGCGCAGGACGGAAGACACGCTGCGCTCTTGGGCGGATGAATTCCAGGCCAAGGCAGCGGCTACGGGTTTTGAATCGGCTCTGGTCGCCTCTGGATTGCAGCCGATAGATGCTGGATATTTGCAGAAAAACCAAGCGATATCAGCACTTGATCAGAGCACAGCTTGGTTGGTCAACTGGGGGTTTGGGCAAGAGGCGGGTGCCGTTTCTCGCGTTGCCGAGAACGACAACGGTCTGTGGATTGCCGTCGTTACAGCTAAGCGCCCCGATGGCTATACGCCGCTGGAAGAGATTCGCCCGCGCGTCGAACGCGAAGTGCGCGCAGAAAAGAAAGCGGCCATGGTTGCCAGCAAGTTACAGGAAGTGCGCACCCAAGTCGCCGCTGGCACGGGGCTCGGAGATGCGGCGAGCGCAGCGGGTTTCGAAGTGCGCCAACCGGGTGCCTTCACGCGCGGCGAGTCCGTGGAGGGCATCGGTCGTGGAAATGCGGTCGTTGCAGCGGCGTTTAGGCTGCCAGCAGGTCAGCTGAGCGATGTTATTACATTGCGTCAGGGGGCTTATTTGCTGCGTGTTTTAGAAAAGGTCGCGCCGGATGAAGAACAGTTTACCGCCGGGCGCGATCAATTGCAGCAACAGCTAGTCGCCCAACGTCAGCAGGAAGCGCTACAGAACGTGTTTGCCCAACTTTACGAGTCGGCTGAGATCGAGGATAATCGCCACGAATTTTTCACGTTCTAAAAGGGAGATTGTCGATATGCCAGCGGAACCTGGAAAGACACAGATCGGTTTTATCGGCCTGGGCATTATGGGCGCGCCCATGGCGAAAAATCTGCTTGAGGCCGGTTATGCGCTCAAAGTGTATAATCGCAGCGATCGGCCGCGTGTAGAAGAGGTTGTAGCAGCGGGTGGTGTCCGCGTCGCTACGCCAAAAGCAGCTGCAGAAGGCGCCGATATTATTATTACCATCGTTACCGATACACCGGATATGGAAGCGGTAATTATGGGGGCAGAAGGCGCCATTCACGGTGCTCAATCCGGCTCGATTGTCATCGATATGAGCACGGTATCGCCCAAAGTTACGCAAGATGTGAATGTCGCCCTCAAAGAGAAGGGGGTATCGATGCTCGATGCGCCCGTTAGCGGGGGTGACGTGGGGGCGATAAACGCCACGCTGTCGATCATGGTCGGTGGCGAACAGGCCGTTTTTGACGAGTGTTTGCCGGTTTTTGAGGCCATGGGGAAGAGCATCAATCTCGTGGGTGGCAATGGTGCTGGTCAGACGACGAAGCTCTGTAATCAGATTGCCGTAGCGGGTGCGAACTTGGCCATGGCTGAGGCGTTGATGTTGGCGGCGGCTTCGGATCTGGACGTGGGCAAAGTTATTGAAGCCATTTCCGGCGGAGCCGCTGGATCTTGGCAACTGAGTAACTTGGGGCCGCGAATTATCAAGGGCGATTTTGCACCGGGCTTTATGGTGCATTTACAGCAGAAAGATCTCAAATTGGTCTTGCAGGCCGCCAACGACGTCAAATTGGCTCTGCCCGGCACTAGCTTGGCACACCAATACTTCAATATAGTTGAGCGCGCAGGCTGTGCCGAAGAGGGCACGCAGGCCTTGATCAAGGCCTACGAAATGCAAGCCGGTAAAGAGGCGCGCAGCAAGTAGGTATTGTCATTCTCAATGTTTATGGGGCCGCGCGGATTGTCGCGCGGCCCTTTTTGTAGATATACTTAAATCTCAATGACACTAGCTCTCAATACTATCGGTCTGCTCACGCGCGACGCGAGCGAGGAATACCCACTCGAAGAGGTGCGTGAACTATTTGGGCGCCACCAGATTTCTGTGGTGCTCATCGACGATGCTGAGGCTCCGTCTGATTTGGACTTAGTCGTGGCCATGGGGGGGGACGGCACGGTGCTGCGCGCGTTGGATCGCTTTCCGCGCTGTCCAGTGCTGGCCATTAATTTTGGCACCGTCGGTTTTTTGACGGCGGGCGACCGCACGGATTTGGGGCATATTGTCCAACTGTTGATGGACGGCCACTATATTGTCAGCGAGCGTCTCGTGCTCAATTGTCGCTATCCCGGTGGCGAAGTACACGTCGTCAACGAAGTAATGGTTCGCGCTAGCTACAAGCTGGTTTTTACCGATGTCTTTGTCGATGATGCCGAGATTCGCACGATTACGGGCGACGGCGTGATCGTCGGCACGCCCACGGGTAGTACGGGGCACCTATTGTCTAGTGGGGCGCCGATCGTCGTGCCGGATGTGCGCTGTATGATTCTCGACGGTATCAACGAGTACAACTTTAGTTCGCGCGCGCTGATTCTGCCGCCGACGGCGCAAATACGGCTCTATATAAGTGAAGAGACGCGCGACGAGAATGTGTCTCTGGTCGTCGATGGCCGGCACCTCGGTCAACTAGTAGCCGGTGAAGAGGTACTTATTGGCCAGGCCGAGCATCGGGCGCGTCTGATCTATCTGGATCGCGAC
>JBLHGI010000195.1:0-11596 GCA_047616505.1 Planctomycetota bacterium
GCCTTTTTACGTGTTCGCCACGCAGAATCCCATCGAGTTAGAGGGGACCTACCCGCTGCCGGAGGCGCAGCTCGATCGCTTTATGTTCAATATTCATATCGGTTATTTGAGCGAGGACGAAGAGCTGCAGGTAGCCACGCAGACGACTTCGACGCAGGTACGCGAAGTGGAGGCCATTTTTTCGGGAGAGGATATGCTCGACTTTGCGCGCCTAGTGCGTTTAGTGCCGGTGGCCGAATCGGTGGCGCGCTACGCCGTGCGTTTGGTGCAGGCGAGCCGTCCGGGTGGGCAAGGACTTGAATTTGTAGAGAATTGGGTCAACTGGGGAGCGGGCACACGCGCTACGCAAGCGCTTTTATTAGGCGCTAAGGCGCGCGCGCTTTTAGCTGGGCGTTTGCACGTTGCTAGCGCCGATATACGCGCACTGGCACCGGCGGTGCTGCGCCATAGGATCTTGTGCAACTTTCGCGCTGAGGCCGATGGAATTGGGGTCGAGGATATTGTGGCCAAGCTCTTAGAGGCGGTGCCCGAAGTGCAGGCGAGCTGAGGCATGGTCGACCGCTTCCAATTTATAGCGCCGGCCGCGCTGACCGCGATATCCGATCTGCGTCTTTTGGCGCGCACGGTAGTTGCCGGTATGGCCGGTGGCGTGCACCGCAGTGCGCGCACGGGGTCAGCGGCCGAGTTTGCGCAGTATCGCTCCTATGCTCAGGGCGACGACCCGCGCCTGGTCGATTGGCGGCTCTACGGGCGCAGCGATCGTCTATATGTGCGTCAGTTTAACGAAGAGACCAATCTGCGCTGTACGATTCTATTGGATTGCAGTGCTTCGATGGACTACGGCTCGGGTGAGGTCGACAAGTTTCGCTACGCGCAGATGTTAGTGGCCTGTCTGGCTACGCTGGCGACAGAGCAGCGCGACGAAGTGGGTTTTGCCGCCTTTGGATCGCAGCTAGAGACCTATGTGCCGGGCAGGGCGCGCACCGATCACTTGCACCGCTTGCTCGTGGCGATGGCCAATGTGCGACCACAGGGTGGGACGGATACAGAGGGTATACTGCGCTTTATAGGAGATGCATTGCCGGCGCGTGGCATGGTCGTTTTGGTGAGCGATCTGTTGCATCCTTTAGAGAGCGTATTACAGCAGCTGCGCTCGCTGCGCGCACGTCGACACGATGTATTGGTATTGCAAATTAGCGATAGAGCGGAGCGCGACTTCTCGTTTGAGGGCGCTCTGACACTGCGCGATGCCGAGGAGGGACGCGAGCTCTTTGCGGTGCCGAGTGCGGTGCGAGCAGAATATTTAGAAAATCGCAGCAAGCACTTTGCCCAGATTCGTCGGGAGTGTTTGGCGGCCGAAATCGATGTCGAAGAATTTAGCTGCGACGAACCACTCGATAGGGCATTACAGCGCTTTCTAACTCGCCGCTCCCACGCGCTCTTTACCAGCAGTCGTCGGAGCCGGTAATGGGCGTGTTGTTGCCCCTTTTTATCGCCGGTTCCGCGCTGCTTGTGGTGCCGTTTTTAATCCATCGCATTCGTCGACCAGAGCGGCAGGTGCAGCGTTTTTCTAGCCTGTTATTTGTCCCGGAAATAAAAAGAGAAGTTATCGAGCGCCGAAGCGTGGAGCACGTGCCGCTCATGCTGTTGCGCATGTTATTGCTCTTGTTGCTAACGGCTGCGTTTGCTCGCCCCTATATAGAACAACTGCAGGCGGCTATTGTACGCGAGCCCAGTGCGGCATTTCACGTGGTGGCGCTGGATATTTCGGCCAGCATGGCCACGGAAGGGGTCATGCTGGCGGCCGTTACAAAGGCGCAAAGTCTGGTGGATTCACTGCCAGTAGGAGAGCGAATTTGCGTGTTGCTGTTTGCCGAAAAAGGCGAGGTTGTAGCGCCGTTCTATGGCGATGTGGAGGCGGGTAGTGCGCTGCGGGCAAGCCAGGCGCTGGCCGGGGCAAAGGCGGGTTGGCAGGCGACGGATTATACGGCCGTTTTGCAGGATGCCGAGGCCCTGTTGGCCGCAGTGGGCGATGCGGACGCACGTCGCGTAGTGCATTTATTCAGCGATTTCCAAGAGTCCGCGATGTCGGGGGCGAGCGCCTGGCGTCTGGCATCGACGATAGAGCTTAACCCGGTATATGTCGGTCGCGAGACGCCGGAAAATTTGGCGGTGCAAGATGCTATCGTGCGTAGATCAGCTACGGGGGAATGGCAGGTGCGCGCGCGCGTTAAGAACTGGTCATCGCTGGCAGACCAACGCGCCGAGGTGGCACTAGTCGTCGCGGGAGAACGAGTTGCAGTGCAAGAGCGCATCTTAGCTGCTACATCGGCATCGCAGTTCACCTTTTCTGTCCCGGCCGTAGCAGGGCTGGGCATTTCGGGTTATATCGAATTGGGCGAAGACGCGCTGGCGCGCGATAATCGCTTCTATTTCGCTTGGAATCCATCTCCTTTAGAAAAGGTTCTATTGCTCAAAGGCACAGGGCCTCGCTCCTATGATCGTTTGTTGCAAGCGGCGTTTGTAGGTGAAATGCCCTTTGTTTTGGAGCGAGTAGATCGGAGTGAATTGACCTTGCCGTTTAATGATGTTCGGGTGCTAGTAGCCGATGGGCTCTATGGTTTGGGCACAGACGAGCAGAGGGCGCTGCGTAGTTTTGTGGAAATGGGCGGACGTTTGTTTTTGCCGTTGGATAGAGAGAGCGAAACGGAGCCGCTCAATCGTCTGTTGGCAGGCAGCTCTTTAACGGTGGGTGAGATGCGCTTTGCGCACGAGGACAAAGCGGTCTTTACACGGGTAGAATGGATCGATTTACAGCACGATATCTTCCGGGCATTTCGCGGTCCACGCTTCAACGATTTTTCGTCCTTGCGCTTCTTTAACTATCGACATTTGTCAGCTGGTTCATCTGTGAGTGTGTTGGCTCGTTTTACCAACGGCGATCCGGCAATCGTAGAAGTTCCACTCGGCAAAGGGCGCGTGTTAGTATGGGCTGGTGGCATGGATCTCAGATGGTCGACCCTGGCGCGCGACCCGCGCTTTGTACCGCTTATGCACGAAGCCCTGCGTTATTTAGTCTCTGCACCCGTCATTAAAGATCATTACCTAGTGGGGGAACGGATTAAGCCCATTGGCGTGCGGGGAGCGGGCCAATGGCTCGAGGGTGATCTGCGCGGGGAGCGAGCCAATGCAGCCATTACAAGTGGAACTGCGTACGCGTCTATGCCGGGGTTGTTGCGTTGGCGCCCTGAGCAAGATGGGAGTGGAGACCGTGTGCAGGCGGTGAACCTACGCGGCCAAGAAAGCGATCCGACGCGCGTGTCGGCAGCCGAGTGGGCTATTCGCCTCGGCGATGCGCCCTTGGTGTATAGCGAGGAAGCGGTGCGCGATGATACGCTGCGCCGCGAATTTGGCTACTATTTTCTCGTTGCCCTATTGCTGTTTTTATTGGTCGAGAGTGCGTACACATTCTATCTCCGCAGGCTGCAGAAGGTCGTATAATGGCGTCTTTGTCTCCGATGCTGGAAGCTAAGCTACAGCGCGTCGCGTACGAACACCGGCGGGGTCTACAGCTGCGCGCTCGCTTGCGCGCAGGGCTGTTCTTTCTCGTTTTTCTCATTTTCATGGCCGTGGCACTACCGCTGAGCGAAGCGGCTGAACTACCCTTCATTGCGCCCTGCGCGGCGGGAATCTTTGTCTTCGCCATGATCTACTGGCGTTGGTTGCGCCAGCCGCAGCGGCGGGAGCTAGCTATTGAAGAAGTGGCTGAACTCGTCGATAGACACTATCCGGAATTGGAGAACTTGGTCGTCAGCAGCGTCGAGTTTAGCCGCGAGGGTTATCGCGCCCCGTCTGAGTGGATCGTCGCCCAAGTGCTTGAAAATGCCGACTGGCACAGCCGTGCTATAAAAGTTTCTACACTGACGAACTCGCGCTCTGTGCGGCGGTTGCGGTGGGGCGGGTTGCTATTGTGGTCAGTAGCTGCTGCGCTGTTGCTGCTCTTATTTGGGCAATTAGACTTCGGACGGCTGCGCGCTGGCTTTTTTGTCCCCATCGCCTATTTGGAGCTGCCTTTTGTCGTCGAACCCGGCGATGTGCGCGTGCGTTATGGCGGCGAGCAGACCGTGTGGGTGCGTGGGGCGGATTCCGGGTTGAGTGGGGCTCTGCGCTGGCGGAAAAACGGCGGGGCATGGCAGTCGGCCGCGCTGTTGCCGGGGCGCGCTGAGGGCGTACATCATTTTCGTCTGCGCGACTTAGTTGGCGATGTGGAGTATCAGGTGCAAGTGGGCAGCAGGCGCTCTCCGAGTTATCGCATTAGCGTGTGGATGCCGCCGGAAGTAGAAGCCATTGATGTGCGCTATCGCTATCCGGCCTATCTCGGTTTAGCGCCGCGCGAGATCGTCGACGGTGGACATATAACGGCGCTTAAGGGCACGGAAGTTGAGTTAGAAGTGACGGTCAACAAGGAGTTGGCAGAAGCCGAATTGGCCTTGGAGAGCGGTGGCCTTGTAGCGCTTGCGCAAAGTGCACCGCAGGTGTGGACGGGAAAATTGGTAATCGAGCGCGATGATATGTATCGAATTGTGCTGCGCGATGCAGATGGCAACGCCAACGAATTGCCCATGCGCTATCGCATAGCAGCTTCCGAAGACGAGCCACCTGAGTTGCAGGTGCATTTTCCGCGCGGTGATACGGAGGCAACGGCGCTTGAAGAGATCGGTTTCTCTTTTGTCGTCAAAGACGATTATGGCCTCGGATCCTATGGTTTGGAATACGAAGTGGCCGGGCGCGAGACGGTGCGTTTAGCGCTGGGCTCGGGGGATACAGAGGGTACTACGGAGAGGGAAGGCGAATATTTGTTGGCCCTTGAAGAGTTGGATCTGCGCGCCGGCGATTTGGTGACATGGACGCTTTGGGCTGAAGATTACAAACCAGGGCGCTCTGCCTACGAAACGTTGGGCGATCCATACTTTATAGAGATTCGCCCATTTTATCGCGAATATAGCGAGGCTATTTCGAACGAAGGAGCGGGCCAAGGCGGGGCGAATGAAGGATCGGCGGCAGAGCAAAAACAGGTTATTATCGCCACTTGGAATTTGCGCCGCGATGCGAAGGGGCTGGAATCGGCGGAGTTTGGCTCGCGGAGCGAGCGCATAGTGGCAGCGCAGGGAGAAGTATTAAGTGCGGCGACGAGCGCACCGCCGGCGCCGGGACGCGAGCACGTATTGGCCCAGTTTCGCGGCGAGGTTGCCGGAGCGCTAGAGGCGTTGGCAAATGCAGTCGGGCCCGATTCAATATCTGTATTGACTAGGGCTATGACGCACCAACAGCGTGCGTATCACTATCTGTTACAGCTGGCGCCGCAAGATCGCCAGGTGACTCAGGGCAATAGCGCACAGGGGAGTGGTGGCGGTGGCGGCAGCGCGCGCGACCGCGAGTTAGAGGCGCTAGAGACTTCGCGCCGTCGCGATTTTAGAGAAGAGGCATCTACCCTTGCCGAACAAATGCAGGCGGCCGAAGAAGCGCGCGATGGCTTAGAGGAATTGGCTCGCCGACAAGAATTTCTAAACGAAGATATGGCGGCGCTCGTTTCCGAGTTGCAGAGCGAAGACGAAGCAGTGCGCGCCGAGGCACAGCGGCAGCTGCAAGAGCTGCGCAGCGAACAGCGCCGCGTATTAGAGGCTTTAGACCAAGTCGGCGGGCAGGTTGCCAGTGGCGAACTAGATGTTGGTCAGCGCGCGCAGGCACGCCAGCAGCTGCAAGAGGCACGGCAGCAGATGGAGCGCAGCGCTGCAGAGCTTGAACAGGGCGAGACCCAGCGCGCCCGCGCCGCTGGTAGCAGGGCGCAGGAAGCGTTGCAGCGTGCAGAGCGCGATCTGGACCAACTTTCTCGCGCTGGTTTGGCGCAGCGCTTAGATCAGCTGGCTGCGGGGCTCGATAGTTTGCGCACACGCCAGGCCGATATGGTTAAAGATCAGCGCGCACCGAAAAATGAGGCGGCTTTGGCGCAGGAGGCATTGGCCGAGGACTTTGCTCGTTTTATGGGCGAAGCCGGGGAGTTGGCCGAGCGTTCGGGCCAGGACTTGGTCGCGCGCAAGCTCGGGGATTGGCTGCGCCAGACCAGTCGTCAGGGCATCTACGAGGATCTGCGTGAGAGCAGTAGGCAGATGAGATACGGCGCGTCGGCGCAAACGCTGCAAGATGAAACGGGCCGCAAGCTAGTGTTGGCGCGGGCGCGTTTGGATTCGCTGCAGCACTATGTGGCAATAGATGACCTAGATGCGCGGCGCAAGGCGTTGACGCAGCTGCGCGATCTGGCGCGCGCGCTTGAAGGAGTGGGAGAGAGGGAAACGAGTAATGAGGGGCGTATGGCAGAGCGCGAGAATGGGCCAGGTGAACTTGGCGCGTCTGCGAATACAGAGGTGTCTGCAACGCGGGAAGGGGCTGCGGTGGGTGGGCAAGGTGGAGGTCGGGGAGAGGGTGGGGGTGTCGAAAGGGAAATGCCGCCGCCGCGCTCTACCGGCAGAGACTATCGCAATTGGGCTGGGGCGGTGCGCGATGCGCGCGAGTTGTTGCCAGAAGACAGCGTCGCACGCCAAATGCTGGGAGGTCTAAGCGAAGGCATTGTCGAGCTGGCTCGCGGTGAGGGTGAGAAGGAAAAACCGCAGTATGACCTGGTCTTTGAACGTGCCGTTCTGCCGTTGCAGCGCGCGGCCGAAGTGTTGGAGCGCGAGATTGAAACGCTGCGCGGTGAGCGCGAGATGCCGCCGGTCGATGCCAGCGAGGTGCCGCCGCGTTATCGCCAACTGGTAGCCGAATACTTTGAACGGCTCGCTGAGATGGAAGACGAATAAGACGATGAATTCTTTGGCGCAGGCACTATTAGAGTGGGTGGGTGACGGGCGCGAATACGGCGCGTTGTCTCTGGCATTTGGTGTGGCGGTATCTACGCCGTTAGTGCTCTTGGCCCTATTGGTTCTTTTTGCTGTCGTAGCGCTGTATGGCTGGTATAGTTTGTCGTCTTTGCCACAACCCTGGCGTTCGCTTTTGGCTTTGCTGCGTGCGGCGGTCTTCGCGCTGGTGGCTTTCTTGGTATGTGATCCGCAGCTGTTGGCGCGCCACCGCGAACTCGGCCGGCACTTCGTTCTGCTGCTCTTTGACGATTCGCAGAGTATGCAGGTGCGGGGTCGCGACGGCCAGAGCCGGGCAGAACGCCTATTGATGCAGTATGAGCAAACGCAATTGGGCGCAATTATAGGGCAGACACACCAAGTTGCACGCTTTCGTTTTGGCGCCGGGGTAGAGCGTTTGCGCGCCGTAGAGGACCTGCATTTTGACGCGAAACGCAGCGACCTATATGCGGCGGTAGACGGGGCACTCGCGCGCATGGCGGGTAGCTCCATCGCGGCGGTAATACTCTTTTCGGATGGTGTGCAGCAGAGCGAATACCCGGCTTCGTTGTCCGGGTTAGACGTTCCCATTTTCACCGTTGGCGTGGAGCCCGACACGCTGTGGACTTCGCTGGCACTGGAGAGTTTGTCGGTGTCGCGCACGGTTTTTGACCAAAGTCCGGTCGCCGTTGTTGCCTATATCAGCGCACGGGGTATGGGTGGACGTGAAGCGGTATTGGAAATAGTAGATGGAGCGCGTGTCGTCGAGTCAAAGGCGCTGGTTTTGCAGGGTGGGGTAGAGCAGAGCACGCGTTTGGAGTTCGTGCCGACGCGGCGCGGTTTTCTGCGCTATACGGCGCGCGTGCGTTTGGCAGACGGCGACGACTATGGTGGTTCTGGGCAAGAAGATCTAGTGAGTGAGGATAATACGCGTGCTTTTGCAGTGGACAACCGCCAGCGCGTTTATCGGATTCTCTATTTTGGCGGGCGGCCCAATTGGGAAAATAAGTTTGTCCGGCGCGCACTCGAACTCGACTCGCAGCTTGAGCTATCGAGTTTGATTCGCATTTCGGGGGCTGAGCGCAAGTTTGAGTTTCGCGGTCGCGAGACGTCGCTGGCCAACCCGCTCTTTGCCGGATTCGACGACGAAGCAGCGCAGGCACCGCGTTATGACGAGGCCGTTTTTTTGCGCTTGGGATTAGAGGCGGATGAATTGGCGCATGGATATCCGCGCGCCGCCGCCGCACTCTATCCTTTTGACCTGGTTATATGGGGTGATATAGAGCGCTCTTTTTTTTCTGAGACACAGCTGGCGCTGACGGCGGATTTTGTCGGACAGCGCGGTGGCGCCTTGCTGCTTGCGGGAGGACCACGCGGTTTGACGGAAGGCGGCTATGCACGCAGTCTGATTGAACCCGTATTACCTGTTGTACTCCAGCGCAGCGCGGCTGCATGGCGTGGCTCCCCTTTTATTGCGGCGCCGACGATTGAAGGGGTGTTGGCCGGAGCTTTTGCTCTAGATGCCGACCCCGAGCGCAACAGTGCTCTATGGCAGAGGTTGCCACCGCTCTATGGTCTCAATGAATTGGGTGCAGCGCGCGCCGGTGCTACGGTATTGGCCGCGAGTGACGACGAGCGACCTCTTTTTACTTGGCAGCGCTATGGTGCGGGCTTGAGTGCGGTGTTGGCGACGGGGGCTACTTGGCGTTGGCAAATGCAGTCGGAATTGGCAGACGAGGCGCACGAGCGCTTTTGGCGGCAGATGCTGCGCGCCATGGTCAAGGATGTGCCCGACCCCGTTGTCTTAGTCGGTGGCAACGAGGATCTGCGCGCTGGCGAAGAGGGACGACTGCATTTTAGCGTGCGCGATAGTTTGTATCGGCCGCGCGAAGGATTAACGGTGAGGGTGGAGCTACGAGGGGCGGGTAGAGACCCACAGCAGCTAACGGTCGAGGAAACTCTCTCAGAGGTCGGCAGATATCAAGTGGAACTTCCCGCGTTGGAACCCGATCTCTATTCACTGGAATTGGTCGCGCGCGATGCCGAGGAGCGCCGCGTTGCCATCTTGCAGGATATGCTGCTGGTGCGTAAAGATTATCGCGAGCTGGAAAATGCGCGCTACAACCCCGTTTTGTTGCAGAAATTGGCGGCGCAGACGGGCGGTGAATTTATGACATTGGACGAATTGGAAACGTTGCCCGCTAAAATTCCCTGGACCGACGTTGAGAGCCAGCGTTTACAGCGCTTTTACCTATGGCACTTTCCGCCGTTCTACGCGCTGGCCTTTGTCCTTTTAGCACTCGAGTGGTATGGGCGGCGCAGGCGGGGGCAGCCGTGATGGTGCGCGTCATAATAGGGTGCCTGTTGGTCGCGTCGTGGGCTTGGGCTGAACCGCATGATCTCATAATTGTAGGCAGCGGCGGCGAGCGAGCATACGAACAGCGCTTTGCAGACTGGCAGCAGCGCTTGAAAAAAGTATTAATAACGGAGATGGGCCACGCGCAGGACGAGGTACATATAGTCGCGGACTCGCTGCACATAATTGAACGAGCGTTTCGTCAGTTAAAAAACGAAGTGGTGGCAGGCGATGTACTCTTTGTCTGGTTGATTGGCCATGGTTCATTTCGCGACGGCGTAGCTAAGCTGAATATTCCCGGCCCGGATCTGAGTGCAGGCACCCTGGATCTTTTGCTGCGCTCGCTGCAGACGGAGCAGATAGTCCTAGTCAATACGGCCTCAGTCAGTTCGGCATTTATCAACGTCCTGAGTGAGAACGGGCGAATTATCTGTACGAGCACCCGCAGTATAGAAGAGCGCAATGCACCACTTTTTATGGAGCATCTGCTCACGGCCTTGGAGAGTGCGAGTGCCGATCAGAACCGCGATGGGCGCATTTCCGTATTAGAAATTTGTGCGCAAGCCTCTGTCTTGACTCAGGCCAGTTATAGTGGCAAGGAGTTATTGGCGACGGAACACGCCTTGATCGATGACGATGGCGACGGCCTTGGCTCGCGCTTGCCGCTGGACGTAGGAGAGTCTCGTGATGGAGCGAAGGCGGATACTGTTTTTGTGCGGGAGATGCAGTTCCCCGCTGGGGTGCCCGAGGCTCTAGTGCGGCAATACGAGCAGGCGTTGGTCTTGGCAGAGGCTTTTATTGCGCAGAAGGGGCAATTGTCTGAAGAGGTGTATTATCAGCGCTTAGAGGCACTATTTATAGAAGTGGCGCGCACCGCTGCACAAATCTGGCCAGACGCATTCTAAGTGGCTTTTTAAAGGGCCGCGAGCGCTGCGGTCGTATCGGCAGCCGAGCCAACGTGCACCGTTTGTAACCCCGCGCGTTTAGCTTGCTCTATATTTTCTAGCGTGTCGTCGAAGAACAGAATAGAATGTGCTGGCACGCCAATTTGGTCGACGACGGCGGCGAAGGCGCGCTGCTCGGGTTTGCGCAGGCCCAACTCCCACGACGAAAAGACTCGTTTAAAAAGAGGCGCAACGGCGGGGAACATCGATGACCAAGCCGCTTGGTGCGCTGCGTTGGTATTGGTGAAGGCATAGCAAGGAATACTAGGGCCGATTTGGCGTATTGCGCTGAGCGTTTCGCTGATCTCGGCGATGAAGATCGCGTTCCAACCGGCGGCGATCTCCTCGTCACTACCCTCCAGCTTGAGCAGCGTGCGCAAATGTGCAAAATACGCTTCGGCTCCTATTTCGCCGCGTTCGTGTTTTTCATAGGCGAGGTCAAAGTGAAAGACCGACTTCATTTCGGCGACGCTGAGTGTTGTGAGCGATTGCCAATGGCCAAATGCGAGATCGAAATCGATCTCGACGAGTACGCCACCTAAATCGAAGAGCAGGGCTTCTGTTTTATTTGTTTTCATAGCGCTTTCTGGGGTGTTTCTTTAGAGAGAATAAACATCTGGCCGGCATCGTCGTAATCGAGCTCTTTTACTTTTACGCAGCGCAAGTGGTTGACGCCGTTGGAAAGGCTCGCATCGTGATAGAAGAGATACCAGCGACCGGCGAATTCGACAATGGAATGGTGTGTCGTCCAGCCCAAAACCGGTTCGAGTATGCGTCCTTGGTAGGTAAAAGGCCCCAAAGGGTTATCGCCCGTTGCATAGGCGAGATAGTGGGTGTCGCCGGTCGAATAAGAGAAATAATAGACGTCGCCGCGTTTGTGTACCCAGGGGCCTTCAAAAAAGCGCCGCTCGTGGTCGCCCGCCTTTAGCGGAGTGCCGTCGGCGTCTAATAGTTGAACTTCTTTTATATCCTCTGCAAACGACTTCATGCTCGTGTCCAACGCGCCAACACGCGGCATGATGGCCGCTTCGGAGTCGGCTGGTTCGGCGCCGTCGGCATCGTAGCTGCCCGTCTGCCAGTTCTGTAGTTGTCCGCCCCATATACCGCCAAAATAGAGGTAGACAGTGCCGTCGGTATCGACAAAACTGCACGGGTCTATGCTGTAACTGCCGTCGATTGGCTTTTTTTCGGCTACAAAGGGGCCACTGGGACTAGGGCTGGAGGCGACGCCAATGCGAAAAATTCCGTCGGCACCTTTAGCTGGAAAATAAAAGTAGTAGGTGCCGTCTTTCTCGGCGGCATCGGGAGCCCATAGCTGTCGCTCTGCCCAGGGAATATCCTCTAATGCAAGGGCTACGCCGTGGTCCTCTACTTGCCCGTCGATGGATTCCATAGAAAAGACGTGG
>JBLHGI010000196.1:0-11445 GCA_047616505.1 Planctomycetota bacterium
CTCTTAATGAGTCTCATTGTCTAATACATCCATTGGAGCCTAAGCGATGGGTCAGACCGATAAATCACCGTCTTATGTGCCCACTTGGGAATCGCTCGATAGCCGACCATTGCCTACTTGGTTTGCCGCCGCCAAGTTCGGCATCTTTATCCACTGGGGCGTATACTCGGTCCCCGCTTGGCGGCCGCTGGGCGATGAACGCTACGCCTCTTATGCGGAATGGTACTACGCCAGTGTCATTGGCGATCACGAGCACGGCGGCGATGCCTTCCACAAGGCGCATTATGGCGAGCAATTTGAATATCGCGACTTTGCCAAGCTCTTTACGGCTGAACTCTTTGACGCGGACTATTGGGCTAAACTCTTTCGCCGTTCGGGCGCTGGTTATGTAGTGCTGACCTCCAAGCATCACGACGGCTATTGTTTGTGGCCGACTAAAAGTCCTTATAAAAAAAACTGGAACAGCAGCGCTATCGGTCCGGGCAGAGATCTCGTTGGTGAGTTGAGTAGTGCGGTGCGCGCCAACGGACTGAAAATGGGTTTGTACTATTCGATCATAGAATGGGAATCGATCTGGACCCATCGCGTGCCGTCCGGTTATTATGTGGACAAGGCACTGGTAGATAAATACCGCATACCCGAAGATCAGTATGTCGACCAGCATCTCATGCCGCAACTGCGGGAATTGGTCGAAGCATACCAGCCGTCGCTTATTTTTTCCGATGGGGGAGAGTGGGATGGCAGCGAGGACTATTGGCAGACGAAGGAATTTCTCGCTTGGCTCTACAACGAGGCGGCCAATAGAGATGAGGTGGTCGTCAACGATCGCTGGGCCAAAGGCATGCCGGGTAAGCACGGCGATTATTTCTCTAGCGAGTACCGAGATAGTGATGCAATAGGGGCCGACCATCCCTGGGAGGAAAGCCGCGGGGTGGGCGGATCATACGGATTTAATCGGGCCGAAAATTTAGGCGATTATTCGACATCAAAAGAGCTCGTACACGAATTAATAGATGTCGTCAGCCGCGGCGGCAACTTCCTGCTCAATATTGGCCCTACCGCCGATGGCAGGATACCGCTGCTCATGCAGGAGCGCTTATGCGATATCGGCGCTTGGCTCGAGGTCAATGGCGAGGCTATTTACGGCACGCAGCTTTGGCGGCTTCCTCTGGGAGACGACAAAGGGAAGGTGCCGACCGTGCGCTATACGGCCAAAGGCAGCGATCTCTATGCGATATGCACGGAGTGGCCGCAGGGCCCATTCGCCATAGAGGGCATCGGCTCGACGGAAGGCATAGAAATTGAGATGCTGGGATTGGCACAGCCTATTAGTTGGCGGGCAGAGGGGGAAAGGCTTTTGCTTTCCCCCCCCGAAATATCTCCGCTACAGGTGCCGTGCCAACACGCCTATTGTTTTAGGATTCGCAACGCTCTGCGTTAAGCGTCGTTGTGACCATAGCGGCTTAGAGGTTTGCCAGATAGGATAGTTTGAGTAAGAGCACTCTATTATCGGGCCGAGTATCACCTCTCGTCTCGTTATAGGCGACAAAGAAATGACTCTTGGGGCTGTACTCCCAGCCAAAGAGGGCGCTAAAGAGGTGGTTGGTATCCGTTTGTTTTTCCCCTAAATACAGGCGCTGCTGTTCGGTCTGCGCGAAGATGCGCAGAAAGGTGTCGCGCGTGAATAAGTAGGTCGTGCGCAGCGAGCCGACGAGGAAGCGGCCGTCGACTTCGTCCGCTCGATCTCGAGTCTGGGCGTAGGTCGTGCCAATGTCGACCGCGAGGTTGGTGCGGGGGCGCAGCGTGCTAAAGAGCGAGAGCTGGCGCTGTTTGCCGACGGCTTGGCGAGAGAAGTTGAAGAAGTCGCCCATGCTACCTCTGAGTTCAACCGATGCAGAGCGAGCGGAGTTGGTTTCGACGAAGAAACCGTATTCGTTGGCGTTGAAGATATCCGTAAGCTCTATATTGCGACTGCGCTCAAAGTAGAGTTCAAAGCCGCTGACGGCCGTTTCCGTCAATTCCATCCCGGTGCTGATTCTGCTCTCCCAGCCGATGAGGTCTTCTTCAAATTCGGCCGATAGCTGTGCGCCGGGATTGTTCTGTTGCCAGCTAGTGAAATAAGCGTCATCGTAGAGCCCCTCGGCTAAGTCTACCTGGGCGCTGACGTAGACCTGGTGCTGTTTCCAGCGCGGGCCATAAAAGGACTGAATGCCCATTCGCTGCCAGCCGCGAAATAGCTCTTTGCGCATGAATCCGGTTTCGTTGGTCTCGAACAGTGGATCGACTCTCTCTAGGGCCAGCTCGGCTTCCCAAAGAAAGTTGCGCCGGCTCAATTCTAGGGTGAATGCCGAGTTGTCTTTATCGGCTCCCACCTGGAAACTCTGTGCATACTGCCCCTGGAGTTTGTAGTCTTGCGCGATCGTTATATTGGCGTCTATACCGCCTACCCGGCTGTGTTTGTCATCCCATTCTTTGCCCGCATACATGATGCCGATATTCGATCGACGCAGCACGTCCTTCTTGATGCGCAGGGCCGAGTATAGTGCATCTTCGCTCTGCGACGGACCGTCTCCAAACTCCAGCAGCCCCGTGCCACCGGTCTGGCTAGAGAGAAAGCCGAGCGAATAGTCTCCGACCTTACCGGTTAGTTTACTGCCCCAGACGATATCGCCGCGGCTGCCGATGCGCCTGCTAAAGAAGAGGTCTAAGGGCGTTTCGAAAGAACTATTCCCCTCGACGAAGAAGGGGCGCTTCTCGTCAAAGCGCGTGGGAAAGCGGGTCAGGTTGATTTCGACCTGGTCGGCTTCGACTTGGGCAAAATCTGGATTGACCGTCAGGTTGGCCTTCAGTGCTGCCGTCAAACTGTACTGTAGGTCGAGTCCCACGGCCCCCTGGCCATCGCTGGACTGTCCCGAGGTCTTGGTTACGCCGCTGAGCGCATAGGGGGTGACTTCGAAGAGTTTACCTGGTTCAATATCGGAAAAGCTGACGATGTGGCCTAGTTCGGACATACGCGTATAGACGCCGGCCTGCGCCATCTGCTTCCAAACCGTCCATTCGTTTTTTCGCTTGTTTAACCGCTCGATATCAAAGCCCCAGACCTGCTTTTGGCCTTCGGGGAAACGAAAGTTGGCAAAGGGTATTTTAAATTCAGCGGTCCAACCCTGGTCGTCGATGTGCGATTCGACCCACCAAATCCCGCGCCAGTTGCGGTCGGAACTACTGTCGTCGTAGCGATAGCCGTCGGATTGGATACCACCGGGCGTGGTGGCAAACGTATAGCCCGTGCGATGGTCGTGGTGCGGATCGATGTAGAAAGAGATGAAATCGGATGGAAAGATATTGCCGCGCCTGTCGAGGCGGTTTAGAATCTTATCTGGCTCGGCGTCGTAGCAGCGAAATCCGACGTATAGATTGTAGCGGTCGTAGAGGATATAAAATTCCGTATCGTCGGTCGCCGGCTCGCCGCGCTGTGGTCTCAGTTGCTGCAGGCCGCGTTGAGATTGGGCCGATTGCCAAGGGGCATCGTCTAAGCGCCCATCGATCTCTGGTGGAGGTGAATCGCCGAGGTCGTATGCGTTGATGACATGTTCGCCGAGGTCGCCGGGATGGGCGAACAGGGCAAGAGGGGATAAAACGGATAGTATCAGGGCGGCTAGTAGAAACAATTAGACCTCCAGCAAGTATGTTTGCTAAATATTGGTTGTGGCAGACTACGCAATATAGGGGCAAATAGCGAATAGAGATATCTCTTGTTCGCGCACTTTCTAATGGATATTGCCCGCACTGGGCCAAGCCGAGGGTGCCCGTTTGCATACGTTTCCGGCGACTGATAGGTGCGATTAATCGTCGTCATCGTCTTTGTGGGCGATTGCGGCGATTTCGACTTTAAAGCCGAAGACGATCTGCGCTCCACCGGTGCAGGCGCGCGCCGGGAACTTCTTTTCAAAATAAGAGGCATAGGCCTTGTTCATCTGGTGGTAGTCTTCGATGTCGTTGAGCCAGATGGTGACGCTGACGAGGTCGTCGTAGGTGTAGCCGTTTTCCTTGAGGATCCGACCGAGGTTTTTCATTGTTTGGTGCGTTTCGGCTCCGACTGAATCTTTGACGTCTTTGCCGTCGCTGGTGCGGGCGATCTGGCCGCTGATATAGAGGGTGTCACCGGCCTTGCGCGCGGCGCTGAAAGGCAACTTGCTGATGGCGACGGCTTCTTGAGCTGCAATAGACGAGGCGGATAGGATACAAGCGAGGGCGGCGCTGAGCAGGTATTTCATGTGTATATTCCCTTTGCGTAACGTGATGGCCTGTGGCGGTTGGCGTGTTAATTTTCGTACCGACGCCTAATAAACGGAATGAGAGAGGCTGCAACAACTGGTTAGTAGAATAGCAGGTATGGTTTTTTCTATAGTTGATGGAATGAGAGAGCGGAGCTATTCTAAGCGCGAACTATATTGCGAGAGGGAATTATGCAACGACGGACCTTTGTAAAGAGTTTGGCCGCAGCGGTGGCGACGGCACAGGTTTTGCCCGGAGTGGGAGAAGCTTTGGAGCAGCAGGTTGAGCGATTGCGCGACGATTTGGGGACGAGCGTAGACGACGGCAAGCTGTGGAAGCGGGTGCGGCACGAATTCACACTCAACCCAGGTTTGGTGCATTTTAACTGCGGCAGCATCGGCGCAACGCCTCGTTTGGTTATCGATGCGGTGGCCAGTTTTATGCGCCAGCAGGAAGCCGATCCCTATCACAATGAGTGGGGAGGTATAGGGGCTGGGTTAGAAGTCGTGCGCGAAAAAGCGGCGGAATTTTTGCGGGCGAGTAAAGACGAAGTGACGCTGACGCGCAATACGACAGAGGGCATGAATTTAGTGGCCTCTGGTCTCAAGCTCAAAAGGGGCGATGAGATATTGACGACCAACCACGAACACGGCGGTGGCATGGTCTGCTGGCAATATTTGGCCAAGCACCACGGCGTAAAGATGCGCTATATGGAGATGCCCAATCCGGTAAAGAATAAAGCGGAGATTTTAGAGCGCATCGAGAGCCATATTAGCAAGCGCACGCGCGTCTGCAGTTTTAGCCATATCGATACGATTACCGGTTTGCAGATGCCGATGGCCGATATTGCCCAACTCACGCGGCCCAAAGATATTTTGCTGGTCTGTGACGGGGCGCAGGCTCCGGGCATGCTCAATGTGGATGTCAAAGCGTTAGGGGTCGATGCCTATGCGTCTTCCAGCCACAAATGGATGTTGGCACCTAAGGGTAGCGGGCTGCTCTATGTGCGCAAAGAGGCACAAGAACGCGTACAGCCGATCATGCTCTATTCGGGGTACGGTTCGTATTCGGCCTCTGTCGGCACGCGCAATGTGCCGCAGATTTTGGGGCACGGGGTGGCGATGGATTTTCACAACGCCATTGGCCGCGATCGCATCGAAGCGCGCTGCCGCCAACTCAGTCGCCTGGCGCGCGCGCGCCTGCGCGATATTTCGGCGCTGACGCTGCTGACGCCGGATCAAGAGGAATTGTCTTCGGGGGTCGTGAGCTTTGCGCTCGATAAGGCCAAAGGCGACCGCGGTCTAATCGTCAAGCGGTTCTGGGATGAACACAATATCATTCTCAAGCCGGCACAGGGCACCTATGCTTATGTGCCCGCAGAACACGTCAAAGGGCCGCATGCCAACTACAATCCGATCCGCGTGTCGACGCATATTTTTAACAGCGAAACGGAAGTGGAGAAGATGGCGGACATTATGAAGAAGATGTTGGCCTGAGAGAAGGCGCGCAGAAACAAAAACGGGTCCCAACGTTGCTATAGAAAATGCGAAAGGCCCCGGCTGCTATGCCGGGGCCTTTCGTTTGTTGTGCTATCGAAATCGCGTATTACTTCAAATACGTGCTCTCGGCGCTCTGCAGATAATAGACGTCTTCTTCATCGATTATGGCATGTAGATCGCCTTCCAATACCTGGCGGCCCGAATACTCAATTTCGCCATCTTTGACGGTAAAGGCGTAGGTGCCTTTGACTCCGTCGTACTCGCTGCGGATCTCGTAACTGCCGTCGA
The DNA here is from genome assembly GCA_047616505.1 of Planctomycetota bacterium. Classification (GTDB taxonomy): domain Bacteria; phylum Latescibacterota; class UBA2968; order UBA8231; family UBA8231. The sequence goes on from JBLHGI010000196.1 coordinate 6,063, forward strand.
CGAGATGCTCGCGTTTTACCTCGCCGCCCTCGGTGCGGTAGAGATACTGTTCTTCATAAGCCCAAGTATTCCTGCCTCCGCCCTCAAACGGGCTGTCCTCCGAGTCGGGATAACCAAAACGAGCGATGCGCGTGCCTTCGCTATTGTGCAGGGTGGCCATTAATTTTTGATACTTGCTGTTTTTTAAGTTCGTGTTGAGGAAATAGCGCCCCATGTAGAGGTAATCACCACCCCAACGCAGCTTAATGAGGTCGTCCCAAGGTCCCTTGGTGAAATAGCCCGTTTTCCTGCCGCTGGCGATTTCGACGACTTCGAAAGGGGAAAAATAGAAAGCAGTGGTTTCGTAGTCGAGATAATAGTCGACCGTATACATCCCTGCCGTCAGCTGCATTTCTTCGTTAGGGAAACCGTCTCGACGTCCGTCTTTGTCTTTATCGTAAGGGTTCTTTTTAACAAAACGGATGCTATTGTCTTGGTCTAACTCAACGGGGGGCTCGTCTATGTAGCGCGGTATGTGCCAGTGGGCGTAATTTCCTCACCGTCTTTGCTGACCATTGCTTGTACGCCGTGATGATGCGATAGTTTCTCCCATTCTGGCGTTTCTCCACCTTCTTCAGCGGTGGGGAGATTGTACATCGAGGCCGCTAAGTTGCCGAATGCCCCGGTCGTTGCGTCGTAAATATTTACATCTTCCAATGCGAGGTGTAATTGACCTGTGGTGGCGTTTCGTAAATGAGCTTGGCTATCTCTTTTTTATTCTTCTTTTTCTTTTTGGCTTCGCCCGGCGTGGCGGCTAAGCCGACGCCGACTATGGCGACTAACACTAGGGTAGCAAGTTGTTTCAATGTTGGTCTTTTCATTAACCCCTCCTCGATAAATGAAGTAACGCGGAGCCTCAAAATAAGCAGAATGAACAAAAACAAATGCATATTTTAGGACTGAATAAGGGCTTCGAAAAAAATCGAAGCCCTTATTATACCTTGCTGAATCTTTGGGTGTGTTCGCTTATGCCATTTCGGCGCGAATCTCCTTGATCCACTGCACGCTCTGTGCGACCTTTTCGGCCAAACCATCCCAGTCCTTGGCATCGACCAATTCCTTGGTGATGAGCTTGGAGCCGGCGCCGACGGCGGTGACACCCGCTTTAAACCAACCTTCGAGGCTTTCGCGGGTGGCATCGACGCCGCCCGTGGGCATAATGCGCGTCCACGGGCACGGGCCCAAGACCGATTTGACGAAGGCGGGACCGCCGACTTCGCTGCCGGGAAAGACCTTGACGAGTTCGACGCCTAGCTCTTCGGCTTGGCCGATTTCCGTTACGCTGCCACAGCCCGGCGAGTAGGGGATCTTGCGGCGGTTACACAGTTTGGCCACATCTGGGTTGAGCAATGGGCCGACGACGAAATTGGCGCCGTTGGCGATGTAGAGACCGGCCGTCGGCGCATCGGCAATCGAGCCGACACCCATGATAATGTCGATCTTGTTGGCTATTACGTGTTGCACTACTTCGGTGAAGACGTGGTAGGCAAAGTCACCGCGATTGGTAAATTCAGCGCAGCGCGCGCCGCCTTTGGCGCAGGCCTCGACGATGTTGATAGTCGTCTCTGGATCTTTGTTATAGAAAACGGGCACGATGCCGGAATCGAAGATGGCGTTGAGGACGGCCATCCGGTCGTATTGGGCCATTATATGCTCCTTATAGTGTATTAAGTGTTGTCTCTTATAAAATGCTCTGCGCGGCGGGCCGATGTCAAGGCAGGGGGAAGGGCATTTCCTGTGCGGGGAAGTTATGATGCTCGTCTTGTCCGCGCACGAGGATGGTCGGCCATTTGTCGCCCGTTGAATTGAGCTGCACTTGTTTTACGTGCGGGGCAATAAAACGCACGGTGAGCCCACAGCGGCGTCTATTGGATATGTTGGGGTTGCTGGCGTGGTAGAGCTGGCCGTCGTGGATGGAGATCTGTCCGGCCTTTAACGCTAGGTTGACGACTTTACTGGTGTCGACTAACTCGTCGGGAATCGCTTGGTTAATACTGAGTAAATTGCCTTCTTTGTCGGATTTGTCGTGGGCGGCAATGCCGTCTTTATGTGAAGATAAAATAGCCTGCATACAGCCGTTCTCGATGTCGGCATCGTCGATGGCAATCCACGCGGTATGCGCTTCGGCTGGCTCCAGGCCCCAATACGTAACATCTTGGTGCCAGGCGACAAATTTCTTGCCCTCTGGATCGGGATACTTACAAAAGAAATGGGTCGAGAGCAGCAGCAGGTCTTGGCCCATGACTTCTTGCATGGCATCGAGTATGCGTCGGTCGGTGGCCAGTTTCCAGATGAACTCGTCGGTGAGGTGGCGCGCCTGTAGGCCAATCTGACACTTCTCGCGGCCTTCGCTCGCTTCTAGCTGGTCGAAGCAGCTGCGGAAATGATCGATTTCGTCTGTGTTAAATATATCGATGCCGCTAACAAAGCCTTGTTCGGCGTAGGTCTGTCCCAAGTTCGCACTGGTGCTCATATAATTAGACCCTCTATTTATAGTTCGCGTAGCATCGCGATATGGGTGTATTCCAGTATCGCGCACGTATGATGTCGTTGGCGTCAAACTACTCTGGTGGTGAATATTTTTATACAATATATGGGAAAAAATCAGGGCGACCAATGGTTTCTCCCAAATGCTATTGTGCTATTAGTCGTTGTCATACTAGGTAGGAAAAGGACGGGCGCTTTTGCAGAGCGAACGTAGGATACACTAAACGGAGGTGATAGGGATATGGAGCAGGTGCTGATAAATGAGGAATTGTTACGCGGCAGTGCGTTCTTTGCCGACGAGCACAATCTCGAGCAATTAAAGAGCGTATTCAAGTTCGACCAGCGGCGTGTAATTCTCGGAGAATGGGCCGTAAAGATGTTGGGTGAGGAGTGCGAACGCCTGGGATGCAAAAAAGCGCTGCTCGTGCGCGATCCCGGTGTAGTAGGGTTGGCGGTGCACGTTGAGAATGCGCTGCGGCAAGCGGGTATCGAGTTGGTCGGTCAATACGATGGCGTCGTGAGTAACCCGACGGTAGAGAGCGTCGGGCAATGTGCCGAAGCGATCATTGCATCTGGCGCGGACGTAGTGGTTGCCTTGGGGGGGGGCAGCACCATGGATACGGCCAAGGCCGCCGCCTGTGTTGCGACGACGGGTGAGTCGATTGATCACTATTGGGGGTTTGATCTGATACCGGAGCCCGCGCGTTGGCCCGTGCTGGCGGTGCCGACGACGGCGGGCACGGGCAGCGAGGCCAGTAGGGTCGTGGTCATCGCCGATGCCGAGGGAAAAAAAGCGGTCTACAGCGATTTTTTGGAGCCGCGTGTGGCATTAAATGACCCCGTCTTACAGCGTTCTATGCCCCCGGTGCTGACGGCCGTAACGGGGTTGGACGCGTTGGGACATGCGCTGGAATGCACGGCATCGAAAAAGAGCCACGCCGTTGGTGATGCCGTGGCGCGCGCAGCGTTTAGGGCAGGTGCGCTGGCTTTTGTGCCCGCAGTAAGGAATGGTGCGCAGGATAGTGCGGCGCGCTATGGCATGGCGCGCTGTGCGCTGCTGGCTGGCCTATTACTCGGTCCCATTAACACAGGGGCGGGGCACGCCTTGGGCTATGGCATAGAAAAGCTGTCCTACGAACGCGGTGCGCCGGTGCCGCATGGCGCCGCCGTGGCGCTGGTCTTGCCGGGAGTTATGCGCCACAATGCGGTGGCAGTGGCCGACAAATACTATTATGCGGCGGGTGTCGCCGGTCTGGACTTGCAGGACAAAAGTCGGTCGGAAGGGGTTGAGCTTGCCGCGAATTGGGTCGATGGTCTGCGTCGGGACTATACGCCCTATGGCTCATTGCGCGCGGCCGGTCTGAGCGAAGACGATATACCGCGTATGGTCGAGTTGGCGATGACGGTTCGCCGTCTGCTCGACCCCAATCCGGTCGAAGTAGAGGCGGCGGATGCCGAGGCTATTTATCGCGGAGTGCTGAATTAGGCGTCCGCCGCTCCGGGCATGGGGGCAGGACTCGTTGGGCGGTTCTGGCGGCGTGGGCGATTGGCGGGTGTGATGTCTGCTAAGGCCTGTTGCCACTGACGCGACCACTCGGCGTGGTCGCGCAGCTCAGCGGCGGGATTGGCGCGACTGCGTGCGACGAAGGCCGGGTAGAAGGAACGCCCCGTCGGCGTGCCGCTGCGCTGGTAGCGCAAATCGAGGCTCCAGCGGATATCATCGCTGGTATTGGGTGTCGACCGGTGGGGGATGAGCTTGTGCATTAAAAGCACGCTGCCTTTGCGCATGGGCAATGTTAGGACCTTGGTGGCGGGTAAGTTCTCGTCGCTGATGCCGAAGCCCTCGCTCCAATAGACGGTGTCGCGTAGGTGCTGACGTGGTATGAGTTGCAAGCAACCGTTTTGCGGTGTGGCATCGCAGAGTGGTAGCCAGACCGTTAGGATGAAACTGGGATCGGCTTCTTCTAAATGCACTTGGGCATCCTGGTGCCAGGGAGCGACATTCTCAGCAATCGCCGCTGAGAGTTGGGTCTTCGCTTCTGCATCAGTAGCTGCCACTTTTTGCAGCAGGTTGGCGGGTAGTTTTGCGCGCGCGTGCTGGATCGGGCTACAGGTGATTTCGGGACCTATGAGATCTTCGATTAAATCTAAGAGCGCTTCGTTATGTAGAAAGGCAAATGCGTCGCGACCGCGAAAATTCATCAGGTCGATGTCGCGATATATAGAGAGGTCTTCGCGGCAGATCTGAGCAAGGCGGCGCGAGAACGGCTCGGTTTCATAGAGCTGGGATAGTTTGTTTTGTTGATGCAGTTGGCGCGCCCGCCGGTCTATGAAGGCGGTGTAATCGTCGATGAGAGGCTGTAGGTCTGTACCGCTTAAGGCGTTTTCGACTAGCAAATACCCTTCGCGTGCAAAGTGGTCTTTTTGTTCGGAAGATAGATACATGTGCCCCGCCTGGAGATGGTATTAGTCCGTACGCTCACTACATAATAAAGCCTGTTGCGCAGGTGGACAATGAGCAGTAGCAATACTCACCGGCAGGTGCAGTGTAAAGGTCGAGCCCTTGTCGACTTCGCTGCTGAGATCGAGCCAGCCGCCGTGTTGTTTGACGATTCCATAAGCCGTCGACAGCCCTAAGCCCGTGCCGCTGTCGACGCTTTTGGTCGTAAAGAATGGTTCAAAAATGCGCTGCTGAGTTTGCACATCGATGCCGATGCCATTGTCGTGCACTTCTATGCGGACGAATTGTTGCGGCGGGTTATTGTCTATATCGGCTGGTAAAGTGGGCGGCATATGCTCGAATATTTATTTGTGGCGTCGGGGGAGCTGCTTCTTCTATGGCATCTTGGGCGTTTAT
>JBLHGI010000197.1:0-11375 GCA_047616505.1 Planctomycetota bacterium
AATGAGAGGCAATACAATCGGCGTGAAACCAGCTGGTGTGAATCAATTTCTGCGCCGGCAGACTCGCCGGCAGCACATCCAGCACAAAGGTCTGCTGGCCCAGCACGCGCCCATCTTTACACAAGCGCAGCACAATATCCCGCTTGCCCGCAACCGCGCCTTTCGGCACGCGCACGCTCACCCACAGCGCCCGCCACTGCTCCGGCGGCGCATCGGCACCGCGTGCCAAACTATAGAGCGGGTCTGGATAAAGCCCCGGCGTCGTGCGCAGCACATGGTCATCAAAACGCGCACCGACAAACTCGGCCGGCGCCAGCCCGACCTCGCGCACGGTGATATATTTTTTCAGCGCCGCCTCCACCTCGACGACGATGCCCTTGATCAAAGACGACGAGCGATAAGCCAGCTGAAATGAAAAAACTTCGCCGCGCAAAGACGATGCCAGTCTAAAGGATTTGTCCTTTAACTCTTCGTCTGCAAAGACCTTGCTCAACGAGCTCAACAGACGCGTCTCCAATGCCTTCTCAACCATTTGGGACCTCAATTTTCCTTTGCTGCGTTCTTATACATGGGGTATTACCTTCAGGGCCGGTCTCAATATCGCTTACTATCGGCGCGAGTTCAACACACAAAGAGCTTGATCCGCTGTCCGTTCTCACCTTATTTAGCGACGATCTTTCTTCTTATCAACAGCAGGGCCCTATGGACGCAATAAAAAGAAGGTGCGCACATGAGTGAACTCGCCTTTATCCGCCGTGCACTAAACGAAGCAACTGAACTAGTGCAGACAAAATACGCCGACCGCAGCCAGCTCCACTACGACGAGAAAGAGACCGCCGATATACTCACGCGCGCCGACCTCGACGTGCAGCACCTATTAGAAAACCTCATAAACACCACCTACCCCGGCGAGGCCATCGTCGCCGAGGAAGAAGGGCGCGACCAGATTCCCGCCGGTGCCCGCGAGCGCTGTTGGATCATCGACCCTATCGACGGCACCTACAACTTCGCCCGCGACCTCTTTCCCACCTTCGGCATCTCGCTGGCCTGCACCGAGGCGGGACGACCCATCGTCGGCGGCATTTCTCTGCCCGGTCTGTCCCAGCTCTACCTAGCCGCGCGCGGACAGGGGGCCGTTTGCAACGACGAGTCCATCCATATCTCTACTGCCAACCAACTCTCAAGAGCACTCGTCGGCATCGACTATTCCAAACCCAGCAAACGCGATATCGTCATGGTCCCCAATGCCACCTTAGCCCAACACGCTGGCCAAATCCGCGCGCCCGGCTGCGCCGTAACGGGCCTGTGTTCCGTGGCCACGGGTCACTATGAAGCGCACTTTGACGCGGGACTAGAGCCCTGGGACATTGCCGCCGGAGCCCTCATCGTCACGGAAGCGGGCGGGCACGTCAGCCGCGCCGACGGATCAGGATTAGACCTGCTCGACGGCCGCCAAGGCCTGCTCGCCAGCAATGGCCACCTACACGACGAGTTATTGCGCTTGCTTAATGGTTCCTAGAACAAACGCGCTGCTCGGGTCATACTATCAGCTTCGACAAGAAACTATAAATACAGGTATGCCTCATGCCCCAACAAAAACCCAACGTCCTGTGGATCTACGGCGAAGACCTACATCCCGACCTCGGCTGTTACGGCACACCCGTCGTACACACGCCGCATATCGACCAACTCGCCGCCGAGGGCGCGATCTTCAACAACACCTTCGTCACGTGCCCCGTCTGCTCGCCGTCGCGCTCAGCCATCATTACCGGCCGCTACCAGACGGCCATCGGCGCCCATAACCACCGCAGCAAACGCGACGTGCCCCTGCCCAACGACGTGCCGCTGATAACGGATTATTTTCGCGCTGCCGGTTATTATACCTGCAATAGCCCCGGCCCCGGCTCCTATGAAAAAGTGGGGAAAACGGACTTTAATTTTCACGTAGAAAACCCCTTCGACGGCACAGATTGGAGCCAGCGCGCCGCTGGTCAGCCCTTCTATGCCCAGCTAAATATCACCGACACCCACCGCAATTTTTCCCGCGACGACGAACGCCCCATAGACCCCAGTACCATCACCCTGCCGCCCTACTATCCGGACCACCCACTCGCGCGCGCCGATTGGGCGCAGTATCTCGAGAGCATCCAAGTCCTCGACCGCAAGATCGGCCAGGCCATGCAGCGGCTCGACGAAGAGGATTTAAGCGACAGCACGATGGTGTTTTTTATCGGCGATCACGGCCGCGCCCACGTGCGCGACAAACAGTTCCTCTACGACGGCGGCCTGCGCGTCCCCTGCATTGTGCGTTGGCCTGGACATATCACAGCGGGGACAACCGACGAACGGCTCGTCTCCGGCATCGACTTCGCCGCCACGGCACTGCACCTATGCGATCTGCCCGTGCCAGAAAACCTCGACGGACGTCCCTTTATCGACACTGCTATCGAGCCCCGCCAGACGGTCTTTGCCGCGCGCGACCGCTGCGACGGCACCCATGACCGCATCCGCTGTGCCCGCACCCAGCGCTACAAATACATCCGCAATCTACAGCCCGAACGCCCCTATATGCAGTTTAATGCTTATAAAAAACACCAGTACCCGGTATGGACACTGCTGCGCGTATTACACGAGCGCGGCGAGCTCAGTCCCGTGCAAGAAAAATTCCTGGCACCGTCTCGCCCACACGAAGAGCTCTACGATATCCAGGCAGACCCATACGAACTAAATAATCTCGCCGCCGACTCGGCCCACGAAAGCGCACGCGATGAATTATCTGCACAATTAGATCAATGGATGGAGGCGACTAAAGACCAAGGTCTGCTAGAAGAAGATCTGCAAGTACAGAACGAGGAAGACACACGCATGCAGCACAATTTCACCGAACTCATGCAAAAACGCGGTCTCGACCCCACTATTTCCGATGCAGACTATCTAGGCTGGTGGCTGCAGCGATTTAACTTAATGGCACAACAAAAATAAAATCTATGCGCGCAGTAGCCCTGTTGACCATGCTCTTGTGTAGCTGTTCGTGGGTCGAGCACAACACCGATCCATTTGCCGGCGACAGTCGCTCCGATGGCGTGCTCGCCTTTGTCTCCGACCGCGACGGCTCCGAAGACCTCTTTATCGCCAATATAGACGGCGGCAATATACGCCCGCTCGTACAAACGAGAGGGCGCGATATCTCTCCGGCCTGGATGCCGCAAATAGGCTTTAGCACCCGCGATCGTTGTCTGCTCTGTCCGCGCCAAGGCGGGCCGAATTTAGGGCTCTAAAATACCCGGGAGATCGTTGTATCCTAGAGAGGCGATGGACTTCCTATTCCCTCGATCCAAGAACATCCTTTTTTAGCGCAAAGGTCCGATTCTCGTAGATATATTTTTGGTGAACCTCGGACCAATGCGCCCCGCCGGTGACAATCAAGTCCCCACCCAACGCGCTGGCGGCACCCCACGACTGGTCCGTCGGCAAATCCGGCGCAACGAGCCATACCTTAGCTTTGGGGTTATAACGATGGCTGGCCTTTAGCCGCGATCCGCCCATGACCCATATTTCGTCTTCATATACGGTCAATAGCGAAGCCTGTGGCGATGGATCCAACTGTGCCAACTCGCTATCCCATACACCCGTAGCCGGATCATACGCCCAAAAACCTTCCTTGTTTATGCAGTACAAGAGGCCGCCCAAAACACAGCCGGCCGCCTGGTTAAAGGGCACGGGCATCGGTTCTTCAAAACGCCAAGCCTTCTCGCCTGGACCAATGCTTTCGACCGAGGCTACGGGGCCGTCCGGACTAACGCCACCGATTGCATAGAGCCGACCGGCCGCCGCCAAAACCGTGGGTTCATTGCGGGCGATATTCAGGGAGGGCCCCTCGATCCAGGCATCGTTTTCCATATCGTAAAAATACGCCGAATCTAAGGGCAGGCGTTTGCCTTCTGGATTCTCGGGTTCGTCGAGATTAGCCGACCCACCTACGACCCAGATATCTCCATCGAAAACGGCTAGGCCATTATAACAACGAGCAAAGGGCATATGGCTGACGACCGTCCAGCGATCGTACTCGGGCTCGTAGGCAAAGAGTTCGTCAAAGACATGCGTTTGCCAGGGATACCCCCAACCGGCCGTCAGCCCACCCGCCGTATATATTTTACCCTCGACGACGACAGAGAAGATATCGTGGTTGCCACCGGGCAAGGAGCCGAGTTGGCGCCACGACTGCTGCCAGGCATCAGGAGCAGGGCTATAATAAAAGAGCTGAGTAGCCGTCGCCGCCCAAATCCCCCCCTTGTCATCGACCTGCGTACAGCGCACGGGACTTGGCGCTACAGATAATACATTGGCCAGCGCATTGCCCTCCGCATCTATATCGATCTCGACCAGTTCACCCGAGGCATAGGCAACTAGAGCCAAGCCAGCGGGCGAAGCGCCGAGTGCCGTAACGGCCTCGGCCCCGATCTGCTGCCAGGCATCATCTGCCTTGCGCGGGTTAAAACGCCGCAAACCCTCGGGCCCGCCCAGCCATATATAACCCACTTGGTCTGCGAAAATATAGGACCACTCCACAGCGGCATCCTCATCACTGAGCGGCACCGCTTGCCAACGTTGGGGTTCGTTGGCCGCTAGCACCATAACCTGCGTGCCACCTGCTGGCCGAGCGGTCACCGTCCAGGCATTATTAAAGATATCCGTCGTAAGCGGAATCGGGGTGAGCACACCGCCCTCCGGAACCGCATGCAATGAACCATCGGCCGCACGCCGTTTTTGTGCGCCTTCTATCCAGAGGCTGCGATCCGGCGTCTCTACCACGCGCCCATCACTCGGAACTTGACCGCCAAACTCCGCCGCCATGTCCGTATTTGTAGCGGATAGGTCGGCGTGTAAGAGATGCCCCTGGCTCGCAAAATACACGCCGCCCTGCGCACTCGCGACCGCACTACTTACCGGACCGCCGGCGACGATTTCGACCTTCCCATTTTGCAACACGCCCAAACCGGCATTTCCAGTAAACACCACGACGAGACGGTCTTGGCCGTCGAGCAATAGTGCAGACGGAGGGGCTGGCAGGATGGCGATAGGTTCCATCTTTATCTCCGCGGCGTTAGAAACAGACACGAGCGCACTCCACATTAGAAGGTTAAATTGGAAAAACTTTATACGGACAATTCTTTCGCTACTAGTCGCCAACCCACGACTATCCCCGCCTCTATATGATCTGCTCTATGCGCAGAGCAATCGCCTCGAGCAAGTGCTCAAGACAACCTTGGGCCAACATAGAAGGCTCTTCTTGGTAGAGCCCCTTGCCATAAGATTCCGCAGGCAACAGATAGGCGATTTGTATGCCGCTATCAATGGGAGACACGAGAATCGTCCACTGCGGAAAACGCCGGCGCAAAGCGCTCTGTAGCACATTATAAGGCTCCCCCCCACACGTGACCCAAATGGCATCGCCGAGGCGATAGACGGTGAAAGCCATCGAAAAGCTATCGGCATCCGGCAAACCGACTAAGCGAGCTATCCAACGCCTCGCGCGCTCTGCTCTAGCTCCATAGTCGCGGGCCGCAACAGTATCCCCCCGTCTATCCGCCTCTTCTTGCTGCGCGTTCCAATCCTCGAACTCGCGCTCTAAACCTTCCTGGTCTGGTTTTTCTTTTAAGGGCAGATCTACCGCATAAGTACCCCCGCTAAAGCGCGCACTTTTCTCCAGCCGCCCATCACCACAAGGTCTATAGGCCCAGGTGCCCAAGGTCGCCCCAGAGACGACCGGCCCCCGATACTGAAAGTCATGGGCCGGCGGTCCTATTGACGCGAGAATCGACAGCGCGGAAAACGCCAACTGTTGGCCGTTGCTATCGGCCACAGCCGGATCGCCCTGATGGCCGTTTTTGGGACCGATATCGCCGCACGGCCCCTGCAAATAGGTGCAAAGCACACCGCTTTGGCACTCGACCTCTTCGCGCATCGCGCCGACAAAATCGGGGCTCAGCAAACTGTTTTCCCACGCCAGAGTTGTCGGATGACAGGCGTACTGCACAAAGATATGACGCAGGATGCCATCGGCATCCGTCACCCGACCAACCACCACCTCATTATCAATATCTGCATCTGGGTTATAACCCGTGACATACGCATTGAGCTCGCTATCCCAACAGTCTCTATTGGCCGCCATATCACAACGACCCGTCGCATAACTAATCGTCGCTTCGCGCACCTGCCCCATAGCCTCTCGGCACGCCTGCTGCAGCTTTGTGGCCAACTCGACCAGATACGGTGGAATTAGATCCCCACCCGGCAAAGCAAAGCGATCGGGGATATACCAACCACCGGAGTGCGTATGTGAGTAGGTCAAAACAACCTGCTCTAGGGCAAGTCCGGCGCTCTCCGCTATGGCCGCCCTTAATGCGTCGTGCTGCTCTGTCACGAATCCCACGTGATCGAGTTGCACGCGGATCATCCGCTCTTTGCTGCCCCCCTCATCAAAGGGTTCAAAAACGAGCACATCGCCCTGTAACGGCCGATGCACCCCCGTCGCCTGGTCGTGGCGCGCTGCCCCCCACATGCGATGGTAGATGCCAACGGGCGGCGTGATATCCACGCGCGACATGGCGAAACGCACGCGCGATGTAGGTGATTCAATCTCGGTTCGCTGCATAGTATTTCCTCGTTTTTAGCGGCTCTCGTCCCGACATAGACAATTCCACGTGCGAGCCCGGTTCATTTTTTTCTAGACGCCTCGGTGAGTTGATAGGCAATAGCATAAAACATTTTAGTCTCGCCACTGCGATTTGGCTCGCTGCGATGCCACGTGTAATTGCTAAAGAACAGGCCGTCGCCCGGCTGCATTGGCAACGCGATTTCGTCGCTAAAATCCACGTCTTTAAGCGCAACCCGATGCCGTTTGAAGGGCTGGAAAACCCCTTCTGCATTCATGCGCCCCATGGCGGGATCATCTTCGTAGTCCTCGTGCTCGTGCAGCGTCCAACCGCGCTGCGTGCCCGGCTTGACCGCGAGTGCGATAGCATCGCGATCGACGATATCCAACGGAATCCAGCAATTCGCCCCTAGGTCTGGATCGATCTTCCAATAATAAGAATCCTGATGGTAATAGGAGCGCCCTCCCTGTTCCTCGCTGATAAATCCGTGCTTGATACCGATTTGATCGGTGAATAATTCGACCTCACCGCCCAACAATTCGGCCATGGCCTGGGCCAAATTCGCATGATCTGCCACGGCGGCAAACACGTCATCGTAGAGCGCGGGGCGCTGGATGCCGACGGGCAAGGGCTGATCCCGGCTATTGCTCGCCCGTGCGGGATCGAGTATCTGCCACGATTTTATAGCCCAGTCCGGCTGGTCCTCGAACATCTCCACCACGCGCTGGCGCACGGCCGCAATGGCATCCTCGGGAATCAGGCTCTCGGCCAAACAATAGCCGTCCTCGCCGTAGGTTTGTTTGCCCTGATCTGTAATCATGGTTTTACTCCATCTGTTCGAGATTTGTCCGCCTCATCTCTCAATTGCGGAAAACGCCACGACGAATGCGCCTCTTTAGCGCCCTGCAGCATTTTCACCTGCGCGAGTTCAACCGCAATGTACGTCTATTCTTTCTCTACGGCATTGCCATAAATGCCGGCATGGCACTCTTTACGCTGCTCTATAATCTCTACCTCTTGCGTCTGAGTTACCAAGAGGATTTTATCGGGCAAGTCGCCGGCATGGCACCGCTGGCCACGGGTCTACTCGCCCTGCCCATCGGCATGCTGAGCGATCGCTGGGGCCGCAAACCCTTCCTGCTCGTATCGAGCCTACTCTTGGCCGTATCTCAGGTGGGGCTGTGTATAGCAACCAGCGCCACCCTCTTGCTAACCTTTTCCTTTGTCGGCGGCATCGCCACGGCCTGTATCTGGGTCAACCACGTACCCTTCCTTTCCGACAACGCCCAGCCCACGCGCCGCGCCGAAGCCCTCGTCCTATGGTCGGCCATACAGGTCGGCGTGCGCATGCTCTGGAGCCTCGTCGGCGGTTTCCTGCCCGGCGTTATGAGTTATCTGCTCGACACCTCGACCCAAATGCCCGACCCCTTTCGTTATGCACTATTATTAGGTGCGGTCTGTTCGCTCGTTTCTGCCCTGCCCCTATTGTACATGCCCCAACGCGCAGGTAAACAGGAACAAATGGAGGAGTCTGACAAGGGGCTGGACAAAACGACCGCTTCCCCCTGGCGCATTTTTGCCGGCATCACCGCCCTGAGCGGCACCCGCGGCTTTGCCATGGGCCTGACCTATCCCTTCTTTAATGTGTTCTTTGAGGAAGAGCTGCATATCGGCGCTACGGCTATCGGCGGCATATTCTTTTTGAGCCAGCTCGTAGGCCTACCGGCTACTTTTAGCGCGCCGGCCCTGGTCCGCCGCTTTGGTGCGACGCTGACGATCTTGCCCGCCCGCAGCGTCGGCGGCATAGCCCTCGGCATTATGGGTAGTTTTATCAACCTGCCCGTTGCCATAGGCATGTTTCTTATTTCGCGCGCCGCCGAAGTCATCGACAACCCGTCTGACCAACACTTTTCCACGCAAGTTTTGCCCCGGCACTATTGGGCCCGCATCCAAGGGGTCCGCGTCTGCGGTTTCCAGATCTGCAATTTCGCCGGCAGCCTGCTCGGCGGCGTGCTCATTCTCGACTACGGCTATGGGGCCGCCTTCGGTCTGGCCTGCGTCGCGCGGATTGCCAGCGGTCTGATTATGGCGGCTTATTTTGGTCTGCGACCCACACACGAGGAGTGAAATCGATATGAACTACTGCCCCAAACCCCTCAAAGAAAAACGCGCGCGCGCCTGGAAGGGAGTATTAGAAGAGGTGAGAGATGAGCATTAGAAGAGGCGAGGAGTTGACCATGCCACAGCCACTACCCCTACCCGACGAATACGACGCCCAAGCTCATATGCTCGCGCATAGCGTCGGTGAACGCGTCTTTCACGCCACGATCCAATCGGCCATGCTCGCCGCCCAATTGATGCAAAACGGCACACCCCCCGATATCGCTATAGCCGCTCAAATATTCCGCGCCGTGCTCGGTGCACAAGAAACGCGCGCAGGCGATCCGCACCGAGGCAACTTCCGTTGGGAATTAGAAGATGAAGTCGTCGAAGACCTCAATGCCGTGCAGTTTGTGCTCTTTTATTTCGTGCCCGCGCTCATCGAAAACACCGAGCGCCTGCCCGCCGACTTAGTAGCGGACATGCGCCGAGCAATACAACTCGGCCTCGAAGAGATAGCGCGAATCGACGTCGGGGTGGCCTATACCAATATCGTTATAAAAGACATCGCCAATTCCTGTCTCGGCGGCGAATTATTAGGCGACGAAAAAACGGCCAAACGCGGGCGAGAAAAACTCGTGCGCTGGATGCAACACGTCGACACCTACGGTCTTCCCGCCGAATATAATAGCCCCAACTACGCTGCCGTCGCCGTGCGCGTGCTCGGATGCTTAGCCGCTTTGGTAAAACACAACAACACGCGCATACGAGCGCGCACCATCCTCGCCCGCCTGGGGCTGTCGGCGGCACTGCATATCCACCCCGGCACCGGCGCCTGGGCAGGTCCCTTTAGCCGAGCCTACCGCCACGCCGTCTTCAACGGTGATTTTTTTAACGCCGCCAGCGTGCGCACTTGGGTAAACGAAGCCCAGCTGCCCGCCTGGATCGGCGAGCTCATCGACCGCCCCGCCACAGAGCACCAAGTCGACGAAACGGCGCACGGCGAAGAGCCCGTGGCCCTGAGCACCTATCACAGCCCGTCGTTCTGCCTCGGCGTCTCCACCTGTGAACTCAAGACGCAGGAAGTCATTTTTATTGCACTACAATCCAACGCGTTCTACGCCCAATACCAGCGCGGCCCCAATCAGTCTTCTGGGGTCCTCTTTTCGCGCTACTTACTCGACGACGAATGGAACAGCTTTCAGACGACGCCGTCGCGCGAATCCGGTCAGGTCTTGCCCGAACAGGGCCACTTTTACGGCGTGCAGGACCGCGGTCGCGCCATTGCCCTCTACGCTCCACGTGGCCTCGATGCCTGGACTCGGCACCGCAGCGCTAAAGCCGTGCTCATATGGACTGAACTAGAGCATATAGACGAGATCTGGATCGGCACGCAAAAGATAGAAGGGCTACCAGCCGCCGTGCCCGACGGCGCCGTAGTCGTCGTTGGCAGCGGTGCACTCTGGACCGGCGTGCGCCCGCTGACGCGCACCGACCTAGGCGGAGGAGCCGGTGCGCGTTTGGTCGAAATAGACGGGCATCTCGCCTTAGAAATGTACAATTACCAAGGCCCTGCTAAAACATTCTGGGAATTGGCCCATCCCGGCTCGTTTTACCAAGGTCAGCCGCGCTGCGGGTTTTACAGCGAGCTAGTCGAACGCAGCGCCTACGCCAGCGGCGACGCATTTGCCGAACATATAGCGCAGGGCACACTGCGCGAAAAAGCCGATCCAGCCGCAACCTATGAGCATGGCCAAGAACGACGTTTTAGCGTGGAATATACGCGCGATGATCGGACGCTGGGCATCGAAGTTGATCTATATGCTTGGAAGCTCAAAAGGCGCTGGAACCAAGGGGGGGGAATGGGCTGGCCGATGCACGAGTCTCCGTACGCCCGGCAGACCGCTGCGGGCACGATCTCCGTCGGCGGTGCGACGCTCAGCTCGGAAAGAGGTCCAACCTGGCTCTGTGCTCCCCCCGGCGGCAAGCGCTTTATCGCCGCCTACAGCGGGCACGAAAGGACAACGCTGCGCTTAGAAGTGCCTGGCGACGTGGTGGAAATTGACAATATGGGAACGGGAATAATTGTTTGGGATGATGGAGAATTGATAAAGGAGTATATTGAATAAGACGTTAATCATGGCGACAAAGCATTAGGTGATTTCGCGCATATTCTTTAACTATATACCAATACATCAATCACCCCAGTTCCTAATAAAGCGATTAAGACAGTGGAGATCAACGGCCTGGCGGTGTTACTCGTCATCCTCAACATAATCTGTGCTATCGCTTCCAATTCCGATGTGCGCGACCAGCGGCGCAAGCTGGAAGCAATGCTCGCTCACGTAGAAAGCCTGCGCACAAAGCTACAGGAAGTGCTGCAGCGCGGCAAAGTGGTGCGCAGCACGCGCACTATGCTAACGCGGCTACGCGAAACCAAAGAAGAAGAGCTACTCTCTCTACAAAAAGAGCTGGAAGCATTTGAAGAACACGCCCAGAACGAGGCGGAAAATGCGGAAGGTGATGAAGGTAATGAAGGCCGCCAAGGAGAAGAAGAGCACGAAGAGGAGCACCACGATAAGGAGATCGGCTTAAGCAAGGGAGTCGCAGGTCAACGAG
>JBLHGI010000198.1:0-11322 GCA_047616505.1 Planctomycetota bacterium
ACTTTATTTCTTGCACCCTAATTTCTTATTTTTATTTCATATCAAGAATAATTATTCAGACGGCTTATGCGGAATAAACAGGCGCGCCAAA
Organism: Planctomycetota bacterium; assembly: GCA_047616505.1. GTDB lineage: Bacteria > Latescibacterota > UBA2968 > UBA8231 > UBA8231. The sequence continues at coordinate 92 of JBLHGI010000198.1, forward strand.
CGCGAATTCGCGAACTTCTCAATGGGCAAGCGATCGATACGCACGAGAAACTTGCGGTCGTGTTACAGGAACAAAACATCGACGTTAGCCAATCCACGCTTTCTAAGGATTTGCGCGAACTCGGCGTTGTAAGAGTGCCACAGGCCGATGGTGGTTTTCGCTATACACTGCCCGAAGCGGGGGCGACACTGCGCGACCGCCACATATTAGAGCGCGAATTGCAGGACTATTTAGTTCAGGCCGAACAGGCCGTTAATATGGTGGTGGTCAAAACGCTTTCTGGGCATGCGCAGAGTGTTTGCGAGTCGATCGATCGCATTGGCTGGTCGGAAGTGATCGGCACGATAGCTGGCGAAAATACGATTTTTGTCGCTGCGCGTTCGGAGCAGGAGGCCGCTCAGATCCTAGCGCATCTGTCCGCGGTTTGCGGCGATTAGGAAAGGTGTAGATTGAACGCACTACAGGGATATATAGAAAAAGCGGCGGTGTTGATAGAGGCGCTGCCTTATATACAGAATTTTCGCGATAAGATCGTAGTGGTAAAATACGGGGGGAGCACAATGGTCGGTGATGGGGCCGAAGACACTGTGCTCAAAGATATCGTATTTATGGCGAGTGTTGGCATCTGTCCAGTGATCGTTCATGGTGGTGGCCCGGCTATCAATCGTCGCCTGGAGGAGCAGGGGGTAGAGACTAAACGCATCAATGGTTTACGAGTGACAGATGAAGCCACGATGAGCGTAGTTGAAGATGTGCTATTTGGTGAAGTAAATGCCGGTATCGTACAGGAGATCGAGGCACTCGGTGGGCACGCAGTGGGCGTCTCGGCCAAGGATTCCGGCATCATGCATGTGCGCAAGCATTTGGCCCAAACGCCGGATGGCGAGGCCGACATCGGTTTTGTTGGCGATGTCGACCACATTGATCCAGTTCCACTTGTTGACTTAGTTCAACAGGGCATGATCCCCGTCGTTGCCCCAATTGGTTGTGGTCCGAACGAGCAGAGCTATAACGTCAATGCCGACACGGCGGCAGGAGAGATTGCCGCAGCGCTCCATGCCGAGAAATTGGTCTTTCTCACCGATGTGATTGGCATCTTGCGCGATTCGCAGGACGAGGCGACGCTGCTGTCGACTGTACATGTAAAGGATGTGGCCCGTCTCGTGGGAGAAGCTGTGGTCAGTGGCGGCATGATCCCGAAAATAGAAGCTTGTGTAAAAGCAGTTAAATCTGGGGTGCGCAAGACGCACATCATCGATGGGCGTATTCCTCATTCAATGCTTCTCGAAATATTTACTCGCGAAGGCATTGGTACAGAGATCGTCCAGTAAATGGAGGTTAGTATGCGCACAGAAGATATTATCAAAGCAGAAAAACAATATATATTACAGACGTATGGTAGGCCCGACTTCGTTTTAGAGCGCGGTAACGGCGCGTATCTCTTTGATACGGATGGCAATCGCTATCTCGATTTCGTCAGTGGATTGGCCGTCAACGCCCTGGGCTACGGTGACTACGAAGTGGCGAAGGCCATTGAGGAACAGGTCGGCAAACTGATGCACGTTTCCAATCTCTACCATACCATTCCCTCGGTGGAGTTGGCCAAATTACTGGTGGAGAATTCATTTGCCGACCGGGTCTTCTTCTGCAATAGTGGCACTGAATCGTGGGAGGCCGCGCTCAAATTTTGTCGCAAGTGGGGCAACACGACCCACGCAAAACCCAAAAATCGCCTCATCGCTTTTAACGACTCATTTCACGGGCGCACCTATGGTTCTATCTCGACGACTGGTCAGCCTAAATACCACAAGGGATTTGAGCCGCTCCTACCGGGCATTGACTTTGCCGATTTCAACGATTTGGCTTCCGTAGAGAAGTTGGTCACCGACGAGACCTGTGCTATTCTCATCGAGCCGCTGCAGGCCGAGGGGGGTATCAATGTGGCCGAGCCCGAATTCCTACAGGGCTTGCGCAAGCTGTGTGACGAGCGCGATATGCTGCTCGTTTTCGACGAGATCCAGGTCGGCTGTGGGCGCACTGGATCGCTGTGGGCGCACCAGCAGTACAACGTCGAGCCAGATATTATGACGCTGGCAAAAGCGCTGGGTGGCGGGTTGCCTATTGGGGTAACACTAATGACCCAGACAGTGGCCGATGCAATCGCTGCAGGAGACCATGCGGCGACCTTTGGCGCCAATCCGGTAGCTTGTGCGGCAGCGGTGGTCGTCTTCAACAAGCTAATAGATACTGGTTTTGTGGATTCTGTGCGCGAGAAGGGTGAATATCTGACGGGACGTTTACAGAAATTGCAGGAACGCTGGCCCGAGCATATAACTGGCGTGCGCGGGCGTGGACTGATTGTCGGTGCCGTAACGGAGAAGCCGGCCGCCGATTATTTAGTACCCTTCCGCGAGCGCGATATACTCGTGGCAACAGCTGGGGCTAATGTAGTCCGCTTTTTACCGCCTTTGGTTGTCGAAAAGGATCGCATTGACGAAGTCATCGACGTCTTTGACGAAATTTTGCGCCAGGGCAGTTGATGGGTAAATCGATGGGTAAAGGATCAGTCGACAAGCCTTGGGGCGGTCGCTTCGCCGCGGGCAACGACGCGCTGATGGAGCGCTTTAATGCGTCCATTAGCTTTGAACGTCGTTTATTAGGTGCCGATATTGAGGGCAATATTGCCTATGCGCGTGGGTTGGAGCGCATCGGTGTGCTCAACGGTGAAGAGTGTGAACAAATCGTCGCCGGGCTCAAGCAAGTGGAAGTGGAACTCTCCCAGCCGGATTATCCATTGCCCGATGCGTTAGAAGATATTCACATGGCTGTCGAGCGTCGACTGACGGAGATTGTCGGTCCCATGGGCGGTAAGATTCATGCCGGGCGCAGTCGCAACGACCAGATCAATCTTGATGAACGCCTCTACTTGCGCGGCGAGATCGCCAATATTCGTAGTTATGTTGCCGAATTGCAGCAGGTGCTGCTCGATTCGGCCGAACAGCATATCGATGTGTTATTGCCGGGTTATACCCATTTGCAGCAGGCCCAGCCCATTCTTTTTGCTCATTACGCCCTGTCTCTATTCTGGATGCTCGAGCGCGATGGTGGCCGTTTGGCAGATGCTTGGAAACGCGCTGATATGATGCCGTTGGGATCGGGGGCGCTGGCGGGGAGCACTTTTCCCATTGATCGCGAATTCCTGCGCGTCGAACTGGGCTTTGCCGGAATCACGCCCAATAGTATCGACGCCGTTAGCGATCGCGACTTTCTATTGGAAACGCTGTCGGCACTGGCGATATTAATGATGCACCTCAGTCGGTTTTGCGAAGACCTGATTATCTGGTCTTCGGCCGAGTTCGCTTTTGTTGAGCTGTCAGATGCTTTTTCTACTGGGTCGAGTATGATGCCGCAGAAAAAGAATCCAGATTCATTAGAGCTCGTGCGTGGTAAGACGGGGCGTGTCTACGGGGACTTGATGTCTCTGCTGACGACGATGAAGGCTGCACCGTTGAGTTACTCTAAGGATATGCAAGAAGACAAAGAGCCGCTCTTCGATGCCCTCGATACGGTTTCTATGTGTTTACAGGTCTTTGCCGGGGCGTGGTCTAGTATGGAGCTGAAGGCGGAGCGGATGGAGTCCGTCGTTGACTCGGGAGCTTTGGCGACGGATCTCGCCGATTATTTGGTGCACAAAGGGCTGCCATTTCGCGAGGCCCATCACGTCATAGGGGCGCTCGTTCGCTCCGCGCTGGAAGCGGGGATGGCGCTAACGGATCTGACGCTGGAAGATTTACAGCAGGCCAGCAATGCCTTTGCAGCAGATGCGTTGGAGCTGCTGGATTTGCGCCGTAGTTTGCAGTTGAGAAATATCGAGGGGGGGACCGGACCGGAAGCCGTGCGGGCGCAGTTGGCCAAGGCGCGAAAGGCGGGGGGTCGTTAGCCCTTAGTATTTGATCTATCGCCATCGAGACTGCCCCGGAGTAATCCGGGGTTTTCTTTTGCTTGCTCTGGTCTGCGCGATAGTGTAAAATTGAACGTTTGTAACAAGAAAGGCTCAGACCCTAATGGTACAAGTAGCAAAAGTGCGAATCAAAGACGTCGAATTTTTTGTGCGCAATGCGCCGATGCGCATGCCATTTCGTTTTGGCGCGGTGACACTGACTGCATCGGCTGTATTGCACGTGCACATGCGTATCGAAATGGAAAATGGCCAGCTCGCCAGTGGCTGGGCCGCCGATATGTTGGCGCCGAAGTGGTTCGACAAAGACCCCGACAAGAGCTACGAAAAAAACCTACACGATCTAGTCGATGCGGCGCAGGCTGCCGCCGCAGCCTATCTGCAGATCGGTGCACAGCCGTCTAGCGCATTTGCGATCTGGCGCGCTGGATACGACGCGGGAATCGCGTGGGGAGATGCGCACGGTCTGAATCGCTTAACAGCTTCCAATGGTCCATCGCTACAGGAGCGAGCTTTGATCGACGCGATTGGTGCGGGCTGTGGATTGAGCTACCACCAAATGCTGACAGAGAATGTGTTAGGTCTTGAGTTGGGAGATATTCACCCTGAGCTACAGGGCGTGCAGCCGGTTGATATAATCGCGTCGCAGCCGCTGTCATCGGTAGAAGTTCGTCATACGGTGGGTCTGATTGATCCAATTCGCCGCGCCGATATTGCGGATCAAGACCGGCTCGAAGATGGATTGCCGCAGTCGTTAGAAGAATATATAGAGCATCAGGGCATACGCTATTTAAAGATAAAGATTGGCGGAGATGCTGAGTCCGACTATAGTCGCTTGGCAGATATTGCCGCGCTGCTTGCAGAGAAGGAGGTGGCCTATTGCGCCACGTTGGACGGCAACGAACAGTACGGGGATATGGATGCGCTGGGTGGCTTATTGGAAAGAGTCGAACGCGAGTTGCCGGCCATGTATGAGCGTCTGCTCTATATCGAACAGCCCCTGGATCGCGCAGTAGCTCTCGACGAATCGCTGGCGGCAGATATTGCTGCCGTCTCAGCGCGCAAGCCGATGTTAATAGACGAATCGGACGAGGAGTTGGACACCTTCAAACGCGCTACGGCTCTGGGATATCGCGGCGTGTCTTCGAAGGCGTGTAAAGGGCTCATCAAAGCGTTGGCCAATGCTGCCCTAGTTCGACACCTCGACGATGGTAGCGGACAGTTTTTTATTAGTGCAGAAGACCTGACGAATATAGCTGTAGTTCCCTTACACCAGGATCTGGTGCACGTAGCGGCTCTGGGTATTGAGCACGTCGAGCGCAATGGGCACCACTATGTGCGCGGTCTGGATCATTTGTCGGAGCGGGAACGGGAAGTCTGCCGACGCGAGCACGCCTCGCTGTATAGACAAGCGGGGTCGCTATTGTCACTGGATATCCGCCATGGTAAAATTGACTTGAGCTCGCTGCAGCGCCCAGGTTTAGGGGGAGGCGAAGCGGTAGATGAAACGGCCATGACGCGTTTGCAAGATTGGCAAATGACCGCATTAACGGAGTAGGGAAATTGAATACTGCTAAAATTAAAATAGGTGAAGCCCATTTTTATATGCGCAATGTGCGCACGCGCATGCCCTTTAAATACGGCGTGGCTACCCTGACATCGGTGCCGATTCTGCATCTGGTCGTCGAGGTAGAGGTTGAGGGAAGAAGGGTAGAGGGGGTCGCTGCCGATATCTTGCCGCCGAAGTGGTTTGATAAAGACCCCGCCAAAGACTACGAAGACAATGTCGACGACTTGCTTTTTACTGCCAAGACGGCGGCGAGTTGTTATGCCGATGCTGGTAGAAGAGCGGGTGATTTCTTTTCCATTTGGCAACAGGGCTATGCGGCGACGCTGGCCGCTGGTGACGAGCGGGGTCTAAATCATCTGACGGCAGCTCACGGCAGCACGCTAATGGAACGGGCGCTGATTGATGCGACGGGCCGGGCGCTGAACTTGAGCTATTACGAGTTGCTGCGCGACAACGTGCTGGCTTTGGATCTCGGGGTGCTACACGATAAACTGCAAGGGGTGTTGCCTGTACAGGCGTTGGCTCCAGAGCCACTAACGGCGATTCACGTGCGCCATACCGTGGGGTTGGCCGACCCGATTCGCCGCGGCGATATCGCGGATGCTGATCGGTTAGCGGATGGGCTACCGCAGGCGTTAGAGCAATATATCAGCGCACAGGGCATTCGCTATTTCAAGGTGAAAGTCAACGGTGATTTGCCGGCTGATATCGCTCGCTTAGCAGAGATTGCATCGCTGCTCGATACGCAGGCAGGAGACTATAGCTTGACCTTAGACGGCAACGAACAGTACCGTGATATGGATAGCTTTCTCCAGCTTTTAGATGTAATCGAAAGGGAACACGCCGATTTTTGGCGGCGCATTCTCTATATAGAACAACCATTGGAACGCAGCGTGGCACTGGATGCTGAATTGGCGGATGGCATCGGCGCGGCGGCGGCAAAAAAACCGATGCTCGTCGACGAATCGGACGGAGATATCGATACTTTTGCACGCGCGATAGACCTGGGATATACCGGCGTTTCGTCAAAAGCGTGTAAAGGCTTAGTCAAGGCTGTGGCCAACGCGGCATTGGCGGGCACTTTAGATGCGGGTCGCTATTTTTTGACGGGTGAGGATTTGATGAATTTGCCAGTGGTGCCCTTGCATCAAGACCTGACACATTTGGCGGCGTTGGGGGTTGCACATGCCGAACGCAACGGTCACCACTACGTGCGCGGTTTGGCCCATCTATCTCAACAAGAACGCCAAGCCTGTCTATCTCAACACGGAGATATGTATGGCGAATTTGGCGAATTGGCGGCGCTCGATATCCGCGCCGGGCAGCTTGAGATTGCTTCGCTACAAAGACCTGGCTTAGGGGTGGGGGTTGGCGTGGACACGGCGACGATGGTGCCGTTGGACGAGTGGACCTTTGCATCGTTAGCGTGAACCTATGAAAATTAATTGGCAGCAAGAACAGGAAGGCGCGATTGCGCGTTTACAGCGGATGTTGCGCTTTGATACGGTTAATCCACCCGGCAGCGAATTGCAGTTGGCACAAGCACTTGCCGCAGAAGCGTCCACTGAGGGCATTGAGTCTGAGGTGCTCGTTTCGGGGGAAGGGCGTGGCAACTTGGTATTGCGGCTGCGCGGCGATGGCAGCGAGCGGCCGTTGCTTTTGCTCTCGCATCTCGATGTGGTGCCAGTCGAGCCGGACAAATGGACGTATCCACCTTTTGCTGGAACGCGCGCGCAGGGTTTTGTCTGGGGGCGTGGCGCGATTGACTCCAAGCTGACGGGGGCACTGCATATGCAGGTGCTTCTCATGGCCCGCCGCTTGGGGCTGTCGCTCAAGCGCGATATCGTGTTGGTGGCGGCGGCAGACGAGGAATACGGGGGCCATTATGGCGTCGAGTGGTTGGTGCGCGAACACCCCGAACTTTTCGATGCTGAATACGCTCTCAACGAGGCCGGTGGTTTTGCCGTGCAGGTAGCTGGCAAATCGCTCTATACGGTACAGGTGGGTGAGAAGGGGGCGGCCAATCTCGATCTGGTCGCCAGTGGTCAGCCCGGTCATTCTTCGGTGCCACACGATGATAATGCCGTATTTCACTTGGCCAAAGTTCTGACGCGTATGGCCGGAAAGAAGATGCCGCATCGGCCTCCAGCCAGCGTGCGCGCTTTTTTTGCACGAGCAGCCCAAGCGCAAGACGATGCGCAGGTAGCTGGGGATCTGCTGGCACTTTTAGATGCAGAGACCTGTGATGATGCCTTGACGCGTCTGCCTGTTAACGAGGCGACACGGCGAATGTTTGACGCGATGGTGCGCAATACCTGCGCGCCTACAATTGTCGAAGCCGGACTCAAGCGCAATGTGATTCCATCGCAGGCGCGAGCACAGCTGAGCGGTCGGCCGCTGCCCGCTGTTGGCGAAAGTGAATTCGTCGCCGAAGTAGAGGCTCTGGCCGGAGCGGGAGTCGAATACGCGATGGGGGATTTTCGCTCTGGAGTTGAATTCGATCACGATACACCGCTCTTTGCTGCATTGGAGAATGCCTTGCGGCGCTTTGAGCCGGAAAGCGTGGCTGTTCCCTATATGCAAACGGGTGGTACCGATGCGCGTTTTCTGATAGATAGCGGTATGATCGTCTATGGTTTTGTACCGATGCGTTACGAGGAAGGGTTGGATTTTTTTGACCTGTGCCATGGTCACGATGAACGCGTCTCCGAAGCAAATGTCGCTTTTGGTCTGCAGGTTCTTTTTGACGCGATTGCCCGACTCAACGGCATTGATATAGAGGGAGTATAACGATATGAGCGAGGAAATTTCCATTGAGGCACTAACTCTTTATCTCGAATCCCACCCACTGGTGGCCGTGCTGTTGGCGGTGTTAACGATTATGTTATTAGGTAGCCTGATCCGCATGCTCGTGCGCGTGGCGCTAATATTGGCGCTGGTATTGGTCTTGGGACTTTATTGGACGCATCAAGAAGCGGCGGAAGATTGGGATGTGCAGGCCGAGATGGTCAAGCGCAAGGCGGCCGAATATGGCAAAGGGGCGCTCGAGATCGGCAAGATTTTGCTGGAGAAGGGGGGAGAACAAATAAAGAAACAATTAGATGAGAATAAATAAGCTGGCATTATTCACTCTGGTCGACAAAAATTGATACTAATCGACTATCCCCGCCCGGCTCAACTCGGCGAGAAAAGACGTCTCGTCCATCGTTTCTATACCCAGATCTTGTGCTTTGCTAAGCTTGGATCCCGCTTTTTCTCCGTAAATCAATAGATCGGTTTTTTTACTGACGCTAGAAGTCGTGCGGCCACCAAGGCGTTCGACGAGTGCGCCGGCTTCGTCGCGGCCAAAATGTTCAAGGCTGCCCGTAATGACTACGGTCTTTTCGCTAAAATAGGACTCAACAGGCGTCGCCTGTTCTTTTTCTACGGCAGGCATTACAAGCTGTAGACCCGCCCTTTGCAACCGATCTAACAGTGCATATAGCTCGCCACTGTGCAGCGCGGCGTGAACGCTGAGCGCGATTTTCGGTCCGATTTCCGGTACCTCCTCTAACTCGGCTGCCGTAGCTTGGCGCAGCATTTCCAGCGAGTGAAAGTGGCGTGCAAGCGTGCGCGCAACGGTGGTGCCGACATGGCGGATGCCAATGGCAAAGAGCACGCGGTCAAAGTTGCGCTCCTTGCTCGCGATAAAACTATCGAGCAGGTTTTGCGCCGACTTTTCGCCCATGCGTTCGAGGCCGGTGAGGTCTTCGAGTGTTAAATCGTAGAGCTCGCCCACGTCTGCCACGAGCTTCTGCTCTACCAATTGCTCTACGACCGCTGGGCCCATGCCTTCGATATCCATGGCATTGCGTCCGGCAAAGTGCTCTAGGCTGCGTTTGAGCTGAGCGAGGCAGGCGGGATTTTCACAGCGAGTCGCCACCTCGTCTTCATCCCGCACCAACTTAGATTCACAAATAGGGCAGGCGGAGGGAAACTGATAGGCCGTGCTCTCTGACGGTCGTTCCGCTGCGACTACGGATACTATTTTGGGTATGACATCGCCGCCTTTCTCTAGGACTATAAGATCTCCGAGGCGGATGTCTTTACGCGCGATCTCGTCGGCGTTGTGCAGGCTGGCGCGACTGATTGTCGAACCGGCGAGCAGGACGGGTTCGAGAATAGCCACGGGCGTAACGGCACCTGTGCGCCCGACTTGAAGCTGGATGTCGAGCAAGCGCGTGCGGACTTGGTAGGCGGCAAATTTATAGGCGATTGCTCCGCGTGGACTTTTGGCCGTGTGGCCTAGGCGTTCCTGTTGGTCGAGATGGTCCACTTTGATAACGACGCCGTCTATCTCATAGAGTAAACTATCGCGCTGGAGGCCAAAGCGTTCATAAAAGGCGATCACTTCGTCTAAGGAGTTGCAGCGACTGCCATGGGGATTGACGGGCAGTCCGAGTTGGCGCAGGTGTTGCAAGCTGTCAAAGTGAGTGCTCAAGCCCGCATTTTCCTGACGCATCCAATAGGCGAAGAAACGCAGCGAACGACGAGCGGTGATGGTGGGGTCCTGTTGTTTGAGGGAACCGGCGGTGGAGTTGCGTGGATTGGCAAAAAGTTGTTCGCCATCGGCCGCGCGTTGTTCGTTTAAGCGGGCAAAATCGTCGTTTTGCATATAGACTTCGCCGCGCACCTCGCAATGTATGCCGGGTTGGCGCAGGCGTAACGGGATGGAGCGAATGGTGCGTGCATTGGCGGTTATTTCGTCGCCTTGAACACCGTTGCCACGCGTGACGGCGCTAACGAGCAGGCTGTCTTCATAGGTTAAGCTGAGTGCGACGCCATCGATCTTGAGTTCGGCTACATAGCGGACGTCTTCATCGGGCAGTGCCTGACGCACGCGGCGATCAAAGGCGGCGATATCTTCGTGTGAATAGCTATTATCGAGGCTGAGCATGGGGGTGGAATGGGCGATATTGGGGAAGTTACTGGTGGGTTGGCCACTAACGCGCTGGCTCGGAGAATCTGGCAGGCGCAATTCGGGAAAAGATGTTTCGAGGGCTAAGAGTTCGTGCCACATGTGGTCGTATTCTTGGTCGGATACGGTCGGGTCGGCTAGTACGTAATAGCGGTAGTTGTGGTCTTCGAGCTCTTTGGTGAGTTGGGCGATGCGCTGGGCTGGATCGAGAGTCATGTTATCAAAGGGGTTAAGGGGGAATGGGCGCAATAATAGGCGGGAGATAAGACCGTGTCAATGCCCCTTATATTGAGATATTGTCGGTCGGGCCTTGCTAGCTTATATTGTTCTGATCTTATGGAAAACACGGCTATAAATAAAAGCGGCGTGCCTTGGGGCGCCTATTGGGAATTGACCAAACCCCGCATTGTTCTTATGGTGCTCGTCACCTGTGCACTGGGGTTTTTCGTCGGTGGGCAAGGTATCCACTCCTATTCGCTGCTATTTTTTACGCTCCTGGGCACGGGGTTGACTGTCAGCGGTTCGGCGGTGCTGAATCACTATTTGGAGCGCGATGTCGATCGCCTGATGAAGCGCACGTGTAATCGTCCTCTGCCATCGGGGCTGATACGCCCTTCTATGGCGATGTCCTTCGGTTTTGTGCTGGTATTAGCAGGCGTCTGTATTTTGTTGGTTTTTGCCGGCTTGCTAACGGCCTTTCTCGCCTTGCTCTCCTCCTTTCTCTATGTCGTTGTCTACACGCCGAT
>JBLHGI010000199.1:0-11014 GCA_047616505.1 Planctomycetota bacterium
CCCATTGGCTGACTAGTTTGGTCTTTTTATCCACCCATACTTCGTACTTATTCTGTGGTGTGACGCCGACTTCCGCAAAAGTCAGGGTGAGCACATCGGCCGCGCGGCCGTTCTCGCTCTGGCCCGCACCGCGATATGTGAGTGTGACACCGCTGTCTTTGAGTTTGTAGGGCATGACGAGCCAATAAGCATCGTTAATCCAAGAGCGGTAACCGCGTTCGAGAGCGGCCTGTAGTGAATCGGGGTCCGTTAGCTCTTGACCATCGCGCCAGGCGCTGCCTTGGCGATTATTGATATTCATTAAAACGGTCAGATCGTCTTGTTCAAAGCGAATATCCCCCGTCCATTTGTCCCACACGTGCAAACGTCCACCAAAGAAGCGCCAGGTTATGTAGCGCGTCTGGTTCCAGGCTTCGTAGCCTCCCATGGCTTCCATACTGGCATCGGCGATGGCGATGGCCTGCGGGTCGGAACCCTCTGTGTCAAACCCTGCGGCGGCCGGGTAATCGGCGGCCTGCGATAGAGCGGAAAAAATGAGCAACAGGCTGATCACACCTATGAGACGAATCATGGGAAAGCTCCTTTATGGCGTATCGGAAAGGACCTGGGGCAAGAGTGCCTCGAGCTGGTCGAGTGGTGCTTGGATCGTCTTGATCGCATCTGCCCAGAAACGGGTATCCTCTAGGTCGCAGCCGAGTGCGCGTTTGGCAACTCCCTCCGCGCTATCGCTGCCCGTTAGGCGCAAGAATTCTTCGTAGCGCGGCAAGAAGTCGGCCCCTTGCTGTTGGAACATGGCAAAGAGGCCGCGGCTAAGTAGATAACCAAAGGTATAGGGGAAATTGTAAAAGGTGACCCCCGTTATATAAAAATGTAGTTTCGATGCCCAGAAATAGGGATCTTCACCGCCCTCTGACAGAACGTCGCCAAATACTTCGTGCTGCGTTTCTGTCATCAACTCTTTGAGACGGCTGACGCTGAGTTCGCCATGTTGGCGCTCCTCGTAGAGCTTTTTCTCGAACTGGTAGCGCACGGGAATGTCCATTAGAAAGATAGCGCCGTGCCCGGCTTCCATGTCGAGCAGACTGGCCTTCTGTGCAGCGTCGATATGGGGATCGGCCAATGCGCCCTCGGTGAGTAACATCTCGCCGAAGGTCGAGGCTGATTCGGCCAGCGTCATCGGATAGAAATGGGCATAGGTGCGCACGTCGCGCATGATATAGCTGTGGAAGGCATGACCTACTTCGTGCGCGAGTGTGCGCACGTCGCCGAGGGTGTTGTTATACGTCATATAGACGCGCGATTCGCGCGTTAAGAGCGAGCCCGTACAGAAGGCGCCGGGGCGTTTGCCCGGACGCGGTCCCCATTCGATCCAGTCTTTTTCGTAGACGCCGCGCACATACTCACCCAAGAGTGGATAGGCTTGGGAAAAGGATTTTTCTACCAGCGCTTTGCCCTCTTCCCAAGATAGCTTTTTTTGTGTCGAGAGAGGGAGGGGTGCACTTAGGTCGTGCCAGGCGACTCCGTCGGTTTTTTGCAGTTTGGCTTTGAGGCGCAGAATGCGGCGCGGCAATTCGATATCGGCAAAGATGGCCTCGAACATGGCATCGAGCGTCTTGCGGCTGACGGCGGCTTGAAAGAGGGCAATATCGAGAAAGTGATCGACGCCGCGATGGCGGTTGAGGCTGAGACGCGTGCCGGAAATGGCGTTGAGCGCGGCGGCCGCTATATCCTCAACTCCTTCCCAAGCGGCATTGCCGCCGTCAAAGGCGGCTTTGCGCACGCGGCGGTCGGCATCTTCCATTAAGGCGCGGCGCTGGGAGATGGGGCGGCGTTCGACGCGCCCGTCGGGATAGTGCATGTCGAACTCTAATTTGCCGGAAACAGCGTCGTAGAGTCGTCCCCAGGCGTGCAGGCCGTCGACACCGAGATCGGCGGCAAGCACTTCTTTTTCCGATGTCATCGAGCGCTGGGCTTCCTCGCGCTGCCTGCCCAAGAAGTAGGCTGCATCTTGCAAGGCCGGGCGTGCAGCAAAAGCTGTAAAGACCTCGTCGGAGGCGTCTTTGAGCGCGCGCATTAGCTCTACGTCGAGCTTCACGCTCTCGGCTTCTACCAGAGAGAAGTCGGCCTCCTCGCGGCTATAGGCTTCGTTGTGTGCATCGGCCGCTGAGAGGCAGCCTATATAGGAACCTAGATGGGAGAGACGGTCGGTGATTTTCTCGCACGTAAGAAAGATGTCCTGCCAGGAGTCCGCGTTGTTGGTGTCGAGCGGAGCCAGCAACGCGGCCCGTTGGATCAGGCCACCGAGATCCCTTTTTAGTTCGTCTTTGAACTGCTGCATTGCGGGGTCGTCGAACGCGGGAAAATAGCTCGTCAGATCCCAGTCCATTGTTGCTTGGCTCATGGAATATGTCTCTCCGTTATAAGAGTTGAATAGTGTTGGCGTATATAGTCTGCAAATGTGTCGGCTACTAATTCGTGGCCACTTGGCGTCCAGTGCATATCGTACTGGTAGTAGAGCTTTTCACTGCCGTTATAGGCTCTGAATTTGGCAAAGAAGTCGAGGAAATCAATGTCGCTCGCTCGCGTAAATTCGCGGATATGTTCTAGGCTTGTATCAGAAGGTATGTCTTCTGATGTGACAAAGGCAAACCGGCCGGGTAGCCATTCACTATCGTTTACCTGATGGCCCCAAGGATAGGTCGTCAAAAGAAAGGGGATGTCTCTTTTATCGCAGAGTGATTGTATCGAGGAAATACTGGTAAATAGCTGTGCCCACTGTGCGCGTTGCGCGGTCGTATCGCCTTTGTTTAGCGTGTGGGCGAGAATGGCCGGGTTGGCTATGCCGACGACGTTGGCGACGCTAATCCCGGGAGTCTTATGAGCCCATCGCTGTACGTAGTATACTAGTAGCCGACTAAAATACAGGTGTTCGTTGATCCAGTTGCGCGCTTTCTGCGTGCGCGTTAGGTGCAACTGGTCGAGGCGTCCGTCGATGCCGGATAACTCGCTGTTGGAATCGTAGACGGCGCGTTGACGATAGGCCAGCTCTTGCAGTAGGTCGCTCATATCCAGGTTTAGTATTACGAGATCTGGCCCGTAGGAGAGTAGCTGATTTATCAGTTGCAAAAAAGAGAGAATCGGCGCATAACTGTCGACACCGGCGTTGATTACTTCTATTGATCGCGTCGAATGTAGGTTGAGTTTCTTCTCCAATAAAGCGGAAAAAGTCTCGTCGTCTTGGACGCCTTTGCCCATGGTGAAGGAATCGCCTAGCATGGCGATGCGGACCGTGCCACCTGCTTTTTTTGCTTCGAGGTCGCGGCCGCGCAACCCTAGATTGTTGACTCGCTGTACATAGCTAAAGTCGCGGCTGTAGAGGGCCGAGTGCGTATTGGGTAGCAGGCGGTGGTGGACGATGGCGTCGCCTACTAGGCTGGGAGATAGCGGTGGGATCAAGAGGAAGCCACAGGCTACGTCGGCTGCGCTATAGCTCAGTACTATGGATGCGAGGCCGAGCCATAAATTCCTAAGGGAATCCGACTTTCTGAAGCGCAGGGCGTAGAGAGAAAGCAGACAGAATATGGAAAAAGCGGAGAGGCCAACTGTGAGCAATAACGTGAAATTGTCGAGAAATCCCTGCACCCAATAGCGCTCTTAAAGAACGAGAGCGGCAAGCGCCGTGCTGGCAATAAACGCGAAAAGGACCATGGCTATCATAGGGCAACCTATTCTTGCTGTAGCGCTTCTACGGGATTTGCGACAGCGGCCTTGAAGGCTTGATAACTCGTAGTGAATAGGGCTATGATGAGCGCGCTGGCACCGCCTAGCGCGAAAATCCACCACTCCATATCAAAGCGGTAGGCAAAAGCTTCTAACCAGCGCTCGATTGCGTAATAGGCCAAGGGCCAGGCGACGAAGTTGGCTAGCGCAACGAGTAGCAAGAAATCGCGCGACAAGAGCAGCGTAATATGCCATGCGGAAGCACCGAGTACCTTGCGTATACCTATTTCGCGCGTGCGTTGTTGGGCGGAAAAAGAGACCAGCCCGAAGAGCCCGAGACTGGCGAGGAAGATCGCTAAGGACGAGAAGATGACAATCGTATGGCGTAGTCGCTTTTCGGCGCGGTAGGTGGCGTCGATCTCCTCGTCGAGAAATGAATAAGTAAAAGGCTGATCTGCATTCATAAAATGTCGCCATTGTTTCTCGAGAAAAGCCAGCGTTTCAGCTGTATGCTCACCGCTGATGCGCAACCCTAGATAGCTATAGAACCATTGGCGATAGGCTATGGCGGCCGGTTCGATGGGCTCGCGCAGCGAGGCATAGTGAAAGTCGCGCACGACGCCGATGACTGTGCCGGCGGCATCTTCGTCCGAGCGTGCGCGACCAAAGCGACGTCCCACGGCATTTCCAACGGTCCAGCCAAGCGCATGTACGGCCTTTTCATTGAGGATATAAGAATGCGTGCGATCGCGCTCGTTGGCAGGAGAGAAGGTGCGCCCGGCTAACAATTCGATCTCGAAGGCGGCAAAGAAACTCTCATCGGCCTCCTGCACCGGCATACGCCACTCGCCGTCGTCGTGCCCTTCCGGCTTGACCAGGCGCACCATGCCGCCACTATGACCGGGTAGAAAGCGAAAGGCTGTAGCCGCACGCACATTCGGATGCGCTAGGAATGCTTGCTTTACGGTGTTATAACGTCCACTTAACCAGTCCTCCCCCTGCTGGCTATAGTCGCGCTGGAGCGCAAAGATCGGCAACAGGACAAAGTGCTCGCGCGCAAATCCCAATTCTTTGCTATTGATATAGTCTATTTGCTGATGGACGGCGATAGTGCCAGTGATCAGGAGGATAGAGATGGCAAATTGTCCGGCGACTAATGTTCGGCGGAGCCAGCTCTGATGTGCGTGTGCCAAGCGGCCTTTGAGCGCCCTAGAGGGTGTGAAAGACGATAGGTAGAGGGCGGGATACAGACCGGCCATGATGCCTGTTAAGACGGTGAGAGCAATTAGACTCGGCGCTAGGTGTCTAAGAGTCAAAAGGTCTAAGGTGAAATTGCCCTCGATCAATCGGTTGAATTCGGGTAGAGCGAGGGCGACGATAGCCAGTGCTGCGACTAGGGCGATAGCTGCGTAGAGCAGTGACTCGCCGAGGAACTGCACGATGAGCTGTCGCCGTTCGGCGCCGAGTGCTTTGCGGATACCAATTTCGTGCGCACGCGTAGCCGCGCGTGCCGTCGATAGATTGACAAAGTTGATGCAGACGATGATTAGCACCAAGAACGCGACGGCGGCGAAGAGATAGAGCGAACGGATATCTCCGCCCTCATCGAGTGCATAGTCTTGGCGCGCATAGAGGTGCATGCGTTCGAGCGGCTGTAGGCGATAGCGCAGAACTTCGCGTACCTCTATGCCCATGTGGCGCTCGATGAAATCGGGTAATTTAGATTCGAGCTGCGCTAGCGCACGGCTGTCATTTAGCACGGCGAAGGTCTGGATGCCGGCTTGCTGGATGCGCCCCTGCCAGGAAGTCCAGTCTGTTTGTGCCGCTTCGTCGCGGCCTTGGGTGGCGTGTAAGAGGTCGAATTGCAGGGAAGAGGCATTGCCTGGAGGGTCTTTTAAAATGCCTGTAATGACGTAGTCGCCACCATAGTAGCGCTCGTTGAGTGTGAGCACTTTGCCCAGCGGGTTTTCTTGGCCAAAGATGCGCCGTGCGGCCGTTTCGGTAATAAGGGTCGTATACGGTCGGTCTAGTGCTGTGCGGGGGTCGCCGTCGAGTAGAGGGAAATCGAATACGTCAAAAAAGTTCTCGTCGACTTGGCCCTGGATTACCCCCTCGTAAACGCGCGTCCCGTAGCGGGCGCGCACCGAGTAGATGCGGCATTTTGTCGTCTGTTGCACTGCGGCAAATTCGGCTTCGAGTGCCCGCGCCAATGCGCCCGAACTCAGCCAGCGCAACTGCGTGTCTGCGCTGCCGCTGCGCTCGCGCAGCACGCGATAAATGCGCCCGCTCTTGCTGTGAAAACGGTCGTAGGCGAGTTCGTGTTGGACGACGAGTAGGGCGAGCACGCAGCAGGCGATGCCCGTGGCTAGGCCGAGAACGTGGACGGTCGAGTAGAGTTTGTCGCCGAGGATATGGCGCAGGGCGATCTTGATATAGTTTGCTAACATAATACCAGGTTATGGTTTTGCTTTGATGGGCATCGGCACCAGTACTCGCAGCCTCTTTTTTACATAGCCCTGTGCATTGCCGGCAAAGGTCCAGTCCGGGTTTTGTTCATCTCTGTTGCCGATGCCGAGATCGGCGCGCTCGCCCGTGCGCCAATGGTTAACGGCGAATAGCGTCTGCTGCGCGTCGGCGTTGTGCACCTGCATGCTGCCGTAGCCGTCGGCGGGTTCGTGCGCTGGTCGCGTGCAGTAGCAGAAATAAGGAAAAGAGAAAATGCAGGCCCCGTGCGCAGAAGCTGGCTAGATATTTCGGCATGGTTGCTTGACCTCTTGGTGCGGGTGAGCTCGTGCCAATCAGTGCAAACTATACGAAAAAAAGGGCTGCTAGCAAAAACAGAGAATGGCCGGTTTCTCAAAGAAACCGGCCATTCTCTGTTTTTGTTCGTTTGGATGATCAGATGATTTTACAGGCCTGCAGTTCTTTGGCCGCTAAGCGAATGCCGCCGGCGCGCAAACCGCGCACGGGGTACTGTGCGATGGAAAACTCCTCGTTGAGTTTGCGCTGGCGCGGTTTGGGTTTGTAGTCGAGCGATATTGTTTTGTCCGAATGGGTCGTCATCTTCATCAGCTTACAGTCTTCGGGCACCAACTCGTAGACTTTGTTGAGAATAAATTTCTCGATGATGCAGCGCTTGATATAGGCAAAACTATTTTTGTCGCGGTAAACGGTATTAAAGATGAGATCTTTGTCTATAAAACCGCAGTGTAGCATGCCTTTGCCAATGAAGAGTTTGTCCGGTGCGTCCATGACGGAATAGGTGCCATCTTTGCGTATGGCCAGCACGCGGTCATACTGAGAGACGTCGAAGAGCGCATTGCCGTTGACCGTATAGCCGAGGTAGCCGCTCTGTGCGTCGTAGCGCAGTTTTAGATCGCGCTTAGCCGCTTCGCGTATATCTACTTTCTCGAAGGATTTGAGCTCGGTGCGGCGCGGAAACTGTTTGCGGTAGCGCTCTACAATGCCTTCTAAAAATGCGATGGCGTAGGGGATGATGGCGTTGAGGTGTCCCTTGATTTCGCGCAGGCGGACGTGTATCTCTTTCATCTCTTTTTTGGCGCGGTTGATATCGTAGAGCGAGATGCGGCGAATGGGGATTTTGAGCAGGGTCTCGATATCTTCGTCCGCCACGTCGAGTTTGATCTGGTCGGCGAAAGGCAAGAGCCCTTCGCGCACGGCCTTCTGCACGTCGGCGGCGCTCTTTTGTTCTTCTATCGCTTTGTAGACGCGGTTCTCGATGAAAATTTGTTCTAACGTTTTGGCGTGCAATCGATCGTTGAGTTTGCCCTCTTCTAAGCGCAATTCGGCCGTCAGAATATTGACGAGTTGGTCGACGTTGTGCTGTAGTACTGCGGTCACGCTCATGACGCGCGGGCGATCGACGTCGATGAGCATGAGGTTGGCCGAGATGGAGACCTCGCAGTCGGTAAAGGCATAGAGCGCATCGACTACTTCTTCGGTGTAGGCGCCGCGTGCTAATTTGAGCTCGATCTCGACATTTTCGGCCGTATAGTCTTGGATGGCCGAAACGTTAACCTTGTTTTTGCGCACGGCGTCTTCGATAGAAGCAATGAGGGTTTCGGTCGTCGTGCCGAAAGGTACCTCGCGGACGATGATGCGTTTGGGATCGTCGGTATCTAAGCGGGCGCGGACGAGTATTTTCCCATTGCCGTCATCATAGCCCGAAACGTCGGCGATGCCCCCGGTGGGGAAGTCGGGTAGGATCTGGAAGGTGCCGTCCTTGAGGTAGCTGATCTGCGCTGTTAAAAGCTCTATCAAGTTATGCGGCATAATGCGCGTCGACATGCCGACGGCGATGCCCTCTGCTCCCTGTGCGAGTAGCACCGGGATTTTGGCGGGAAAGACGACGGGTTCTTTGTTGCGGCCGTCGTAGGAGTCGATGTATTCGGTGAGTTCTTTGTTGAAGATTACTTCGCGACCCAGCGGTGTTAGGCGGCATTCTATATAACGGGCGGCGGCGGCCTGGTCGCCGGTGTGGATATTGCCAAAATTGCCCTGTTTGTCGATGAAGAGATCTTTGTTGGCCAGCACTACCAGTGCGCCGTAGATCGATTGATCCCCGTGTGGGTGATACTTCATCGTATGGCCGACGATATTGGCGACTTTGTGAAATTTCCCGTCGTCCAACTCGTGCAGCGAATGCAGAATGCGCCGCTGTACCGGCTTGAGGCCATCTTCCAAATAGGGGATGGCGCGCTCTTTTATATAGTACGAGGCGTATTCGATAAAGTAGTCGTTGTAGAGTGTATCGACGTAGGCCATTAGAGGAGGTTCTCCATAATAAAGTCGCGGCGCTCGGGTGTGTTTTTGCCCATGAAGAAGGAAAGTGTTTCCGGGATGGCCGACATCGTGCGCACGCTCACCTTTACCAGGCGTATATCGGCATCGATAAACTGACCGAATTCCTTGGGTGAGATCTCTCCCAAACCTTTAAAACGGGTAATCTCGCCGCCCTTGATCTTTTTGAGGGCGCCGTCGCGTTCTTTTTCGCTATAGCAGTAAATAGTCTGTTTCTTGTCGCGCACGCGGAAGAGCGGCGTTTCAAGGATATAGACGTGGCCGCGCGTGACCAATTCCTCGAAGTAGGTGAGGAAGAAAGTCATCAGCAGGTTGCGGATATGAAAGCCATCGACGTCGGCATCCGTGGCAATGACCACCTTGTTGTAGCGCAGGTTCTCCAAGTCTTCTTCAATGCCCAGCGCCATCATCATATTGTAGAGTTCTTCGTTCTTATAGATGTCGGCGCGGCCTCTGCCGAAGAGGTTTTGCGGCTTGCCCTTGAGCGTGAAGATAGCCTGCGTTTCGGGATCGCGCGACGAGACGATAGAACCGGCGGCAGAGACACCTTCAGTAATAAAAACGGTCGTTTCATCGCCGCGTTTTTTGTCGCCGAGGTGGTATTTGCAGTCCTTGAGCTTGGGGATCTTTATCTGGATGCGCCGCGCCGCTTCTTTGGCCTCTTTTTTTACGGCATTGAGCTCTTTGCGCAGCTTTTCGTTGTGTACGATGCGCGCTTCTAAGAGTTTGGCGGCCTCCTGATTTTTGTGCAGGAAGTCGCTGACGCCTTCTTTTGTCTCGCTGACGATCCAGCCGCGCACATCGGTATTGCCAAGCTTGTTCTTGGTCTGCGATTCAAAGACGGGGTCTTTGATTTTGACGGCTACGGCGGCAAAGGTGCCGTCGCGCACGTCGACGCTGCTAAAACTCTTTTTGTAAAACTCGTTGACGCCTTTGAAGATGCCCTCGCGAAAGGCACTTTGGTGCGTGCCGCCGTCGCTGGTGTACTGACCGTTGACAAAAGAGCGGTAGGACTCGCCGTAGCTCTGCACGTGCGTAAAGGCGAACTCGAGATACTGCGATTTATAGTGGGCGGGATCGTAGACCGTGCCGTCGCCGGCCTCGCCGTTGAGCAGGTCGAGTAAGCCATTTTTGGATTCGAATTTCTGGCCGTTAAATTTGAGGCGCAGGCCGGTGTTGAGACAGGCGTAATTCCACATGCGGCGTTCGATAAACTCGTAGTTATACGCGTACTCGCCGAATATCTCGACGTCTGGTATGAACTCGACAAAGGTGCCGTCTTCTTCGTCGGTCTTGCCTTTTTTGATGTGCGAGAGCAGCTTGCCGCGCGAAAATATGGCTTCGGCATAGGTGCCGTCGCGGTAGGCAACGACGCGAAAATGCGAAGACAGGGCATTGACGGCCTTGGTGCCGACGCCGTTGAGGCCAACGCTAAACTGGAAGACGTCGTCGTTGTATTTAGCGCCCGTGTTAATGACGGAGACGCATTCGACTATCTTGCCCAAGGGAATGCCGCGCCCGTAGTCGCGCACGCGCACGGTATCTTCTTCCACTTTGATATCGGCCTGTTTGCCGTGCCCCATGATAAATTCGTCGATGGCGTTGTCGACGACCTCTTTGAGCAAGATATAGATGCCATCGTCGGGGTCGGCTCCCGAACCTAAACGACCGATATACATACCGGTGCGCAGGCGGATGTGTTCGAGGGACGAAAGCGTTTTTATCTTTGATTCGTCGTAGCTGGCCTTGCCGTTTTTTGCGGCTTTGTCATTGGTTGTTGTAAGAGCCATTGCTTCCATAATAATTATAGTTTCGCGGAAAAAGCCAACGCTCATACGCATCTGGAGAGGCGCTGGCTGCGGGGCCGATGAGAGAAATCTTATAGCTGGAGCAAATGGGAGAAACGGCGGTGCTTCAAGGGGAGAAAATGAAGAAGCGCACGGCCGGAGGTTTGGCGCCTGCTAATGTAAGAAAATCTCTGCTTCTTAGTGTAGTGAACGTATGTTCAGGCGTCAATGAAAAATAACGAAGAAGTAGCTTAGGATATTTCTATTCATCGTAAAATTTTTATTAATAGTTATTTACAGTGGAGGGTATTGTTTGAGGGATCGGACTAATTGCTCTGAAACTGCGCCATTTTTCTTAATACCGGAATAAGAATGTAGGCTCACTGGCTCGCCGGATCGGGTCAGGCTATGTGCGATGGTTGCGGCATTTCCGGGGTCGATGCCACCGGCGGCGACGATCTCTATGCGGCTCTGAGCGCGTTGGCACAGCGCTTCTAAGACGGGCAACCCCGCTAGTGCTCCAGCGCTAGTCCCCCAAGCGGTGCCGCTGCTGAGGATGCGGTCTATGCCTAGGGCTATGGCCGTCTCTAGTGTCTCGTATGGATCGGGGGTTGCATCAAAGGCGCGGTGTAAAGTGACCTGTAGATCGAACCCTTTGGCACGCGAGACGATGCCCCCCATGGCGG
>JBLHGI010000200.1:0-10968 GCA_047616505.1 Planctomycetota bacterium
TCTAAGCAGATCTTAGGTAGTTGGGTAGTTTTTCCAGACCCCGTCTCACCGGCAATTACGACGACGGGATTGTTTTTAATCGCCGCGAGGATCTCGGCGCGGCGCTCGGAAATGGGCAATTCTTCGGGGTAGCTCGGCGTCGGCAGGCTAGCCCGGCGTTTGGCCAAGAGTTTTGCCGATGCACGCGCCTGTTCTAATAGGCGATCTAGCTGTTGGTCGGGTAGCCGTCGTTTCTGACGCAACTTGTGCTCTATGCGCATTTGATCCTGCTGCATACACTGGGGCAGCAGGCTGCGCAACTCGGCGATGGGCGATGGTTTAGTTGGCGTTTCAGACACGATTTTCGATGCGATCTGCGGAGCGTTTAGATGCTGGGTATCCAATAGAACCTAAGGGGGGGCTTTGACAGTGGCAACAGAAACGCGCGTTACCAGACAACTCTCGAATAGAACGCTTGCATCTGGGCATCCGAGCTAATCAAATCGCAGGCGCGCAGCATCGCCGTGGCGACGATGGCGCGATCGGCCGTATCGCCGTTGTCCCAGTCGAGCATCAGACTGCGCATCCAGCATTTTTCATCTACCGGTGCAATCTCCAGGCCTTCTACCTGGCCGAGTCGATCGACGTAGTCGGACAAGCGCAGCGGCAACGATAGCTCACCGCGTTTGATCTTCTGGCCGATTTCCCAAATCGAAATCGAAGAAACCACTTTCTGTTCGGCGGCGGCAATAGCGGCCGCCGCCGGCACAGAGAGTCGTTCGGGATCAAGGCTCCAATAAACAAGTGCCCCAGTGTCTAAAACGACCACGGGGACTTATTCGGGGCGATCAGTGCGGTCGGTGCTTGCCGAACTCGCGGCGGTTTCGTGCAAATCGGCCAAACTGCGGTGACCGACGACGGTGCCATCGTCGTGTTCGTCGCGCTTTATACTACCGAGCATTTCGTAGAGTTCTTTTAAGTTCTTGATACCGCCGATACTAACCCAAATAGTAATAACCGCCGTCAGCAGCAGGATGGCTACGCAGAAATACCACCAGAACTCACCCCAGGCCGGGTCGGCAATATCGGTGCTCAGCATATAGATCGTGCCGATCATGAAGACCGCGAAGAACAGGAATATATAGACGTAGGAACCGATAAAAAGCACCTTATCGCCCTTGGTAAACTCCGGCCCCATCTTAAAGATATCCAGCCAGCGTTTAGGCGCCTGCGCCTGCACCGGCTCGGCCGCGGCATTGCCATCTTCATCGACGGCGTATTCACCGCGGTGTAGGAGTTGGTCCATATTGAATTCTTCGTTGTCGAGCAGCGATACGCCTATATAGGTCAGCACGGTGACGATGATCGTCCAGAAAAAGAGCACCTGCGCCGAGTAGGGACAACTGTCACCAAGTAATTCTGGCCAATGCTGAGCCGCCGAAGCCCACAACCCGGGGAGATTGCCGGACAGGATCTGCTGGCTCGACTCCCATTGATAGGTCAGATACCAGCCGATAAAGGCGAGAACTACACCAATGATAGTGCAGGACCAAGCACCCTTAGTCGTACCGCGCTTCCAGTACAGCCCGCCGATGATAACACTGCCGGCCCAACCGAGGAAAATAGTGCCCGTAAGCGCGAAAAACATCAGAATGTCCTGCTGTTGATTAAAGAGCAAGCTAAACATGAAGATGAAAGCACAGACGCCAAAAATAGAGTATTTGAGCCAGCGGATATGCGCGCCCGGCTCCATGACCTTGTCGCCGACGATATTCTGGCGGATGGGCATGACGATATCCTGCACGAAGATCGAACCCCAAGAATGCAAGTAGGTGTCGTGCGTCGAGATAAAGGCAGCCAGCATAACAGCGGCAAAGAGCCCCATGATGCCCGGCGGTAAAAACTGGGCACTGGCCACAGTCACCGTGACCTGCGAGCGGATTTGCTCGCTTTCAATGCCGTCGAGAATGGCGTGCGCTCCTTGGGCACTGGCAGCGTAATCCGGGTGGTGCAAAAAGGCAAAGGCACAGACGGGCAACAGGGCCAGCGGCAGGGTCTGTGTGATATTGCGCAGTTGGCCGATGACGCGCCCCATGCGCGCGTCGTGCGGCGAGCGCGCCGAGCTAAAGTATCCCTGAGAGCCCTGCCAAGCCATATAGGCGTAAAAAGATACAAAAGCCGCAATGAGAAAATAGTTGAGATTGAAGTTGTCGGTGCCGCTGGTCTTCATCGGGTTGAGCAGCGAAGCATCCGGGGGCGAGTAGGCGATGGCGGCTTCGACGATGACCTGCCAGTCGAAGAGAAAAAACAGCATATAGATGCCCAAGATCACGAAGACGGCGTTGACGAACATGCCCTGAATAAAGTCCGTGACCATGACGGCAATTTGCCCGCCCATAAAGGTAAACCACAGCGAAATGCCCAGCAGTGCGAACATGATCATGCCGTACATCAAATCGACCTCAAGGCCACCGACCGTGACCGGCCAAGCGGGGAAGCCGCAATAGTATTGAAAAAAGCGCCCGCCGACGGCCGGGAAGATGCCAAAATTGATGATGCCGGAGATATAACCCATAATGCCGGCGAAGACGCGGAAGGAGCGGCTGTAGCGGATCTCGAAAAACTGCGCCATCGTCATCGCGCGCGTTTGGCGGAAGCGATACTGCACCCAGCCGGTAGAGGCGATGAAGACGCCGATGGGCAGCAGCATGAGTTTCCACCAAGAGGCGGTAAAGCCCGCTTTGTAGTTCATCTCGAAAAGGGCGATGATACTGATCGCGCCCAAGCCCGAGATACCGTCGGCCACACCGAGCAAGTATTTGCCGGCACAGCGGCTAGCCGAAAGAAAGTCGGCTACGCTCTGCATGTATTTCTTTGTGCTGATGGCCACGGCCGTTATAAAGCCGATCAGCAGCACGAGAATGGTCCAGTCTATCCAGGTCAAGAAGCGCCTCCACGTTGGACATTGGTAGTCAAGAGTAGCATAACATGGGTTAAAAGCGTGCGTAGTTCAATAGAGAGACGTCTTGGGCACAGTCTGCATCTCGCCACTAGGGCTCAGCCGGCCCGAGTTGGCGCATCTATATCGCTACCATAACGGACCTGCCCCCGCATGCCGGAAAAGACCTCCTCGACCATCTGCTCTGCTTTGATCGCGGCGATTTTGAGCACGGGTCTATTGTTGTCCGTAACGATGAGTTCTTCGCCGCTGCGCTCAATTTCGCGAAATAGGCGCAACATGTGCGTTTTCAGAAAACTTTTGGATACGGTGTCCATAAAAAAAGCTCTTTCTTGAATTTAAATCTATAGTCATGACCATAGTCATAATTTAATTAAAATAATAAGATATAGGATATATGCTATTAGAATCTGTTATAAGGGAGATGCTAGTAGAGATGCTAGTAGAGGTGCCAGTAGCTCCACATATAGCTGGCTGCAATAGCAACCCACAGCCCCTGGCGCGCCCAGCGCGGATAGAGGCGCATACCCATTGCTACCAAGGCACAGAGACAGGGCAAAGCGCTGAGTAAGAGCGCTTCACTCTGCGGCGTGAAGAGATAAAAGGGGCAAGGCGCGAGTAGCCCGAGGATAAGCAGACCGTGTCGCGCGTCTTTGCGCCAGTCGGCACAGACATAGAGCCCTGATATGACCAATACAAGAAAGAGTAGCGTGCCAGCAATGGCCTGCAGCGGCGGCAAATTGGTGCAGAGCAAGGCGAAGATGGGTAGCGCTTGGCCAGCCTGATCGGGCGTGACCTGTAGCAACCGCACGCCGAAAAAGTGGGAGAGCGGTTTCCAGAAACCGAGGGCAAACAAACCGAGCACGAGGAATTGCGCCGCCCACCAAGCCCCTTGGCGCTGGGCGTAGCGCTCGCGATAAACCAGCATAATACAACACTGAACGAGGACCAGAAAGACGAGCCCCGCCTGTACGCCGAGCGAGAGCAGAGCCACGAAGATCCAAGCCCCGAGCGCAGGCAAAGAGCCGCTGCGCAAATACTCCAGAAACAAGGCGTAGCTGAGCAGCACCATCATCAGCGCCAGCATGCCCGGCGAAATAGCGCGCGCTTGGGCGATGAGAAACGGCGCTGTGCCCAACAATAATAGAGCGCCCGGTCCGGCGTGGGCACCGGCTAAACCGCGCAATACGCGCACGGCAATTACGAGTGAGACCAGGCCACATAAGATGCCGGGCAAACGCAGCCAGAGGGCATGTTCGCCGCCCCAGAGCCAGGCGTCCATCAACACTAGATAGAGTGGACTGTAGCCGTTATATAATTGTAGCGTTAGTGGTTCTAGTATCCGCAGCAAGAGCTGTGCTTCTTCGCCACTGAGTATCAGGCTACTCGGCGAGTAGAGCGAGAGGGCGACAAAGAGCAGCAGGCTGACGGGCAGGAAGAGCGCGCTACTCATCTTCGTTGGCACGCCACAAGCGCGGTACGGGCACAGGCACGGCGGGCAGATCCCAATAACCAGATTTTTCAGGTGCCTGCGTAAAATGTGGACAACTCAGACCATGGCGATCCCACACGACTTGCCCGGCACGCAACGTTAAGGCGCATTCGAGGCGAAAATCGCCTGCCAACAGCCCCCACCCACAGTCGCGGTAGTGGAAATTGCCCTGTAATACGCCCAGCACAACTAAATCAGCTTCGGCACCAATGCTCAGATTGCCCAAGTGAGGGCGGCGCAGGGCCCGGGCAGGCGTGACAGTCGAGCGATAGATGACCTCTTGTAAAGGCATGCCCATCGCCAGACACTTGGACATGGTGTCGAGCATGCTGTGGACGTGGCCGTTTATATTGCCCATATGCAGGTCGGTGCTGATCGAATCGGGCGGGAAGCGGTCGGCCAAAGCCGGCACGGCGTTGCGGTACCAGAAGCTAGCCGCCCCGTGTCCGAGATCGAAGTGGATGCCGCGCGTGCGCGCCTCGCGCATATAATCGTAGACCTTGCCCTTGTCATCGACGATGGGGAACTGTCGGGCAAAGACGTGCGTGTGGATATCCCCGGGGCGCAGGTGTTTTAAAATTAAATCGGCATAAGAGCGCTCGGGCGGGCGCGGCCAGAAGTCGACCATGACCGGCATCATGCACAGCTCGCCGGCCTCTACCGAGTTGTCAACCGAGACCCAAGGCGGATGCTCGGCATCAAACGGATCATCTGTCCAGTAGTGCGCCGTCTTGATGCCGACGACCACATCATCGTGGGCCGAAGCCGCCTCGGCCGCTCTTTTCACATCGAGATTGGCCACTATTTGTTCGTGAGCCCCCATGCCCGGAGCGGCAATATTTACATAGGCGAGGATGCGCGTTTTGGCTTTGTCGATCACCGTCTCACGGAAGTGATCCATCTCTTCGGCGCCCGCGGTGCCCGTATCTACACAGGTCGTTACGCCCTCCTTGAGGAAATGCGCATCGGCATTTAGGCTACCGACTGTATTGCCCTCTTTGTACTCCCGCGTGTGGTAGGCGTGTACGTGCATGTCAATCAGGCCGGGCGCGATGACTAGGTTGGTGGCATCAATAAATTTCTCGGCCTCGTCTATATCGATTCGCTCTTCGACGCGGGCGATGCGGCCGTGTTTGATACCGATATCGCGCACGCCGTCGATCTCGTTGACCGGATCTATGACGTGGCCGCCTTTGAGCAGCAGGTCGAGCTTTTGGGGCATGGTCTAATTTCCTTCAAAATGGAGTAAATAGCGCGATTGGCAGAAGATAGGACGGCCCAATACGAGCGTCAACGGTGCAGTTGACAACGGCAGGGCAATTAGAGTACAATCTAGGCCCAATTACTATATGGAATAGGACATGATGAGATCTTCTTTGTATGTACTGATTGTATTCTCCGCGCTCTCGTCTTTCTCTATCGTAGATGCAAAAACGGTCTATCACGTCGACATGAAACTAGAGGGCATGATCGACCCCGGCGTTTCGGCCTTTGTCGAGCGCGTGTTGGAGGATGCCGAAGCCGCTGGCGTCGATGCCGTCGTTTTTGAAATAGACACCTTTGGCGGTCGCGTCGATGCAGCTACCGTAATCCGCGATGCCATTCTCGACAGCGAGGCGCTGACGAT
This sequence comes from Planctomycetota bacterium, assembly GCA_047616505.1. Taxonomy (GTDB): domain Bacteria; phylum Latescibacterota; class UBA2968; order UBA8231; family UBA8231. Next base: position 6,058 of record JBLHGI010000200.1, read on the forward strand.
TGCCTTTATCAATAAACGCGCCATTTCGGCCGGTGCGCTTATATCATTGGCCTGTGACAAGATCGTTATGGCCTCTGCCGGCACCATGGGGGCGACGACGCCGGTAGATGGCTCGGGCACAAAAGCCAGCGACAAAGTAACCTCCTATATGCGCGCCGAGATGCGCGCGACCGCTGAGCGCACGGGGCGGGATGTCAAAATTGCCGAAGCCATGGTCGATGAGCGCGTCGACATTGCCGGTTTCAGCGCCGAGGCAGGACGCCCAGCGACCCTGACGACGGAGCAGGCGCTCAACTACCAGATGGCAGACGAAACGGCCGAGACCCTAGAAGACGTCCTACGCATCTACGATCTCGGCGATGCCGATATTGTCAAAATTGAGCTCAATTGGGCCGAGCACGTCGTGCGTATGCTGACCAATCCCGTCGTGACCTCGATCCTATTAGCTGTAGCGATGTTTGGCCTGATCGCCGAGGTGCGCACGCCGGGCTGGGGTTTGGGCGGCACGCTGGCGCTGGTGGCCTTGGCCATCTTCTTTGGCAGTCATTTAGTCGTTAAATTGGCCGAGTGGCAAGAATTAGCGCTCTTTGCAGTCGGGTTAGGTCTATTAATTGTCGAGGCCATTGCCATTCCCGGTTTTGGCATCGTCGGCCTGGTCGGCATTGGCGCCATGTTGGCGAGTATAGTCATCACGCAATTGGGCGACTTTCAGCTGTGGAGCATCGAAGAAATCGCCGCCGTTTTCGCGCGTCTATCGGCCTCTATGATTGGCGCTTTTGTGCTTTCACTCATCGCTTTGCGCTCGTTGCCCAAACTAGCGGCCTTCAACCGTTTAGTGCTCAACAGCGAAACGCGCGCTTCCGAAGGTTATGTCTCCTCCTCTCGCGATCACGACGATCAATGGCTTGGCAAAGAGGGTATTTCCATCACCTACCTGAGGCCAGCGGGCATTGCCCTAGTCGATGGTGAGCGCTTAGACGTCGTAACAGACGGCGAATTTGTCGAAGCGCAACAGCCTATTAAGATTGTCGAAGCCCGCGGCAACCGCATTGTCGTGCAGCCGCTTTGAGCTATACGGAAAAAAACATGGCGATAAGTAAGGGGCTGGAATGTTAGCTTTGTTGGCCGACGGTAGCAGTTCAGACTGGATCTATTCTCTCGCGCTCTTAGTGCTGGGGTTTGTATTGGTTCTGATAGAGATCTTCGTAATTCCGGGTCTCAACATCTTCGGCATTATCGGTTTTTTTGCAGCGGCGGCCGGCGTGGCATTTGCCTATCTCAAAATGGGCTCTGCGGCGGCGGCCATAGTCGGTATTATCGCTCTAATCGGCACGGCGGCCCTGATCCGTCTCATGCTCAAGATGCGCGGCTGGCAGCGCTTAGTACTCGACAGCAAGATGACGCGCGACGGGGGCTATAATTCAGCTAAATCGGGACGCGATGCGCTCTTGGGCCAGCAAGGCGAAGCACTTACGCCCCTGCGCCCAGCGGGACGCGCGCGCTTGGGTGAGGATGCGGTAGACGTTGTTAGTCAGGGCGGTTATGTCGAGCGCGGCACAACGGTCGAAGTGGTGCACGTGGCGGGGAATCGGGTCGTGGTGCAGGCAGCGACACAGCAGCCTATAGAAACCAGCGTCGAAGCGACAGAAGAAGACGCTGATACCAACGAAGCACAAACAGAAATTTAGTTTACTCCTCAACAGGGGAATGCAATATGTCTGAGTTAGTTTTTTTAGTAATGGTGATCTTCGCCATCGTCGTTTTTTTTGCGTTGTTCACCTATTTTATACCCAAAGGCCTGTGGATCTCAGCTTATTTCGCCGGGGTAAAAGTCAGTATCTTTAAGGATCTAGTCGGTATGCGCCTGCGCAAGGTGCCGCCCAGAGATATCATCGTGCCCAAAATCAGTATTGCCAAGGCCGGCATCGACGTCGATTTGGACCGCATGGAAGCGCACTATCTGGCTGGTGGCAATGTCAATGCGGTCATACTGGCATTGATTTCGGCCGACAAGGCCAATATCGAACTGACCTTCGAACGAGCCGCCAGTATTGACCTAGCCGGCCGCGACGTGCTCGAAGCCGTCAAGATGAGCGTCAACCCGAAAGTCATTAATACACCGTTGATCGCCGCCATCGCCAAAGACGGCATTCAGGTCAAAGCGACGTGCCGCGTAACGGTGCGCGCCAATATTGACCGCTTGGTCGGCGGTGCCGGCGAGGAGACAATTATCGCGCGCGTCGGCGAAGGCATCGTCACTACAATCGGCTCGTCAGATACGCATAAGGCAGTGCTCGAAAACCCCGATTTGATTTCTCGACGCGTATTGGAAAAAGGGCTCGATTCGGGCACGGCTTTTGAGATTCTCTCTATCGACATTGCCGATGTCGACGTCGGCGAAAATATCGGCGCCAAACTGCAGACCGATCAGGCCGAGGCCGACCTCAAAATTGCCCGCGCCAAAGCCGAAGAGCGCCGCGCCATGGCCCGCGCAGCCGAGCAGGAAATGACGGCACAGGTCGTCCAGATGGAATCGCGCGTCAAAGAGGCCGAGGCCGAAGTGCCCCGCGCCATGGCCGAAGCCTTCCGCAGCGGCAATCTCGGAATTATGGACTATTACAGGATGCGCAATATTCAGTCTGACACGGAAATGCGCACCTCTATTGCAGAGGACGGTGAAGGTAACCCGGAAGACGAAGACTAATGGAGATCCTGTTATTCGCTCTCTTCATGCTCTTTAGCATCGGCTCGTCACTGTTAGAGCGCCGCAAACGCCGCAGGCAATTAGAAGAAGCGCGCGAAGCTGAACGGGGGCAGGGCACGGGGACGAAAGAAGCTGAAAAAGAAGAGATCGAAGAAGCACAGACCCTCGGCTGGCCTTTTGGCGGTGGCAGCGATCCCTTCGAAGAAGAGGTCGTACGCCGCCGCATAGAAGAGGTGATGCCGCAAGAACCTGCCCGACCAGCACCCCGATCCGTGGCTGAGCAGCACCAGTTGGAGGCCGATCTCGAAGCGGTCGAGGCGGAAAAAAAGGCGCTTGAAGAAGAGCGTTATGCGTTGGCTGCCGAGCGCCTGGGCCGAGAACGCGTCGTGCCCCGGCAGCGCGTCGATGACCTGGTGCACGAGAAGATGCGGCGCGAAAAAGCACCGGCCAAACCGCGAAGCACGCGGCGGGGCAAGTACTGGCGCTTGGACCGCAAGACGGCGCGAGCAGCGATTGTATACGCCGAGATCCTCGGGCCGCCCAAGGCCGATCGCAACGAGATGCGTTGAACTCTTTACAGGCGAGCAATGACGGCTTATTTTATGTGACTTGAAAATAGCCGAAGTGGCGGAATGGTAGACGCGCTTGATTCAAAATCAAGTATCCGTAAGGGTGTGTGGGTTCGAGTCCCACCTTCGGTACCATATTGATAGATAAACCCGGTAGAGGCTTTTGCTTCTGCCGGGTTTTTTTGTTCTTTGCATCTTATTATACTATCCATTATAATGAGATGCATGATAGCCTCGTTTCGAAATGCTGGCACAGAAGATGTTTTTGATGGCAGAGATACGCGAGTAGCACGCAAGGCGTGTCCACAATCGATCCGACCCATAGCTCAGCGAAAACTCGATCAGATCAATAGAGTGCACGGGTTAAATGATCTCACCATACCACCTGGCAACAGGCTCGAAAGATTGCACGGCAACCGATCGGGACAGCATAGTATCCGCATCAATGAACAGTACCGCATTTGTTTCCGTTGGGAGTCAGAGAATGCCTACGAAGTCGAAATCACAGACTATCACTAGAGGACGTGCCAATCTCGGCGAGCGACGCTTGCCCCTCAATCGCCCGCCAACCCATCCAGGAGAGATGCTTCTGGAAGAATTTCTCAAACCACTAAATATTAGTCAGTCCCAGTTCGCCGTGCGCCTCAGGGTCTCTTTTCCCCGTTTAAATGAGATCACACGCGGCAAGCGATCAGTGACGCCAGATACGGCGTTGCGACTGGCGCGCGTTCTCGGCATGCCGGCCGATTTCTGGCTCGGTTTGCAGTTGGACTGGGATTTATGGCACGCTATGCGCAATGCAAAAGCGAAAGAAATAGAAACGCTCGAACCACTGATGAAAACCGTCTAACTCTTAATCGTCGAGTGATACTACAGGTCGATCCATACGCCATGAGGATATAGCGGTACTGACGCTGCGTCACTCTGAAGCATTAGGCTAGAACTGATCCGCACCGGACGGCAGAATCCAACGCGCTATCCATTTTGTATGTTCCCCCACCTGCGGCACCATGTTGATCGATAAACCCGGTAGAGGCTATTGCTTCTGCCGGATTTTCTGTTTTAGGGTGGTGATAAAAGTTGAGTAACAGAAATGGAGGATAAGGATTATGCGAGAAATTACTGGCATCGTCGAAAACGGAACCGTAAAATTGCCCTCCTCAGTGCAGTTGCCCGAGGGTTTGGCCGTCAAGATAGTTTGGGACGACGAATCCCCACCCTATGACCGGGAAGAATTGGAGTGGGCTACAGGCGAATGGTTTTCCAGTGATCGTCATAGCTGATGCCGGCCCTCTCTTACACCTGTATTGGGTAGGAGTTTCTTCTTGGGCTCTCCCATCTCGTTCTATCCATGTGGTAGATGAGGTATGGGATGAGGTAGAGAAAAATGCGCCCGAGGCGTTAAAAGATGCTCGGCTTCAACGTGGCGTGACCTTCTGAATTTGCTCCATATGGTGTGAGACTATTTCTTATCGATTTCTGTATTAGGCTGCTCCCCATTTCGGTACCATTCAGCGTGAGAGTTGGGCTCTATTTTTGAGGCGTATTAGCCTGTGTTTTCGCAAAGGCGTTCGGCGTTAAATAACCTAGCGCACTGTGAGGGTGTTCCTCGTTATACTGATGCTGCCACGCCCTGAT
>JBLHGI010000201.1:0-10955 GCA_047616505.1 Planctomycetota bacterium
AGGGGCGTATCGCCTCGTGTGGAATTGGTATAGTCGAAGGGAGAGATGTCGGTATTTTTTCGCTTGTGACGGATCCAGATCTGCGCAATCGGGGGTTGGGACGGCAACTCATTGGTCATATTGCGCACTGGGCTCATAGTTGCGGAGCGGAGCGGGCCTATCTACAGGTGATGACAGAAAACGCGCCCGCGCAGAGTTTGTATCGCAAACTGGGTTTTGTCGAATGTTACCGTTACTGGTACCGCGTGGGGCCCTCCTGTTGATTTTCATACGTTAGGTCGGTGGAGAGCTTGGTTGTTGCAAGTGCTTTTGTTATTATAATGCAGTAATAATAGTATACTATTGCACTATGGGAGAGTCCTTTGGCATGTTGGGGGTATAGGTGGGTATGGTTGGGGAGCGTTGCAGTGCTCTGTGTTTTGTTGTGCCGTACGCTCGCTTTCGCCTATGATGTTCCCGTAACGTCAGATGGGCCTATAATAGACGGCGCGCTCGGTGAATGGGGTTGGGCTCCAGGTATTGATATTTCTCCGGCAGGAGATGGTGTGGGCCTGCGCGGAGCCTTTGAAGGGGATAGCGATCACTGGGCAGATGTCTATCTCATGTGGGATGCCGACTCTCTGTATATCGCTGTATCTGTTATAGATAATGTGTTAGATGTTGAGCATATAGATGCCGGTGATAACGAGTGGAAGGGGTTCGCGGGCGAGCGCAAAGACAAGATGTTTTATTTTGATCACCTCAAAGTCTTTTTGCGCGGTCCCGAGCAGCCGTTGGGTTTCAATCTCTGGGTGGCTCCAGAGTTAGAAGGGGCAAAAGCCTATGCTTGGGGGGGGCAACAGCGCGGTGCCGTCAGCGATACTTTGCCCTTGCGCGTCGCCTCTATGGTTAAGGGCAATACCTATAGTTACGAATTGGCCCTGCCGTGGACTTGGTTGAGGCTATACCCCGAGCCCGACATGGAGTTGGACGCGCTGTTTCTCTTGCCCGACTCCGATTTGCCGGGGCTTAAATTGAGCAAGAAGGTAGTGCAGAGCAACAAGTGGATATGGTGGAAGGGCAAGGTCGTTTTGCGCGGCAAACCTCCGGGGCTAAAAAAACCGCCAGAACCGGAAATAGCTAAAAAAATTGCAGAGCATCAGCGGCAGATTATCGTGCCCAAGGTGAAAGTGAATAAACCCGCCGTCGCCGCGCCGCTCACCGAGCAGGAGGGGGAGCAGGGCGATGTTGTTTCCGCTTCTAACGCGGTACAAAATGCCAATGTCGTAGAGACACCTGCGGAGGGGGAGGCTGCCGCGGGGGGCGAAGTAGTAGAAAGTGCGCCGCGGGCACCAGCCGATCTACGCGCCCGCCTCAGCCGCCAACGCTTGGCGCGCACTCAGGCCTTGGGGGCTCCTGCTTGGGTGCGCCAGCTAGATACCGATGGCGACCTGTCAACTCGGCAGATCGATTCACTCTACTATCGTTTGGGAGAGACTCTACAACGCCTTTCGCAAGAGAATATCAGTAGCCGCAGCGATGGCTTGATTATGGATATGGCCGAGTATGCGGGGACTTGGAGGGCCCAAGCGAAAGTGTTTGTTGTGGATTTATTACAGGCTACGTTGGCGGATTTAGATGTGGAGGCGGGGCGGGTGCGTCCTGCCGCTGCCCGCGCTGCGCTTGCGACGAAAATAGAAGAAAAAAAAGTCGTTACTTTTGTGCGTGGCCTCTGTGCGGAGTCGTTGAAAGTGTATGGGGGTAACAAAGTAGTAGCGACGGGCGACTTGGTCGAGAAGGCGCGCCGCAAGGCCCGTTTGTCACGGGAAGAGATGCAGCGGTTGCTACAAGCACTAGTAAATGAATGGCAACTCTAGGTAGAAGGTGATGGTAGAGGAAAGCCGAGAAGAATTAGTGAGGCAGATCGGCGAGTTGCGCCGTAAACTCGTGGACTTGGAGGCCGATCGCGTCAAGGAGCGCTCTGCTTCTATGCTCGAATCGATCGTCCGCGCCGTGCCCGATGTCATCTATCGCTTAGATGGGCAGGGGCGCTTTCTCTATGTAAATGATGCCGTGCGGCGCTATGGTTATCAGCCGGAAGAATTGTTGGGGCATTCGATCCTGGATCTGGTGCATCCCGAGGACAAAGAAAAGGCTGTGTATAAGGTCAATGATAGACGTACGGGTACGCGCAGTACGAGAATGTTGCACGTGCGTCTATTGTGCAAGGATAATACGGTTGTCCCCTTCGAACTGAATACAGATACTTGGCCGATCTTTTTGGTGAATGCCGAAGGCATATATGCCAAGGGGGAAGAAGACTGCGAGTTTCTATGCACGCAGGGCGTTGCGCGCGATGTCAGCGGTCGGGCAGACGATAGTGCAATGGCTGTGCTTTGCGCCGAAGTTCAGCAGCGCCGCAAAGCGGAAGAAGCGTTGCTCCTGACTCAATTTGCCGTCGACCGCGCCGGTGAGGGAATTTTCTGGTTTGGTGCTGACGGGCGCATTATATATGCCAACCAAGAGATTTGCACGCTATTGGGTTATACGCGGGATCAGTTGCTCTCGATGCACGTCTATGAGGTGGGTGGAGAATTACCCGATTCAGGAAAGTGGGAGGAGTTGTGGGCTGAGATTCGTCAAGGGCCTGCGACAAAGACGTCCGAGACTACGGCGCGGGCGCACGATGGGCGTACTTTTCCGGTTGAGGTGGCGGCGAATTACCTAAACTTCAATGGTCGCGAAGTCGTCTGTAGCTATCTGCGCGATATTACACAGCGCCAGCGCGGTGAAGTGCGGCGCAGTGCGGCGCAGCACGTGCACGACGAAGTGTGGAAAATGCGCGCAGTAGAGGATATCGATAAGGTTATCCGGGTGGTGCGGGAAGAGTTGGAGATGATGGGGGTTGCGGTGCAGGGGTGTTCGATCCACCTAGTCGATGAGGCAGCGTCACCAAAGGTGAGATCTTGGCGCAACAATACGGAGGACGGCAAGTGGGCCAACTCTGACAATGAAAGTTTGGCCGATCGCATCCTTTCTATGTGGCGCGCTGGGCAGCCCGTTTTTCGCTCCGACCTCGAGGCTGAAGACGAGCAGAACGAGCGCGAATTTATCGTTGGTCAATTCGGCTACCGCGTGCGCTCCGTACTCGATATTCCTTTTTCGCACGGCCTGCTTGCCATCAACAACGCAGCGCCCAATGCCTTCTCCGCTGAGGATGTGCAGAGTCTGCAGAGCATTGCCGTGGTATTGTCGGACGGTTTCCGGCGCCTGGAGGATTTGCGCGGGTTAGAGGGGCGCACGCGCAGCGCTGAAAAGGCGACCGTGGAGTTAGCTGGGGCCTTCAAGCGCGAAGGGGTGCTGGGGAGAGTGCGCGATCGCGTTATTGCCATGCGCAGAGTAGAGGACATGCCTTCTGAAGACTTTTGGCTTGGTGCGCTCTCTGAAGTAGGTGTTGAAGTATCCGGCATATCGCTACAGTTTCCGGGCACGCAGCCTGGGATGTTTCGTCTCTATGGATTCGCGGAATATTCTTATTCGCACGATATGCCCCTCGAGCAGGCCCCGTGGGTTGGCGAGGCATGGCGTAGTGGTCGTTGTGTCGAGGTGGATCGCGCGCGTATTGAAGCCGTTGGTTTGGCCAGTTGGCATATGCGCTCCATTGTCGAGATGCCTTTTAAAGGACTCAGCGGTTCGATGGCGGTCAATAGTGAATCGCGGGATTCATTTTCAGAACAAGAGCTACGCGTCGTGGCTCTTTTTGCCGGTTTGATTTCCGAGGGTTTGCAACGCCTGCGCGATTTTGAGGCGGTTAAGGCGAGTCAAGAGCAGTTGCGGCAGGCACAGAAGATGGAGGCCGTTGGTGAACTCGCCGCCGGTGTGGCGCATAACTTCAACAATTTATTGCAGGGAATCGTTGGCAATATTCACTTGGCGCGAATGGAGACCAGCGGCGAAGCAAAGAGGATGTTGGATGCGGCGGAAGAAACGTCGATGCGCGCCGCCGATATGGTGCGTCAGTTAATGCTCTTTGCCCACAAAGATTTCTTGCAAGAGAACCGCGATACAGACTTGTTAGACGCTGCGAGCAAAGCGGTTGAAATTGCACGCGGCACCTTTGATCGTCACATACAGATAACAGAGGAATATTTAGCTTCCACGCTGCCAGTGCGCGGTGATGTCAGCCATTTACAACAGGTCTTTATAAACTTGCTTATAAATGCGCGCGATGCTTTGGATGGGTGTGTCGACCCGCAGATTCGCATACGCTGTGAGCAGGTAAACCACCCGGACCACGGCCCCATGGTGCGCATTGAGGTTGAGGATAACGGCGCCGGTATGACCGAGCAGACACGCGCGCGCATTTACGACCCCTTCTTTACTACAAAACCCGTGGATAAAGGTACGGGCTTAGGGCTGTCGACCGTATATGGCATTGTACAGCAACATGGCGGGTGGATGAATTGCTGCAGTGAAAAAGGCCATGGGACTTCTATGACCATACATTTGCCGCTGGCCGTGTCTGTTGACAGCGATATATACGACGAGACATCGTCCGCGCGGGTGCTGATCGTAGATGATGAGGAGACCGTGCGGCGGACGGCTCAGCAGATTCTTGAACAGCGAGGTTATCGAGTGTACTCTTGCAGTTCATTCGATGCCGTCGAAGTGGCTCTGCGAGAGAAGCCAGATTTAGTGCTGCTCGATTTGTCGATGAATGTCACACTTGGACGCGAAGTCCTAGATGAGATGCAGGCGCGAGGGGTGGATGCAAAAGTGATTGCATCCACTGAGGATTGGTTTGGTGCCGAAGATATTATGGGAGTTGACGGCGTAGTGCACAAACCGATACCCCCAGACGAATTAATACGTCAAGTGCATAAGGTCTTAACTCACTAAAAGAGAAAATGTAGGACGAAAAAACCGCCGGCGACGGCGGTTTTTCGTTTATGGGAGGTTTGCATGCCAACGTTTAGTAGTACGTATTTACACCAGTGTGCCTCAGCTATTTTTGTTGCAGCGGGCGCGCCACCAGAGCGCGCCGAGCGAGTGGCTGCTCTTCTGGTCGAAGCCAATGAAGTGGGCCACGATTCACACGGAATCATTCGCGTGCCGCAGTATATCAGCACTATTGAGCGAGGAGAGATCGATCCCTTTGCCGAAGTGACGGTCGAATTCGAGACGGATGCATCGGCTGTGCTCGACGGGCATTGGGGGTTTGGGCAGGTGGTTATGAGTCAAGCAGCCTCTATGGGGGTGGAGAAGGCAAAGGGCTGTGGCGTGGCTGCTCTAACGGTGCGCAATGCGAATCATATCGGTCGTCTAGGCAGCTATGTTGAAGAAGTGGCGCGCGAGGGGATGGTGGCCTTGCTCTTTGCCAATATGCACGGTGGTGGCGTATGTGTCGTGCCGTGGGGTGGGCGAGAAGGCCGCTTGGGAACGAACCCGATTGCCGCGGGATTACCGCGGCCAGGTAGCGACCCGATTGTTTTGGATATGACGACGAGTGTCGTCGCCGAGGGCAAGGTGCGCGTGCAGCACAATCGTGGCGAAACGGTGCCGGAGGGATGGATAGTAGATGCTGAAGGGAACCCATCAACCGACCCGATGGCGCTCTACGGGCCGCCGCGCGGCGGGATCTTACCTTTTGGTGGCAGCGTCGGGCACAAGGGCTACGGACTGAGTGTTGTCGTAGAGATTCTAGGCGGGGCACTCAGCGCGGCCGGTTGTGCGGGCACGGGTACTCGCAATGGCAATGGCGTGCTTTTACTGGTCGTTGACGTCAAGCGTTTTGTGCCGATGGATGATTATGCGCGCGAAGTAGAGCAGTTGGTAGAATTCTTAAAGTCTTCGCCGCTCGCTCCGGGTTTTAACGAGATTTTGGTGCCGGGAGAGATCGAGTCTCGTCAGCGTCAGGCGCGGCGCGCGGGCATTGAAGTCGATGAAAAGACGTGGGCGCAAATCGTCGAATGTGGCAAAGGAACAGGGATCGATATAACGACTCTATGAGCGCCGTGCCGACAGTTGAAGGCCTGTTGCAAGAGGGCCTAGAGATGGGGTTACATCTGGGGGGGCAACTCTACGTTTCTCGCGCTGGACAGCCCGTAGTCGATTGGGCGTTTGGCAATATTGCCCCCGATTCATTGATGCACTGGTTTTCTGCGAGCAAACCTTTTGCCGCGATGGCTATTGCGCAGCTATGGGAACGTGGGTTGTTGAGTCTTGACGATCGCGTGGTCGAATACCTGCCCGAGTTTGCGGCGCACGGCAAAGAGGATATCACGCTGCGTCATGTACTCACGCACACCGGGGGCTTTCGCTCGCGCGTAGATTTGGAATGGGGGCGGATTGCTTGGGACGAGGCCATTGACCGCGTGTGTGCTGCGCGCAGAGAACGGCAGTGGGTAGCGGGGCGCAAGGCCGGCTATCATATAGCATCGGGGTGGTATGTGCTTGGGGAGATTGTGCGCCGGCTCGATGGACGCTCCTTTACAGACTATGTCCGTGCGGAGATATTCGAAAAGCTGGCCATGGATGACTGTTGGATTGGCATGCCGGCCGAGCGCTATGTCGGGTACGGCGAACGCATGGCATCGGTCTATAATACGGAGAGCGGCACGGCTCAGGAGCAGGCATTCCGCGAGGGGCGAGTTGCCGCTGCGCACTGCGTGCCGGGGGCTAGCGGTCGGGGGCCGGCGCGTCAATTGGCCTACTTCTACGAGGCGCTATTAGCTGGGGGGCAGCGGCAGGGGCAGCGCATCGTCTCTCCCCAAGCCGTCGAGGCTCTAGTGGCGCGCCAGCGCAACGGGCTTTTTGATCACACCTTTAAACACGTGATGGATTGGGGGTTGGGTTTTGTCGTCAATTCGTCGATATACGGAGCCGAAACGGTTCCCTACGGGTATGGGCACCACGCCTCGCCTCGAAGCTACGGCCATAGCGGGCAACAGACCTCGGTTGCTTTTGCCGACCCCGAATGGGAGCTCGCTGTGGCCCTGGTCGTAAATGGCATGCCGGGGCCGGACCAACACCATCGTCGCTTTTTGAATATAATGAATGCTTTATACGACGATTTAGAGCTAATCGTAGATGGTTAGGGCAGTCTATTGCCTAGCTATAAAAGCCGGGAGTGGGGGCGCTGATTGCGCCTCCATTTTTTGTGGCAGAATGCACTTCTTATTATACTCTGAGCGCAGTCAAAACGCGGAAAAATAGCCAGAAAGGAACTACATGAAAGCCTCGGATCTGTTCGTTAAAGCTCTTGAGCACGAGGGAGTAGAGTTTGTCTTCGGTATACCAGGAGAGGAAAATCTAGACCTATTAGAGTCACTGCGTCATTCGAAACAGATACGGCTGGTATTGACTCGTCACGAACAGGCGGCTGGTTTTATCGCAGCTACCTATGGGCGCCTGACGGGTAAGACTGGGGTCTGTATGTCGACTCTGGGACCAGGGGCTACGAATTTTGTCACGGCCGCTGCCTACGCACAGTTGGGCGGCATGCCGATGCTGATGATAACGGGGCAGAAGCCAATTAAATCGAGCAAACAGGGACAGTTTCAGATTGTCGACGTAGTCGAAATGATGAAACCGCTGACCAAATATACGCACCAGATCGTCAGCGGAGTCAGTATTCCATCGCGGGTGCGCGAAGCCTTTCGCTTGGCCGAAGAAGAGCGTCCGGGTGCTGTGCATATAGAACTACCTGAGGATATAGCGCGCGAAGACGCGGATACGCCGCTTTTTCCGCGCGACCGCGTGCGTCGACCCGTGCCAGAAGGGAAGGCCATCGGGCAAGCGGCCGAGATGATCGAGAAAGCCAAGCATCCACTGCTGTTGATCGGAGCGGCGGCCAATCGCAAGCGCACCTCAAAGATGTTGCAACACTTCGTACAGGATACGGGTATCCCCTTCTTTACAACGCAGATGGGAAAAGGGGTGATCGATGAACGCCACCCGCTCTTTCTGGGCAATGCAGCCTTGTCGGACAACGATCAGTTGCACTGCGCTATAGCGCGCGCCGATCTGATTATCAATGTCGGACACGACGTCGTTGAGAAGCCGCCATTCTTTATGGACGCCAACGGTTTTAAAGTCATTCATATCAATTTCTCTTCTGCTTCCGTCGACCCAGTGTATTTCCCCCAATTGGAAATTATCGGCGATATTGGCAATAGCATCTGGCAGCTCATGCTGCGCATCGACCGCCAGAAACACTGGGATTTTACCTATTTTGAAAATGTTAAGAAGTGGATCGATGAGCATCGGGAAGAGGGCACGAACGACGAGTCATATCCTCTTTTGCCGCAGCGTATAGTCGCCGACGTGCGCCGCGCCATGCCCGACGACGGCATCATTTGTCTGGATAACGGCGTCTACAAAATATGGTTTGCGCTCAACTACCGCGCGCACGCCAACAATACGGTGTTGCTCGACAACGCGTTGGCGACGATGGGGGCGGGTCTGCCATCGGCCATCGCGGCCCGTCTGGTCAACCCCGATAGCAAAGTGATGGCCGTATGTGGCGATGGCGGATTCATGATGAACTCTCAGGAGTTGGAAACGGCTGTGCGTTTGGGTCTCAATCTGGTTGTGCTCGTGCTCAACGACAATGCTTTTGGCATGATCAAATGGAAACAGGCCGATATGGATTTGGAAAACTGGGGCTTAGACTATGGCAACCCCGATTTCGTCAAATACGCCGAGAGCTACGGCGCTTATGGGCATCGCGTAGAGTCGGCGGAAGATCTACTGCCGATGCTTGAGAAGTGTCTCAATAGCGACGGTGTGCATTTGGTTGAGGTGCCGGTTGATTATTCGGGCAATCACAAGCTGCTCGATCGCGGCTTGGTCTGCCCGGAGTAGGGACGCACTTTGGCTAAAAGACTCGTAATTATTGGTGGGGACGCGGCGGGTATGAGCGCAGCGGCTCAGGCTCGTCGCGCCGCACCACAGCTGGAAATTGTCGTGCTGGAAAAGAGCGCCTTTGCCTCGTACGGCGCTTGCGGTATGCCCTATTATATCGCCGGTGATATCGCGTCACACGAAGATTTGTTGGCGCTCAAGCCGCAGCAAATTGCCGAACGCGGCATCGATGCGCGCTGTCTACATGAAGTGCGGGAAATCCGCCCCGGTGCGCGCACCGTATCCGGGCAGACGCGCGACGGTCAACTCTTTAGCGAGAGCTATGATTATCTGGTTCTGGCGACCGGAGGCGCGGCGCGGCGTCCGGCTTGGCCGGGCATGGATTTAGCGCGCGTATTCACGCTGCGCAATCTAGAGGATGGCATGGCGCTGCGCGCATTTATCGAGCGCGAGAAGCCGCGACGGGCCGTCGTAATCGGCGCGGGTTTCATCGGTTTAGAAATGACGGAGGCCTTTGCTCGGCGCGGTATCGAAGTGACTTTGCTCAATCGCTCGGAGCGTATCCTCGGTGACTTCGACAGTGCATTTGCCGCCCCCGTATTAGAAGCGCTGCGCCACTGTGGCGTCGAGGTCGTACTGGGTGCCGAAGTACTGGGTATCGAAGGAACGGCTGCAAGAGCAACAGCAGTACAGAGTGATCACGGACTACATGCGGCCGATTTAGTATTGGTCGCTACTGGGTTAGAGCCGGGTGCCGACTTAGCTCGTGCAGCGGGTTTGGCGCTGGGAGCGTCTGGAGCCATTAGCGTCGATGAACGCATGCGCACGGACCGGGCTGGTTTGTGGGCGGCGGGCGATTGTATTGAGGTAAAGCATGTCGTAAGCGGTGAGAAAGTACACGCGCCGCTCGCGCTGACGGCCAACCGTACGGGGCGGGTTGCCGGCGATAATATCGCTGCCGCCGCCGTGGGGCGAAATTCCGAACAGCGCTTTCGCGGTACGGCGGGCACCACGATCACCAAGGTCTTTGACTACGCACTGGCGCAGACGGGTTTATCACCGGCTGCGGCGCTGCGCGCGGGCTTTGATACCGCCGTATTTGAACGCCGCAGTCGTTCGCGCGCCAGCTATTATCCCGGCTCCAAACCGCTGTGGACGCGCATCGTCGTCGAACGGCGCACGCGGCGTTTATTGGGGGCACAGATGGTGGGTGAAGAAGGAGTTGGTGGGCGTATAGACGTGCTGGCTACGGCGCTTTTTGCGCGCATGAGCGTCGATGAGATCCACCATCTCGACCTGGCGTATGCCCCTCCTTTTGGCCCTGTCTATGACGCCATTATCGATATTTGCGGCAAGGCCGCACTCGAGCTTTAGGCATTTGTCGACGTGAGAGAAGTGACGGAGGGCTTGGTGCACGTGGCCGGTAATGCCGTGTTGGATATTTTGCTGCGCGGGGCAGGAGAGGTGGAAAGCGGAGGCGATACGTGGGCCGACAATGTGCAGCGTTTGCAGAGTCCCGTCGATGCGGCGTTGGGTGGCTGTGGGGCAGCGGCCGCTTATGTGCTCGGGGCTTTGGGGCAGCAAGTGTCGCTCAATGCCAATATTGGTCGCGATATATGGGGTGGCATTCTACGCGCGTGGTTGGAAAAAGTAGAGGTCGAAGTGGGGGGGCTGACTGCAGCGAACACGGCGGTGCACGCCATAGCCCTAGACGATAGAGGCCGGCGGCGTTCGCATTATTATACGGGTGAGAAGGTGGATTGGCGCGCTTCTTTGGAAGGGGCCGTTCCGCACTATTTGCTCGCCTCTGGTTATGGGGGAGTCGACGCGGAGGACCTGCGCGAGTTGGCTGCTCTTTTTAGCCGTTTGCGCAGGTTGGGGACGCGGGTAGTTTTCGACCCGAGTCCGTGGTTTGCGGGGCGCGTATCGGTAGCCGATATGCATGCGCTATGGCGCGAGGTCGACTGTCTATTGGGTACGGAGGAAGAATTGTTGCACTGGCAAGAGGCCGATAGTATCGAAGACTTGACCGAGCGCGTGTTGGATAGAGGCGTCGAGAGGGTGGTGGTCAAGCGCGGTCCGAAAGGTGCCTTTTATGCCGCTCGCGACGG
>JBLHGI010000202.1:0-10921 GCA_047616505.1 Planctomycetota bacterium
AAAGAACGCTAGGTCCAGAGTAAACTTCCCGCTCATGTTCTATGAATATTAGGTATATCTCTTGTACTAGGTAAATAGAAGCGCAATAGCAACTTAAGCGAGAAATGGGTTATACTGTGCAAATATATTACAGTATTGAATGGGCACCTTTTAAAGGAGGACCTCACTGCCGGCCGGTGGGGGTGTGGGCTGTGGGGGAAGAGGCTGATATCCGTTTCGCATTTCTCAATGGATATACAGAGCGGATATCGGCTGCAGAGAGTATACGTCAGAGGCTGCTTTCTGGGGGACGGGGCCTAGCTGCTGAAGAGATACTCAATGAACATATGCTCGAAGTCCCCGAGGGGCTTGGTCACTGCGGTCCTATTACGCACACGGATAGTTTTGCGTCTTTAGCTGAGTGTGTGCAGGCTATTTTGGGCATATTAGACAAGCAGTGGGATACAAAGAAATTGCGATGGCGAAGCGGCCTCAAAATGCCCTTAGAGCGCTATAAATTGAGCACAGATATATAAATGCAGTAAACGAAAGATGATGCCTATATGGAAATGCAATGAGTCCGCGCGATACGCGGGTGGCCTATGATTATATCCATGCAATGGCATGGATCGGCATTATCGTGGCAGCCGTCATCGATTTTTTTAATGCTTCCGACAAAATGGGCAAAGGAGTCGATCTGGCGGCAGATATTTCTTGGGCTGTTATGAACCTATTGATTGCCGCCTACGCCTTTTTGTATTATCGCAGCCGTTGGGGGGGGCCTGTGGTGCTGGGCAGCGTGTGCTCGGTGTCTGTGGTTTTGGCGTTCTTTGCCGAATACAGCATGGGGGTAGGGATGTTTATTGGCAAGACGGCGACGGGGCTGAACCTAGGTCTCACGGTTATGCACCTGTTCTTGCAGTTTAAGTTTTATAGCCGGGAACTCGATGAGGAAGTCGTGGTGGAACTGTCGCCCGAACTACAGGCTTTACAGAGCGAAAAAGAAAAGGCGCTAGTTGGAGACGCCCAGCGGCAATACGACGTAGCAATGAACTTATTGGGGCGGGCAACGGCTACGCATACCAGTACGCAGGGGAGTCGGCCACACTATGATGCTGCGCTTGAACTGTTGGGGCACGCATGGCGAGAAAACCAATCTGTTCAGGCCCAATACCAGCTGGCGCAGATCTTTGAAGGGCGCTATGTCGAAGCGTGGAAAGATAAAAAAGAAGCACTGAATCACTATAGAGAATTGCTAAAATATTTTAACGGCAGAGCTTATCGGAGCCTGGATAAAGGTGTAAAAAAGAGTAATGAGAAAATTGAAAAAGCTGTGCGTAAGCGAATTGAATAATGAGTGTCGTGTCTTGTTGTTCCGTTTTGTGAGTAAGAAGGTTAGAGATGAATAAGCCGGTTCGCTTTGGTTTTTGCCCACCGATTTTTGCCGCGCCGGGTAATTGTCGCTTTCGCGCGCCCAATTATGCGCAGCTCGATGCGCAGCAGACGATGGTTATTGCGCAAAAAGCGGATGTTCTAGGGTACGACTCTCTGTGGGTAGCTGACCATTTAATGCTGGGCAAGGACGAAGCCATTCTCGAGGGGTGGACGACGCTGGCTGCACTGGCCGGTTCCACAAAGCGCGCTCAATTGGGGCTGATCCATCAATCGAATTTGATGCGCAACCCAGCCTTGGCGGCGAAGATGGCGGCGACCCTGGATCAAATATCTGGAGGTCGTTTAGTGCACTTTTTTGATATGGGCAACAACGCGCGCGAGCATCAAGCCTATGGTTTGCCCTGGAGTGATGAGGCCGAAACCCGAGTGGCGATGATGGAAGAAGCGCTAGCGCTTATCATTGCGCTGTGGACAGAGACTGAGCCACTGAGCCATCAAGGGAAATTTTATACGTTGGAAGGGGCTATATGTCGGCCGCAACCGCTGCAAAAACCGCATCCTCCGATCTGGATTGGCGAAGCGAAGGAGGGATTACTCGACCTGTGTGCTCAGCACGCCCAGGGCTGGAACTCTGTGCCTGTGGGGCTGGCTGAGTTGGAGCGTCGCCTACGGGCGTTAGAAGCAGCTTGTAGACGACGCGATCGTGATATGGCTGAAATAGAAAAAAGCTATGAGACGCAGATTTTGGTGGCTTCTAGTCGCTCTGAGTTGCGCGAGCTCTTGTGCGGGATGGTGGATTTAGACGCTGGTGCCATGCCTGATGAAGAGCTAAAGGCCTATCTCCGTGGTGCGACTGATGTCCTTCCCGAATCGCTGAGTTCCACTTTTTTAATGGGAACGCCTGACGAGGTCGAAATACAAATTCGCGCCTATGTCGATCTAGGTATTGACCATTTTATGCTGTGGTTTATGGATGCGCCGGACGACGGGGGTTTGTCGCTGTTTGCCGATGAAGTGATACCGCGCTTCCGGTGACATTGTCTTTTGTTTTCAGCTATCTTGTTGGGCCCAAGCTTCGTAGCCCCCGTCCATGCTGTACACTTCTGTAAAATCTTGCTCAATTAGATACTGGGCTGCCATCTGGCTACTATTGCCGTGGTAGCAATAGACGATGACGGCGTGTTGGCGATCGGCCGACTTTAAAAAGGTTTCGACATTCTCATCTGTCAGATGAATAGATGCCGGGATATGGCCCTGTTCGCGAGTCTGGGCATCGCGGATATCGACGCAGATCGCCTGGCCCGCAGAGAGTTTTTCCTTGGCTTGGGTCACATCTATATGGGCAAATTGCAGCATCGAAAATTCCCCTATGTTTATAGGTGTAATCAGCGACGTTTGACGCCGGCTTGTCGCAGCGCTTCGGCAAATGCCGAATTGGACGCTGGAGCTTCTTTTTGCTGTTGAGGGCGTCGGTCTTGCTGGCGACGCGGTTTTTGCCGCTCTTTTCTGTCATTGCCCTGCGGTGGGCGCTCGGATGAGGTCGGGTTTTTAGCACGCTCTGCACGCGCCGTTTGCTCCTCTTCGCTTTCCTCGCGGCGCATCGACAAGGCGATGCGTTTTCGCTCCATATCTACTTCGACGACGCGGACTTCGACCTGCTGTTGTACTTTGACAACTTCGTTGGGATCCTTGACATAACGATCGGCTAATTGGCTGATATGAACTAAGCCGTCTTGGTGTACGCCGACGTCGACAAAAGCACCAAAGGCCGTGATATTGGTGACGATGCCCGGCAACTTCATGCCCGGCTGTAGGTGCTCCATTTTCTCAATTCCTTCGGCAAAGGAAAAGGCGCTGAACTCTTCGCGTGGGTCGCGGCCGGGTTTGTCGAGTTCTGCGAGGATATCTTCTAAGGTCGGCAGTCCGACTGCGTCGCTGGTATAACGCGTTAAGTCAATGCGGCGGCGCAGGTCTTCGCGCTTGATTAACTCTTCAACCTCAACACTGAGATCCGTCGCCATGCTCGCGACGACTGCGTAGCGCTCTGGGTGTACAGCGCTCGAATCAAGTGGATTATCTCCAGCGTGCACGCGCAAAAAACCAGCGGCTAACTCAAAGGCTTTAGGTCCCAAGCGAGCGACGTCCTTGAGACTCGTGCGCGAGGAAAACGGGCCGTGCTGACGCCGGTGCTCAACGATATTGCGCGCTAGCTGTGGTCCAAGTCCAGATACATAAGAGAGCAACTGCTCGCTGGCCGTATTGACTTCGACGCCCACGCTATTTACACAGGATACGACGACATCGTCGAGACTGCGTTTTAGCGCGGGCTCGTCGACATCGTGCTGATACTGGCCGACGCCGATGGACTTTGGGTCTATTTTTACCAGTTCGGCCAGTGGATCCATGAGGCGGCGGCCAATGGAAACGGAGCCGCGCACCGTCAGATCGTAGTCGGCGAATTCCGCTCGCGCAACGGCTGAAGCAGAGTAGACGGAGGCGCCGCTTTCGTTGACCATGACGATTTGCACGGAGGGGGACAGGCCAATGCTGCGCACAAAACTTTCGGTTTCGCGGCCGCCGGTGCCGTTGCCGATAGCGATGGCCTCAATCTGGTGTTTTTCACAGAGCTCTTTGAGTTTGGCTTCAGCCGTGGCTGCGTGGCGGTCCGGATATACCACGTCCGTGTCCAATAGATTGCCCTGGCGGTCGAGGCAAACGAGTTTACAGCCGGTGCGGAAGCCCGGGTCCAGCGCTAGCACGCTCTTTTGGCCGAGTGGGGATGCGAGTAGGAGTTGGCGCAGGTTCTCGGCAAAGACGCGAATGGCTTCTTCATCTGCCTTTATCTTGCTCTCGACGCGCATTTCCGTTTCCATCGAAAGCGAAAGCAGGCGCTTGAAAGCATCGTGTGTGGCTTGGCGGACCTGCTGAGAACAGGCGTTTTCACCAAGAACAAATATACTATCGAGGAGGGCAAAACACTGTTCTTCAGGGCCGAGGATGCGCATGCTTAAAAATTGTTCTTTTTCGCCACGACGCATGGCCAAAATGCGGTGGGATGGAGCTTTGTTGAGAGGTTCTTCCCATTCAAAATAGTCGCGGTACTTGTTGCCCTCTTGCTCTTTGCCGTTGGCGACGCGGGTGCGCACGGTGCTGTGGTGGTTATAGAGGTCGCGAATTTGTGCGCGAGCATGGGCGTCTTCATTGATGCGTTCGGCTAGGATGTCGCGGGCTCCGGCGAGGGCCTCTTCTGCCGATGCTACTTCGCGCTCGCCGTCGACAAAGGCTTCCGCCTCAATGAGTGGATTGGTCTCGTCAACTTGCGCCAGCAATAACTCAGCTAGTGGCTCTAGGCCTTTTTCGCGGGCGATTGTGGCGCGGGTGCGGCGCTTTGGGCGATAGGGCAGATATATATCTTCGAGAGTGCTCAGGGTTTTGGCCGCTATGACTTTTGCCCGTAACTCATCTGAGAGCACTTCCTGGTCTTCGAGTGATTTGAGGATCGTTTCTCGTCTCTTGTCCAATTCGCGGAGCTGTTCGAGGCGGTCGCGGATATCCATGATGGCAACTTCATCGAGTAGGCCGGTAGCTTCCTTGCGGTAGCGAGCAATAAAGGGCACGGTGCCGCCCTCGTCAAAAAGTGTGATGGTTGCTTGCACTTGCTGTGTTTGTAGACTGAGTTCGGAAGCGATCAGGGCAACGTGTTGCTCGTGCATCAGATATCCTATGGGTAGGTGGTGCGGCTTGTCGTAGATGGCTCGATAAGTGGGGGGAGAGGCCAACAAAAATAGGAGCTTTGGCCAAAAAGAAAAGAGACTATTTGCAGGTGCCTGAATTTGAAATGTATAGTCTATTCTGCAGCAGGTAGTTAGGGTGAATCAGAGGTTGGGGGGGGGTGAGAATTCCTTTTACGCGGCGCAAGAGCTCGCCCGTGCCGTAGGGTTTTTGTATAATGCCAGCAACGCCGAGTTCTTCCCAATCGATGATCACTCCCGTCACAAAAATGACATTGACGGCAGGATCTATAAACTGCATCTGTTTTAGGGCTTCATCGCCGTTCATGCCGGGCATCTGCACGTCGAGGAGTACGAGGTCAATATCTTCGTATCGGTCGACGAAAATACCGATTGCTTCATCGCCATTATCTGCCAATAATACGGTATAGTTCTCGTCTTCCAAAGCCATGCGTGCCGCCTCGCGGACAAGCAGTTCGTCCTCGGCAAAGAGAATGATTTTTTGTTGGTCAGACATTGGTTTTAAAGGTGATTTCCTATTTGCGGGCGAGGTGTCTTGAGCCTAGAATACGAAATGCACATAACCTGTCAAGAAAAGAGAGAAGAAAGGTCATATCATGGAGTGGGTCCTAGGCTGTACGACGCGGCCGTTTAATACGCTAAGCTACGAAGAAGCATTTGCCCGTATTGGTGCTGCAGGATATGAGGATGTTGCCGTTTTTGCCAACGAAGGGCAGATACCTGTGCGCAGCGAAAGCACCCGTGCTGAAATTGCGGCTGTTAAAGAGGCCGCTGCAGCGGCGGGTATACGGCCCTCCATGATCTTGGGCAAAACTCAATTGGAGGCAGGGGCACAGGCAGCACTTGATGACTATCGAAGACTCATCGACCATGCCGCAGCGGTTGGCGCCAGCTGGCTATTAGATTTGGGGACCGGCAATGAGGAGCATTATGACGCCTATATTGCCCTCATGCAGCAGGCGGCGCCCTATGCCGAAAGTGCGGGTTTGAGTATTACGATGAAACCGCATGGAGGCATAAGTCTGACGACTGAGCACTTATTATCTGCTTGTAAAAAAGTTGGACATGCCGCCTTTGCCATATCGTATGACCCGGGCAATATAATCTATTATACCAACGGCGACCGCAGGCCAGAAAGCGATGTAGCCGAGGTGGCGGCCAAAGTCTCGTCGCTGATTGTTAAAGATTGTATCGTAGAGGCGGGTAAACCAGACGTGATGGTCACACCGGGTGATGGGCTGGTGGACTTTGCGGTCGTTCTGCGCGAGTTGATAAAGGGTGGTTTTAACGGGCCTAGTTATGTCGAATGTGTCGGGGGAAGGGGTCCCGGTCAGATCGATCGCGATATAGCCTTTACCCTAGGATATATGAAGGGCCTTTATGCCGCGCTGTAAGGGGTTTTTAGGGTTTTTCTA
This sequence comes from Planctomycetota bacterium, assembly GCA_047616505.1. Taxonomy (GTDB): domain Bacteria; phylum Latescibacterota; class UBA2968; order UBA8231; family UBA8231. The sequence goes on from JBLHGI010000202.1 coordinate 6,542, forward strand.
ATTCGTTGAGATCCCAGTTGTATGCAGAAAATTTAATTTGCACGGAGCTTGTATTTAGCAACTGCACTAGGTCTGAGGGTAAGTGCGGAAGAAAATAGTTGATGAGAGGGGGTCGCGTGTCTGGGTTTTTGCGTTCGGAGGGGAACCAAGTGTCAAAGTCGGCGCCATACCACTCGAGGATCTTTGACAAGTAGAGTGTGTCGCCCTTGAGATAAAGGTGTTTTTTGTTGTTGGCAAAACGGCGGGCGGCGGCTTCTAGGCGCGCATTCAGCGTCTCGCCGTCGAAGGCTCTATTTTCCAGTTCAGGGCAGCTTGTGGCACCGCAGTTGACTACGAAGTGGATGCGCGGGTCTTTGAACTGCGGACGGATGATTTCGTTTTCAATATGATTGAGGGTCATGGTTTCGCCGCCGATCGTCCACTCCGTGCGGTTAAAGAAGCCATTAAACAACTTTATATCTTTGACGCTGTCTATCGGATAGGCATCAATTACGCCGCGCAGGACTGAAGCATTATAGGCGTTGATCCAATAGGCGAGGGCGTGCTGTGGGTTTGTGAAGCGCTGCGGGCTGTTCTGCGGGCTGGTTGCGCGCAGGCTGTCTATATAGGCATCGAGTTTTGGACGGTCTTCTTTGAGTCCAGCGTAATCGACCAGGCCTTGGTCATTTACATAGGTGGAAAGGACTTGGTTAAATAGCTCGTGAGAGAACGGTTTAGTTTCATTGGCACTAAGGCTCGATGCGAGCGGCCAGATAAATAGAGCAAATATTAGACGCGACATACCTATTTCCGTTGGTTAGTTTGGCTGTGCTGCTGCTGGGCATTTATGAGATGCGCCGATGCGGGACAAAGTTTCACTCGCCCTTCGATCGGTCCATTAACAATATAAACACCTATGAATATAGACTTAAAATCCGAGTATTGGCACTGGTGGGCTGCTGCCCTCGCGAGTGCGGTCTATATCAGTTCTACCCTCTACTATACCCAAGGCCATTTGAGCCTTCCCCTAGATGACCCTTTCATCTATTTCCAATACGCCCGGCAAGCTGCTTCTGGTCATTTCCTGCAGTATAATACAGGGGATCCAGCCACGACAGGGGCTACTAGTCTGCTGTACATGCTTTTACTGGTCCCCCCTTTCTGGTTGGGAGTAGATGGGATTGCCATAGTTGTCTATGCACTATTCTGGGGTGGCATTTTCTTGGGTTTATGTGGGCGTGAACTGCGTATACTCGGTCGGCTCCTGGGCAGTCCGTTTGCCGGTGAGTTGGCCTGCGCTCTTTTCTTTCTATGTGGCCCATTGCTGTGGGGATTCCTCAGTGGCATGGAAATAGGCCTCTTTAGCTTCGCCATACTCTTCGCCTTGCGGCAAGTCATTGAAAAAGGCGGAAGCCGACTTGTGGCAGCGGCCATACTGCTGGCCCTAGCCCGGCCAGAAGGGGTATTGCTCTATGGCCTACTAATATTATGGCTGCTCAGCAGCAAGGGACGCCGTGGGGTACGAGATCATTGGTTCTGGATCCTACCATTGGGGCTCGTATTGGCACAGGCGCTGCTATACAAATTTTTAACGGGATCATGGGGGTCAACGGGACTTGCTGCAAAATGGCGTTTCAGCGCGCCGCATTTTTCTTGGGCCGAATTAATTCGGTATATACTCTTCGATTATGCCGAGTATATAAAGGGCATACTCGGAGGGTCTATGGGGCATCAAACGAGTACCCAACTACTTGCGTATGATGGCAACTACCGCCGTATGGTTTTCGCGCCGTTTTTTTTGTTGTTCTTTGTAGCTGAGGTGGGTGGCCGCATTGCTGCTGAATGGAAACTAAAGGAGGGGGGCCACGCCCTCTTGGCGTCGCTGTGGTTTGCCCTTGGTATACTCGCTACCTGTACTTTGGTCGAATACGATGCCCACTTCAACCGCTATCAGCAGCCCTTTATTCCACTCTTCCTACTCTTTGCCGCTCTTGCTGTCGCGCGTTTGCGCACTTTAGCTGGTGAGTGGGGAAAACATGTAGCAGAGGGCGTAGCTGGTTTTTTTGTGCTATGGGGTGGAATATCAGCGCTATTTTTTGCCGTTACCTACGGCACGAATGCCGCCGATATACACTATATGCAAATAGAGATGGGGCATTTCATCCGGGAGAACACACCCGCTCATGCACGCGTGGCCATCAATGACGCTGGTGCTATTCGCTATTTTGGTCAGCGTCAGACGGTGGACTTAATCGGTCTGACTAGCGTGGGATTTAGTGAGTCATGGCGCCATGGCAGCGGATCTACTTATGAGCGGCTAGAATCGATGGCTGATGGAATGCGGCCAGACTATTTTGCTATTTTCCCCAACTGGTTCAACTTTCCCCCTCATGTATTTCTACAACCGCTGCATAGTATTCGTCTGCTCAAGCCTTCTATTGTCGATGCGGAAAAAATCCTGTATAGAGCCCAGTGGGATGGCACGGTAGATGCTGCAAAAATATGGGAACCATCGTTAGAACTTGATCGGAGGGACTGGGCAGTGGTCGATCGACTCGATGTCGCCGATGTGCAGAACGAAGCAGTGCATGCCTATCGGTCTACCGTGCGTATTCGCGGAGATGAAGAAGCAAACCTATTGCTTGCCCTACCCCTTAGGGCGGGGCGAGATGTGCTGCTACTCGACGGTGGACGAACTGTAACGGGTGGTGAGTCTTTTGTGATGTCGCTGCACTTGGATCGGCGTGCCCATCTGATTATGCGCACCGTATCGGGTATCGGCCAACACTTTGAGGTCTTTTGCAACGGCGAGTCGATGGGCAAAATACAGTGGCCAGGTGGCCCAGGGCGAAGTTGGCGCGAAGTCGAAATTGCCACCATTGAGCCGGAGGTGCACCGTGGCCGGGCTCACATTGAGTTGAAGCCGCTACACGATGGGGGGGCGCTGCGTCCTATCGTATCCTTTCACTACTGGCTTATGCAATAGATGCGCGTCGATTTACCCCCCAATAAACATCTATTGAAGATCGTGCTCTGCTGTGCGGTGGGGCTGCGTCTTTTGTATGTGTATATGGCGCAGGGCACCCCCCTTAGTGAAGTGTTGCTCATCGACTCGGATTTTTACCACCGGGATGCACTGCGCATAGCGAGTGGAGACTGGTGGGGAAGTCACGTGTTCTTTATGAACCCGTTTTACCCCTATTTCTTAGCGTTGATATATGCGATCGGTGGCGAGTATACCTGGCTTGTGGGCATCGTACAGGCCGTCATGGGTACGGTTTCGTGCTATTGGGTATACGCCATTGGAGTGCGGATCTGGGGAGAGTGGGAGGGTTTGATCGCAGCTGCGTTGATGGCATTTTATGGCGTGTTGATTTTTTACGATGGCAGTCTCTTGACGGCTTCTCCGATCCTATTCTTTAATCTCGCAGCTCTCGTGGCTCTTTTGAATTGGGAAAGGGCAGGAGATACTCGTTGGCTCTATGCCGGTGGAGTACTACTGGGTTTATCGGCAACGGCGAGGCCGATGATATTGCTCTTTGCATTGCTGGTCCTAATTTGGTCGCATAACCGAGAGCTTGGAAAAATATGGCCCAATGGGGTGCGTATATGGTTGGGAATTGCCCTCGTGTTGGTTCCGGTTGCGGCGCGCAATTATATCGTCGGTGGAGAATGGGTGCTAACCACTTCGGCTGCTGGGATGAATTTCTACGTGGGAAACCATCCGGATGCAACGGGAATTTATGCACAGGCCAATTTTCTTAGCAGCGCCGAACCGGACAATGAGCGTGAAGAATTTATACGAGAAGCGCAGCGACGGAGTGGGAGAGAACTCAGCCCAGCGCAAACTTCGCGCTTCTGGTTGGACCAGGGTTTGTCCTTTATTTTATCTGAGCCGCTGGCTTATGTGAGTCTATTGGCGCGCAAACTGTATATGTTTGCCAACCGCGTCGAGGCGCAAAATAATTTAAGCTATTATTTTGCCCGTGACTTTATTCCCTTGTTGCATGGTATGTTGATCGGATGGTGGCTGTTGGCACCCGTGGCGGTTGGTGCGTGGGTTTTTGCCCGCAAATCGCGGCGGTGCCTATTGCTGGACCTGTATTTTGCTAGTTATTTGCTGGCTTGCTTAGTCTTTTTTGTTTCTTCTGAATATCGATTGCCTCTAGTGCCAGTCCTAGCACTGTATAGTGGCAGTTTTGTGGTCGATTGTCTCAATTGGAGCAGGCGAGATGGGAGCAAAATTCTGGCGCAGAGAATCGCGTTAATTACCTTGCTGGCCATACCTGTCAATTATGCCGATGCGCTGGCGCAGCGGTTGACTCTACGGCGGGTGGACTACTACAACTTTGGCGTGCTCTACGAACGTCGAGATAATAGGGTGCGGGCCGAACAAATGTT
>JBLHGI010000203.1:0-10873 GCA_047616505.1 Planctomycetota bacterium
CCGACGCGAGTGGCACCTGCTTTGAGGAGTTGCTCGTGTCCAGCCTCCGGGCTGCCAAAGGCGGCATTGATAGCCGAAGTCAAATCGTCAGAGGGCTCGCCACGCGCTCCTTCGGGAGCCATAACACTCCAGAACAAACTGTGGTTGGCGTGGCCTCCACCGTGATTGCGCACGGCTCCACGAATAGCTTCCGGCACCGCGTCGAGATCAGAAATCAGGTCTTCAACGCTCTTGGCTGCTAAGTCATCGTGTCCTTCAAGGGCCGCATTGAGGCTAGTTACGTAGGTGTTGTGATGCTTGGAGTGATGAATTTCCATGGTGCGAGCATCTATTTGCGGTTCAAGCGCGTCGTAAGCATACGGCAAATCGGGTAGTGAATGAGCCATTTTCGTTCCTCTCTATTCTGTATTAGGATAAGTCAGTGGAATACTCGTTGAGAAGTTGCCTAAAGGCATCGGCCGCTAGGATAGCGGCGTGTTTTTTTATTGGCGGTAATCCCCCTAAGGCCGATTCGATTGTTGTTGCATCAATATGGATTAATTCGTCAAACGAATGCCCGGCCAATAGCTCTGTTAGTATCGACCCTGCGGCCACCGCTGGCGCACAACCAAAAGTCTGACAAGATACCTCAACAATGCGATCCTCTACAATGCGCGCATAGAGATGCATTGCGTCGCCACAAGCTGGATTATCGGCACGCCCTACGACACTAGCCCCTTTGAGAATACCGATATTACGTGGATTCTCGAAGTGATCGAGGACTTTTTTGCTGTATACATCCACCAGTTTTAACAACCTGAGAAGGACCAAAAAGTATAATCAAAAACAATATACTCGGCCCCCTAACGCTTGTCAACCCACACTCAATAACTGCTGAACTCCATTTTATTACAATACTTTATATCATTTTTTCCAATAGCTAAATTGACGAATGGGCCGGCGACAGGTCACCTTTTCAGGCTTTTAGATCTATGCTCCCTCCCTGCCCATCAGCCCCACAGTCCCGCCAATATGACCGCACCATCTGCAGGACATCCCATAGAATAGTGTCGCGAGAAACTTTATTGATGAGTTCTTCAACCTGAGCCATTTTTTCCTGGTTGTTTTTTAAGATCCCCAATCCCCCCATCATGACCAATTGGTGGACCATGCCTGTCTGCAATAAGGTGCGATTGAGATCGGAAAGAGGAATACTGCTATTGGTTTCGAATTCGTCGACCAAAATAGAGTAGAGCTCGGCTAAGTCATGAGACAATGTCGTCTCGACCTTATATACTTTTTGCATATGGTATATTTCCCTAAAATAATATTTGCTGCTAATATACCCGTGCTTTCTCGCTGGGGCAACAAACGAGAAAGTCGGGACTTCCCTTGGGAATTCCCGACTTTTCCAGCCATCTCTACTTCGTTAAAAGGTACGACCAAAACGCAGGGTAAATTGCCACTCCTCCCCACTTGCATCAAGTGGTCTCGCCACGTTTACGCGTATATCACCCAGTGCCACAGCAAACCCCAAGCTCTTCGCTAATTCCATCCCCTCTTGAAACCCTCCTCCATCGACCAAAGTATTGAGGCGATCAAATGGGTCGTGCTCGTCTTGGGCAAACCACGCCGAACCGACATCAAAGAAAACCCCTAAACCCATATCACCGACAGGCGCTCCCCCTCGCCAATGAGCATCAGCATCTACCCAGTATTCAGCATTTAAAAGCACCATGCGATCACCACTGAACTCCTTAAATCCATACCCGCGCAGCGAACCCAAGCCGCCGATGTCATACGCATATTGGCTTGGTAATGGCCCTTTGGCCGTTCCCAAACGCAAACGCAGATCCAAGCGCGTGCCACGCCCAACGGGCTGATAACGACGAATATCTCCGAGATAGCGTTTGAATCCAGCATCTCCCCCGAGAAATCCCCCCGCTCGTTCGAAGATAGCATTGGCAAAAAATCCACGATTGGGTCGGTTCGGGCGATTTCGGGTATCTAATTGCACACTGACGCTGAGAGAGCGGATTTGCCCTTCTTCAATCGCGGGATTATCGCGGAAAGCCCGGCGGGCAAAACGATTACCAACAAAAATCTCGTCGGTCTGCGTTTGCAGCGATTCAAACTCCTCAAAGCCATAGCGGCCGGTCATCTGAAGCACGCCGCCGAAATTATGCGTCGAATAAACACTCCACCCTGTGTGGCGATAATAATCGCGAAAGTCGCGGCGAAACAGAAGAGCATCAGCACTATTTTCTTCGTGCGCGATAAGCCAGCCGTCCTGCGTATCGACCTCATCGTGCAACTCAGCCCCAATGGTCACTAGGTTGTCATTGCTATTGGGTGAGTGATAAAAAGAAAAAAACTCGGCGCCCGCTCGATAACTAATTTCTTTTCGCCCCGAACTATATCCAATTTCCCCATAATTAGCCAACCCAGATCCCGGGTGATACGCGCGTGGTAAAAGCCAGCCGATATAGCCGCCTTCGACACGGTTAAATCGCCCCATCAGCCCCTCGGGTTCATGGCTCCAGAACACCGTCTGAGGCTCTTTCCATCGCTGTTCCCAACCACTATAACCATTAATATCTCGCGATAAAGAGCGAACTGCCATCGTTTCGGAATCGGCGACTACCTCTCCTCCAGCAATAACAATATCGCGTTCCGGCACATATACCCGCTTTAATTCAGTTGGCAATGCACTAAAATCTCGCTCGCCCAATATTTCGACGGCCTGATGGCGAACGACCGGATCGGGACTATGGAGCGCAACACGCATCACGCGGGTAAAATCACTGGGAGCAACTCTAGCCAAAGACTTAGTAGCACGCCTTCGCACGCCGGGATCGTGGTGTTTGAGTGCCATGACCAGCAGATCGGCTCCTTCGCCCTCAATAGAACCGATATTAACGCTGGATTTTTCTCCTAGCAGAGCGAGATCTGCAAACGCTGTAGAATCGACACGAACTCCAGCCACAGGCGGCATGAGAACCTGAATAGAGATCAGATGAGCATCTCCGCGCAGAACGCCGCGATGCCCATTCTCAGCGTCGTCGGGCAAGAACCCTTCGGCATCCAATTCATCGAAGGCATAATAAGAGACGAGCCCTTCTTCTTGACCAGTTAAAGAACGGTTCATATTGAGCAGAATATCACGTAGGCTAAGGGCTCGATTCCAAATCTGTACCTCGTCTACCACACCGCTAAAATAATCGCGATCATCCATTCCGCCGATGCGCAAACTCCCCACGGTATCCCGCATACCCAATGAGGCAAAGGGACCTTCTGCGACCCGGGCCCCATTTAGATAAATGCGCATATAGCTTTCCGCCGCACTCATAACTACAGCGACATGATACCATTGTCCCGCGCGCACGGCCCCAGCCTCTGTGCTAATCTTACGCGTCCAACCGCTGTCTTTGGCCCCCTGCGGGGTCGCATCGAACTCCAACAACCCTGATTCGTTTAACCAGAGGCCGAATTCGCGCATATTATAGGGAGAATGGTCGGGAGAGGTCCCCTTCCAAAACAGCGCCTGCCAGCCGTCCGTACCCGATTTTAATGACTCTGCGCGGAACCATGCGCTGACCGTTAGCGCATCGCGCATATAGAGATCGGTGGCATCCTCTATTTCGACATAGTCTTGCACGCCGTCTAGCTTAAGGGCCTTTCCCAGCAAAGCCCGAGCATTGAGCGGAATTAAGAAGGAAAATAGCAAGGTGAGATAAAGTAGTTTTAATGCCATTTCATTTGCCTATTAATTCGTGCTTTCGCAGCAAATGACGAAAGCGGTCATAGCTTAAATTCAACAGAGATGCCGCCTCTTTCTGGCTACCGTCCGCACGACTGAGTGCACGGTGTAAGAGCCCCTTTTCTATTTGTACCATCTGGGCATCAAAGTCGCCTAGTTCGACACTGCTATCCCCATTCTCGCTGAGCAATTCGGGGGGAAGATCTTCGCACTCGACCCCATTGCCCTTGGCTACACATAGAGCCCGTTCGACAGCAAATTTGAGCTCGCGAACATTGCCAGGCCAGGCGTACGATTCCATTGCCTGCAGCGCGCTTTCAGAAAACTCGCGGCGAGCAATCGAAGGTACTTCGTCACAAAGCTGGCGCATAAAATAGGCACAGAGTGGCCGCACATCTTCTAGGCGCTCTCTGAGAGATGGAAGAGTGATAACGCTAAAGCGCAGACGATCATATAGGTCAGCGCGAAAACGGCCAGCTTCAATCTCCTCTTCTATCTCTGCATTGGTTGCTGCGACTACGCGCACATTTACGTGTAAGGTGCGATTGCCACCCGTGCGTTCGAATTCCTGATATTCTATAACGCGCAACACGTTTTTTTGAAAATCTAGGGATGTATTGCCAATCTCATCTAAAAAGAGTGTACCGCCATCCGCGTTTTCAAACCGCCCTCGCCGCGTGTCAGTCGCTCCAGTAAAAGCCCCCTTTTCATGCCCAAATAGCTCAGATTCGAGCAATGTGTCAGAAAGGGCTGCACAATTCATTTTTACAAAGGGCCGCTCGCGGCGATCGCCCCCATAGTGCAATGCAGCCGCAATGAGCTCCTTGCCCGTCCCGCGTTCGCCGCGAATGAGCACCGGGCGTGGAATGGAGGCGACCTGTTCCACCTGTTCGAGAAGACTTTGAATCTTCGGACTAGAGCTGACGACTTTATAGCGTTGCCCCAATTCTGTGCGATAAAAAGATAGATCGCGCCCCAGCGCTTCGTTTTCGGCCTTGAGACGTGCATTTTCACGCAGGACGCTGAGCATGCGTTCCACCTTCTCCATGCCCAATTCGAGTTTGTCTTCAACATAGAGATCCTTCTCAATAAAATCCGCCGCCCCTTGCTGCACGGCCTCCACCGCAGCATCGACACTGCCCTTACCCGTTAGAATAATGACGGGCAGATCGGGGGCCACCTCTTTGACTAAAGCCAATATCTCTATGCCATCTGCTTCCCCAGCACCAAAATCGAGATCGAGAACGGCTAATTCGACCTCTTCCTTAGTTTTTTTCAGATGCTCCAATAGATCGCGACCACGGGGGAATTCTTGGACAATTTTACCCAAGGAGCGCAACTTCTCTCCCAGTAACTCACGCATTTCGACTTGGTCATCGGCAATCAGCACCAGTCCTTTTTTCTTAGCACTCATATCACCTTCTCCAATTAGCTATCATCACCGGCAAAACTGAGCGGCAGATCCATACGGAAAACCGAACCGTGCCCCGTGCGGCTAACAACGCGCAACTCACCTTGGTGAGCATGAGCAATTCGCCGAGCAATACTTAAACCGTACCCATTGCCGCGCTCACGGGTGGTAAAACCTGGCTCAAAGACCAAATCGATGTGCTCTTCAGCAATCCCTGGCCCGTCGTCTTCGACTTCAATAAAAACTCTCTCTTGGCTCTCATCGTATCCCACGCCCAAAATCACCTGCCCTCCAGTGTCTTCTTCGAGCACTTCCAGAGCGTTGAGGCACAAATTTAAAATGGCTTCTCTCAACATCCGCTCGTCGGCTTCAATTGCGGGAACGCCATCCTGAACACGCACCTGAAGTTCGGATTTCCACACTTGGCTCCGCGCCACTTCCACAACTCTTTTGACCAACTTGGCAGCTTCAACTCTCACGGGCCGCACAGCCTCGCTTTTCATCGCACCCAAAAATCCCACCCATTCGTCGTAGAGTCGTTCGTGTTCCCTTTCGAGTTGGGCGAGTTCGTCTCCTCCCCCCTTGCGCACCAAGCTGCGCAACCGACTCCCCATCAGCCCCATCAAGTTCTTTAAACGATGCCCCTTGGTATAAAAACCTTCGTACACCTGTTGCTTACCAACTTCGACCATCTCTTGTGACAAAGTCGCCAAAACTTGTGGCGCTTTCTCATCAAATTCCTCCGTAATATGGTGATATTCCTGTGCTAAATCGCCAGGCTTTACATGGCGTAAAAAAAGACGCGCCAAATTGATATAGGGCGCGCGCAAAGCCGGATCCAACTGTATGGCAACCTTGAACTCTCCCATCGCCCCCAGAACTTGTCCCTCCTGCATCAGTAATTGCCCCAGACTACTATGTCCCAGCGCCGAGAGCGGATTCAGCGATAAACCGCGGCGAAACAGCCGAGTGGCGCGATCCGTTTCGCTCTCTTTTTCTGCATAGAGGGCCCCCAGCGCAAAGTAGAGCCTATCAACGCCCTCCCATTCCCCTCCAAGGGCTACGCCCTCCACCACCGCTTCCAAATGAACAATCGCCTGCCCTCGCACCGAGGCACGCCCCTGTCGTGCCAAAAGTAGCCCAAGTTGCCACTGGCTCTGCAAATGACCCGCTTCAGTCGCCTCTCCCCATGTTTCTATTGCATCCTGCACCAGGCCCAACTTGCTGTGGGCCCAGCCCAGCCAATAGAGGTATTCAAGATTTTGGGGGTCGGACATTCGCGCCTTTACAAATTCTTCCTGTGCCCCTTCCCATTGCTCTATATTCCATAATTCGCGACCCCGGGCAAAAAAAACCTCGGCAGCGATCACCTTGTCTTGGTCGACGCTAACCACGCGAAATCAACGATGCGCCTCGGCGCCAGACCGATCCTGCCGCTCGAGCTTTTCGTCAATGGCCAGTACGATCTCTTGGATATCGCTCAAACGACGCTCTAGCATATCCATGCGCTCTTGTAAACGCTCTGCCTGCTGCGGGCCGACACTGCCTTTTTTATTGCGCCCACTGACGTATTTTAACAGCGCCGTCGCACAAATGATCAGCGCGATCCCCATAAAAGGTTCCATTACCATCTCTCCTTATGCCTTTTAAACACCTAAATGACCTTGCGGTGTTCCTCTTCCCAGCGATCAAATTTCTCGCTGAGCGTATCATAACATCCTGCAACTCTGTAAGACGGTAAACTTGCCTTGAGCGTCAGGTAATCCTCCAGGAGATTTCAGGCGTTCTCGACGCCCCGACTCCATTGTTTCTCGTGGGAAAAGAGCACTTCGGGAAAACGGTAGACCACCATGCCAGAATCGGTTATCTCCATTTCGACAAATCCCCTATCGGCCATAGTACGAAGAATATCTTCCACTTCTTCTACCGTCAGCCCAATATCGGCCGCCGTCTCCGTTATAGTCAATCGGCCGCCACGTTGCTGTGCCAAGCGCACGATCTTGTTCTGCTGCCGTCGATAGCGCACGAGGTGCGCAGCGGCATTGAGCTTCTTTGCCAAGACCCATAGCATACTGCCGAGGATCGAAAGGGTCACACCGACGGCAAAGAATGGAAGCGCGTGCGCCTCTCCCCTAGATCCACCGATCGTGAGGATCTGTATTAGCCCATAGAGCATAAAGCCAATACCAACTGGCACCATGATCACTGCCCAGCTTTTGAGAAAGAGTGCGCCCAAGCGCTTAAGACCGCCTTCCATATGGCTACCCGCTTTAATTTTCAGTTGATTTGCAGTGTCGTCAATAGATCGCATAAGAGGTGCCTTAGCCCTTTAATTTTGTCTCTACCTGTAGCCTAAGCATCTTTCTTCAATTTGGCTTTGAGTGCCGACAGTTCATCTTCCACTTCGCGATCTGCATCTAATTGCCGCACTTCGCGCTCGATATCATCCATTTCGCCAGCAATCTCAGCGTGGGCAGATGCTTCAGCTTCAGTTGACGTAACCCGTTCTTCAAAGCGCTCAAAGCTTGAAAACGCATCATTGCCTAACCCCGTAATACTCTGGGCTAAACGCTTGCGCGCCTCGGCGGCTTGATGACGAGCAACCAGCGTGCCCTGTCGCGTGCGCGCTTCTTCTAGCTTAGTCTTGAGTTCGCGCAACTGCTCGCGCAGCTGATCCGCCGTTTGTTTACTCTCATTCATCGCCGGCCCTAGTTCTGCGACAGCCCGTGTCAGCATGGTCTTGCGCTCTAAGGCTCTGCGCGCAAGACTATCGTCGCCACCCTCTACGGCTCTTTCCGCTTTTCCCTGCCATTCAGCCGCTTGGTTCTGGCGATCGTGATGCTGGCGCTCTAAGCGCTTTTGGTTAGCCACAGCGGTCCCCACAGAAGCTGTGGCTTTGTTGACGGCATCTTCCATATCGCGGACCATTTGGCGAATCATTTTTTCAGGATCCTCGGCCCGATCCAACATCTCATTCATATTGGATTTAAGTATGTCTCGCATGCGAGCGATAGTTCCCTTGGCCATTTTTATTGCTCCTTATTCAATTGACGACTGAGTATTTGTTCTCGCTTGCTACAATGCAAGACTCATGCCCGGTGTCAAACGCACATTAAAAAACACCTCAAGCCCTTGTCTAGCATTGCTTTATAATTTTTACGCCCATTTTTCTATCCCATAAATTATGGCGTAACCCGCCAAATAGATGGCGAAAGTCGCCAATATCAATTGCTTTTGTTTTTACTCCGACTTGTCTATTTTTCCAACTTCACATAACCGGAAATATCTTGGAATACAAAAATAGGCTGGGGATGCTTGTTTTTGACAAAGATTAGTTGCCGCCTACATTTTTTATTAGATCTTAAAAAGAACTTTCATAAGGAGCATTTGTCTTTGAACCGATTCGCCGTTGTATCCCGATTTTTATTACTCTCCGCCGTCGCGGCCCTACTCACCCATTGCAGCAGTGAACCCGCTCCTGTAATAGAGGCCAATGATGGATCCGAAATGCTGCTCATACCCGCAGGAGAATTCACCATGGGTGGCCGCAAAGAAGACCTCGAAGGTTTCGCCGGAAAGGGCTATCTCAATTACGCATCCGAAAATCCATTGCATAAAGTGTCAATTAGCCGCTTCTATATGGACAAGTATGAAATAACCAATAGCCAATATGCGAAGTTTCTAAGCGATATGGGAGAGTCCGGCGACAAAAGCAACGATCACCCGGATCAGCCAGACAATCTCCACCACCGCCAACAATATATTAATGAGAAACTCAATGATCCTCAGCAACCAGCCGTGGGTATTAACTGGTTTGACGCGTATGCCTACTGCAATTGGGCTGGAAAACGATTAGCCACGGAAGCTGAATGGGAATACGCTGCGCGCGGAGCGGGCGATGTGTACCGCAAATATCCCTGGGGCAACGAAGACCCGGATGCCGAAGGCATCTGGCGGGCAAATTATCGCCCCTTGCCAGGAGCAGATTTAGACGGTTTTAGCCATACGGCTCCCGTCGGCAGCTATCCCGACGGCATTAGCCCTTTCGGCATTATGGATATGTCGGGCAATGCCGAAGAGTGGGTACAGGATTGGCTCGATGTCGGTTATTATGCCAAAACAAAGGGCGCACAAGATCCCCAAGGCCCTCTCGGTGGCCGTAACAAGGTAATTAAAGGCGGTTCATATGGATCAGATCTATACCACGTACGCATCGGAATCCGGCTCTATGGCGCACCCCATCCCAAAACGGAACTACTAGGTATTCGCTGCGCGCAAAGCATCGAATAACCGGCTTGACATAGCAAGGGTCAGCAGTACGTTTTACTACGTATCCGCCACTTCTAATAACCAAATGAGGAACTCGCCATGAAGATGTATTTAGGTGGCCAGTGGGTCGACAAGGACGAGCGCATCAATGTCGTCAACCCCTTTGATGGATCGATCATCGACACCGTACCCAAGGGAAGCAGCGCCGACGTTGGCACTGCGATCGAATCCGCCGAACGCGGCGCCAAGGCTATGGCCGCCCTATCGGCCTACGAGCGCTACACCATTTTGCATCGCGCCGCCGAGCTTATGACGGAGCGAGTTGAGGATCTAGGGCGCACTATCACGCTTGAAGAGGGAAAAGTCATCGGTGAGGCTATGGGTGAAGCCGCACGTGCCCAAGAAACGATCGAATTATCCGCAGAAGAAGCCAAGCGACTAACGGGCGAAACACTCGACCTGAGCGGCGCCTCCAACGGGGCTGGTAAATTTGGTTTCACCCTGCGCGTGCCCTGCGGTGTAGTCGCTGCAATTACCCCCTTCAACTTCCCCCTCAACTTAGTGTGTCACAAAGTGGGTCCTGCACTAGCGGCCGGAAATTCTATTATTATAAAGCCGGCCACAGACACACCGCTATCCGCCCTCAAGTTAGTTGAAATACTCCTCGAAGCCGGCCTACCCGCTGAGGCCGTGCAATGCGTAACCGGCCCCGGAGGAAGTATCGGTGATGCGATTAGCTCCGATGCGCGCGTGCGCAAGATTAGCTTTACTGGCAGCCGCGACGTCGGCGAGCATATCTGCAAAATGGCTGGGCTAAAAAAAGTAACGATGGAATTGGGATCCAATGCCCCGCTCATCGTCATGCCAGATGCAGATATAGAAAAAGTGGTCGCTGCCACGGCGATCACCGGTTTTGCCAACGCCGGCCAAGTTTGTATTTCGGCGCAGCGCATACTCGTCAGCAGTGCCATATATGGCGATTTTATAGATGCTCTCAAGCCCGCGATCGAGGGGTTGACGACGGGAAACCCGCTCGACAGCGCCACCAAAATGGGACCGATGATTCGCGAGACGGATGCCGAGCGCGTGAATGCGTGGGTGCAGGAAGCCGTCAGCGGCGGTGCAAAATTGGTAACGGGAGGTAGCCGTCAGGGCACCCTCCATGCACCCACTGTAGTCGCCGATGTCGATCCTAAAATGCGCATTTCATGCGACGAAGTATTTGGACCGGCCGTAGCCATTAGCCGTTTTGATGATATCGACAGCGCCATTGCCGCTGCCAACGATACCAACTACGGGCTAAGCGCTGCCATCTTCACCGAGAATATCAACTGGGCACTGCAATATGCTCAACAAGTGCACTCGGGAAATATCCATATCAATTGGGGAACCCAATGGCGCGCCGACCTGATGCCCTACGGCGGTTTGAAGGATAGCGGCATGGGAAAAGAAGG
>JBLHGI010000204.1:0-10870 GCA_047616505.1 Planctomycetota bacterium
GATAGCGCGCCGCATTCGCTCTTTGTTACGGTGATCGATACGAATCCGCTGGCGGCCGATCCGCAGGTAGTTTTGATCGGGCAGGAAGAGGATTTTGCTCTCGGCTTAAAAGTGCTCGGTAAGTTGAGTGATGGTCCAGTATACCTGTGCAAGGCACCCGGAGCTACCATTGCTGGTGCAGGTGCAGAAGAGGTTGAATTCGCTGGACCACACCCCGCGGGGTTGCCCGGTACGCATATCCATTTCCTCGACCCCGTTGGCCCAGAAAAAACTGTTTGGCACATCAACTACCAGGACGTCATTGCCGTGGGCAAGCTCTTTGCGACGGGGCGTCTTTCAAGCGAGCGGGTTATCGCGTTGGCTGGTCCGCAGGTCGAGCGACCGCGGCTCATTCGCACGCTCCTAGGTGCCTGCGTGAGCGAGTTAGTTGCCGGCGAGCTTAAGGATGGAGAGAACCGGGTTATCTCGGGCTCTGTTTTGGCGGGACGGACCACGGCAGGGCCTTTTGATTTCCTCGGTCGTTACCACGTGCAAGTTTCGGTGTTAGGCGAAGGGCGCGAACGGGAATTTCTCGGCTGGCAAAAGCCGGGTTTCGACAAATTCTCTATCAAGAACGTCTACGTGGCAAAACTCTTCCCCGGCAAGCTCTTTGATTTCACTACCTCGACCGAGGGCAGCGACCGGGCGATGGTGCCGATCTCTGCCTACGAGAAAATAATGCCTCTGGACATCGTCCCAGTCTTCCTACTTCGGGCTCTTATCGTCGGCGATTCCGACCAAGCCCAACTATTGGGCTGCTTGGAATTAGATGAGGATGATTTGGGCTTGTGCACTTTTGTATGCCCTGGAAAATACGAGTATGGGTCCATACTGCGGAACAACCTCGAAAAGATAGAAATGGAAGGATAGAAAAGCGCGATGAAGCTGCTGAGAAACTTGCTCGATCAAGCGGAGCCGCTCTTCCACAAAGGTGGGCCGCTGGAGAAGGGATATTCCCTCTTTGAAATGGCGGACACCTTCCTCTATACGCCGGGAAGCGTGACTAATGGTCCGACGCACCTGCGCGATAGTATAGACCTCAAACGCACGATGATCACGGTGGTGGTCGCTCTTCTACCGTGTATCTTTATGGCTTTTTGGAATACTGGTTACCAGGCAAATTTAGCCGTTCAGGAAATGGGCCTGGCTTCGGCGGGGGGCTGGCGCGGGATAGCCATAGACATGTTTGGTATTGGCTACGACCCCCATAGCTTTTTCGCCAATGTTTATCACGGCTCTCTCTATTTTTTGCCGGTCTTTTTGGTGTGCAATTTGGTCGGCGGATTTTGGGAAGGGCTTTTTGCTACGCTGCGCGGACACGAAATCAACGAGGGTTTCCTGGTAACGGGCATGCTCTTTCCGTTGACTTTGCCGCCGATGATTCCGCTGTGGCAGGTGGCATTGGGCGTCAGTTTTGGCGTAGTGGTCGGCAAGGAAGTTTTCGGAGGAACGGGCAAGAACTTTCTCAATCCAGCCCTTACTGGCCGCGCCTTTCTCTACTTTGCTTACCCGGCTCAAATCAGCGGTAATGCCGTATGGGTTGGTGCCGATGGTTTTACGCAAGCGACGGCGCTGGGTATAGGGGCAGAGGGTGGTATGGCTGCCGTTAGGGAATCCGTCACTTGGATGCAGGCCTTCTTAGGCAATGTTTCAGGTTCGATGGGTGAGACTTCCGCTCTGGCCTGTTTGTTTGGCGCTCTGGTGCTGATCATCAGCGGTATCGGATCGTGGCGCATCATAGTTAGTATGGCGCTGTCGACCTTCGCGTTTGCCGAGTTGCTCCATTGGGTCGGCAGCGATACGAATCCGATGTTTCAGATGGATGGCATGTGGCATCTGGTCGTTGGTGGTTTTGCCTTCGGATGTGTCTTTATGGCGACCGACCCGGTATCGGCTTCGATGACGGAAGCCGGTCGTTGGTTCTACGGCGCACTCATCGGTTTGATGACGGTGTTGGTGCGCGTTATTAACCCCGCTTTTCCCGAGGGTGTCATGCTGGCTATTCTCTTCGGCAATGTCTTCGCCCCGGTTATCGACTACATCGTCGTGCAGGCCAATATTAAGAGGCGGTTGGTGCGCACGGCAGTCAGCAATTGATAGAGAGGTCCTGAAGTGGCAAAAGACACAGTAGGCAAAACGTTCGGCGTCGCTCTAGCTGTCTGTCTGGTCTGCTCCGTTCTAGTCTCGGCCGCGGCTGTTTCGCTGCGACCGACACAAGCTGTGAACAAAGCGCTAGATAAGAAACGCAATATTCTGATGGCCGCTGGCCTGATTAAACCTGGTGAAAGTGCTGGCGCCGACCGAGTCAACGAGTTATTCGGCAATATCGAGGAACGAGTTATCGATCTATCCACAGGTGCTTATACGGACGTGAAACCCAGCGATTTTGATGGGCGCAAAGCGGCTGTGGATCCGGCACAGAGTTTGACTATTCCCGCGGCTAAAGATTTTGCGGGTATCAAGCGTCGCGCCAATCTCTCCGACGTGTATCTCGTTTCAGATGGCAAGAGAATACGCAAGGTCATTTTGCCAATTAATGGCAAGGGGCTATGGTCGACGCTCTACGGTTTTATCGCGCTGGACAGCAAAGATCTAAACACTATTCGCGGTCTAGTATACTACGAGCACGGCGAGACGCCGGGTTTGGGTGGTGAGGTCGACAATCCCAATTGGAAGGCGCTGTGGGATGGCAAGAAGGCGTTTGGCAAAGACGGCGAGGTGCGCATCGAAGTGATAAAAGGGCAGGTCGTTCCCGGTAACCCTGCGGCCCAACATCAAGTGGATGGATTGTCGGGCGCTACGATCACTGCTCGTGGTGTTAAGGACATGTTGAAATACTGGTTGGGTGAGGAGGGTTTTGCTCCTTACCTAGGCAAATTGCGCGAGCAAGGAGTTAGTTGAGATGGCCGACAAGGCGAAAGACGTACTATTTAATCCGCTCTTTAACGACAACCCAATTGCGCTGCAGATCTTAGGGATTTGTTCGGCGTTGGCGGTGACGACGAAATTGGAAACCTCAGTGACCATGGCATTGGCTGTTATATTTGTCGTGTCGCTGTCGAATACGGCCGTCAGCTTGATTCGCAATTTTATCCCCAGCAATATTCGCATCATCGTGCAAATGACGATCATTGCTTCTTTGGTTATTATCGTCGACCAGTTTTTGCGCGCGTATGCTTTTGATATTAGCAAGCAGCTCTCCGTTTTTGTTGGGTTGATTATCACCAACTGCATCGTCATGGGCCGCGCTGAAGCATTTGCTATGAAAAATGGCCCCGGCCTCAGTTTTCTCGATGGCCTCGGCAACGCGTTTGGATACAGCTTGATCCTGCTTGTCGTTGGATTTTTTCGCGAACTTTTTGGTTCGGGCAAACTGTATGGCGTTGAAATTTTTGCCTTGGCCAATGAGGGGGGCTGGTATGTGCCCAATGGCATGATGCTGTTGCCGCCCAGCGCCTTTTTCCTCATCGGATTCTTTATCTGGGGTCTGCGCGCATGGAAGACCGACCAGATCGAAGAGGAGAACTAAGATGGAAGCCTATTTAAGCATCTTCATGAAGTCGGTGTTCGTCGAGAATATGGCGCTGGCATTCTTTCTTGGAATGTGCACCTTTCTCGCCGTCTCGAAGAACGTTAGCACGGCCTTCGGTTTGGGGGTCGCCGTTATTGTTGTGCAAGGTATTACGGTTCCGGCCAACAACTTGGTATTCCAGTATCTTCTCAAAGAAGATGCGTTGGCGTGGGCTGGATTAGTTGGTGTCGACCTCACTTTTATCGGGTTGATCAGCTATATCGGCATTATCGCTGCGATGGTGCAGATTCTCGAAATGTTTCTCGACAAGTACGTGCCCTCGCTCTACAACGCCCTGGGTATCTTTTTGCCCCTGATCACGGTCAACTGCGCAATTCTCGGTGGTTCGCTCTTTATGGTCGAGCGCGACTATAATTTTGGCGAGAGCGTCGTCTTTGGCGTTGGCTCTGGCATAGGCTGGGCATTGGCCATCGTCGCATTGGCTGGCGTGCGCGAGAAGTTGAAGTACAGCGATGTGCCGCCGCCGTTACGCGGCCTGGGTATCACGTTTATTACTGTTGGTCTGATGTCGTTGGCCTTTATGTCATTTTCCGGTATTCAGCTTTAATTTTAATTTTGACGAGAAGCGAGCTTTCACATGATTGAAATTGTATCCGGTGTAGGCATGTTCGTGGTCATCGTGTTAGCATTGGTGGCCCTCATTCTGGTCGCTCGCTCTAAACTGGTGGCCAGTGGGGACGTGCGTATCCTAATCAATGGCGACGAGAGCAAAGCCATATCGGTGCCGGCCGGTGGCAAACTGCTCAACGTGCTGTCAGACAACCAGATTTTTGTTTCATCTGCTTGTGGTGGAGGCGGTACGTGCGCCCAGTGCAAAGTACATGTGCACGAAGGGGGCGGCGATATTCTTCCCACTGAGACGACGCATATCAACAAGGGGGATGCGCGTGAAGGGATGCGCCTTTCTTGCCAGGTAAGTGTCAAACAAGACATGGTAGTCGAAGTGCCCGCCGAAGTGTTTTCCGTGAAAAAATGGGAATGCGAGGTGATCTCTAACGACAATGTCGCTACGTTTATCAAAGAATTTGTCGTTCGGTTGCCCGAAGGGGAGACGCTCGATTTTGAATCGGGTGGTTTTATCCAGATTGAAGTGCCGCCCTACGAGTGTAATTACAGTGATTTTGAGGGTATTGAGGAGCGTTTTCACCCCGATTGGGATCGCTTCAAGGTCTGGAATTTTAAGGCGGTGAATACCGAGACGGTAGTGCGAGCCTATTCGATGGCCAATCATCCGGCAGAAGGCAATATTGTTATGCTCAATATTCGCGTTGCCGTACCGCCGCCCGACCGCTCGTCGCCGACTGGATGGAAGCAGGTCCCCCCCGGCATAGTTTCCTCTTATATTTTTAGCCGTAAGCCCGGTGATAAGGTGACTATTTCCGGACCCTTTGGCGAGTTTTTTATTCAGGAAACCGAGCGCGAAATGGTCTATATCGGTGGCGGTGCAGGCATGGCGCCGCTGCGCTCGCATATCTTCCATCTTTTCCACACGCTCAAGACGGGTCGCAAGGTCTCTTTCTGGTATGGGGCGCGCAATCCGAATGAGGTGTTCTATGAGGATCAGTTCCGCAAGATTGAAGAAGAGTTCCCCAATTTTACTTTTCAAATCGCGATGTCTGACCCGCGCCCCGAGGACAATTGGGACGGCTATGTCGGTTTCATCCACAATGTGGTGCACGAAAACTACCTCAATGACCACGCTGCTCCTGAGGATATCGAATACTATATGTGTGGGCCACCGATGATGAACCAGGCCGTGTTCAAGATGCTGGATGATTTGGGTGTGGAAGAGCAGATGATTCGTTTCGACGATTTCGGCGGTTAGGCGAATCGTTGACGACCCTGCCGGCATCTAATGGGCAGCAATTAAAATGGAGATGGCAATATGACTACTACACTAATAGCGGCATTTGTGGCTTTTAGTTCAGTCATGGTGGCAATGGCTGTTGGGGTTATTTTTTCGGATCGTCGCCTCAAAGGTTCGTGCGGTGGCCTGAGCAGCATGAGCGATAATTTTGGCCAGCCGATGTGCGAATGTGGTGCGAAGCCGGGTTCGTGTAGTGAGGAAGAAGAACCTCTTGAGGCAGCAGTAGCCAGCCACTAAAAGGCACGATTAATACCTATAGTACTACGGAGAAGAGCGGCGGATTTAATCTGTCGCTCTTTTCTTTTGCCCATCTGGCAAGAGCTTGACATGCGCTCTGTACTCTGCCTATACTTGGCGGAAAATCACTTAACCCAAAAATGAACGGCGAGATGTGCTGAGCGATTATTTGCCCTTGGTGGCGCTGGTGGCGCTGGCGTTGGTGTGTCTGTTGCTATTTCGCGGCTTGAGCTCTGTATATGGCGCTTCAAGGCCGCGTGCACCATCCTCTAGCCGCAAGCAGCCACAACTGCCTCTGGCTGCCCACCGCTTGCTCTTGTTCTGTGCTGCATGTCAGGGGGGACTACTGTTACTGCTTTTATGGGCCTTGGCTTTTACGGCTCTGCAAGAAATGGAGACGTCGCCTTGGCAGGGCGGCTGGGCGCTTTTTGCCGTGTTGGTTGTGGGCTGGTTATACGCTTGGCGTAGAGGAGCTCTCACTTGGAGGTAAAAACGGAGCGACCTGCTATAGGTGCCCTTGAAGTGTGCGCGGAAGTCGAGGGGGTGTTGCTCACGGCTACGGGTGTGGAAGTCTCGGCGCGAAGCCTGCAACGAGCCCTTACCTTTTTACTCCACAAAAACGAACCTCCTTTTGATACCCTGATTGATATAACATGCGTAGATCGGCTGTTTAAGAGGGAGGGCGAGCGTTTTGCTATTTATTATCAATTGCGTTCTAGTAGAGAGGGCGTATGTATTGAGGTCGTTTCTGCGCTTGCGGAGGGAGAAGAACTGGCTTCGGTTGTAGCGCTTTGGCCGGCAGCTGCTTGGCTGGAACTAGAAATTCGCGACTTCTTTGGTCTCGGTTTTTGCGGACATCCGGATTTGCGGCACCTCTTTTTTCACGACTCCCACCAAGGATACCCTCTGCGCAAAGACTTTCGCCCCACAGAATATTCAGCGTTGGCGAATGTGTATGTGCAGGCGGCCGTGATAGAGGAGGCCGAAGAAGAAGACGGGCAGGTGAACCTGCTGGATTTTGGTTGCTCTAATCCGGCTTGGGGGCGAGCGCAAAATATGTCGCTAAGTGTGGAAGGAGATCGAGTACATCGGGTCGAATCCCGCCTTGGTTATGCATATGCTGGCATAGAAAAGCTAGCTGAGGAACGCTCCTATATGTCGGGGGTTGAATTGGCCGCTCGCCTTGGACCACGCTGTGCCCGTGCTGCAGCACTGGCATTTGTCTTGGCGACTGAAGAGCTATTGTCTATAGAGGTGCCGATGCGGGCACGAACTATTCGTGTCATTGGGGCGGAGTTGGAGCGCATTGTCGCGCATTTGGCTTGGTATGCAGATTTGGCGCAGCGCGCTGACTCTCATGCAATTTGTCGTTACGCTTGGGAGGTGCGCAGCGAAGCCGTAGCTTTGCTGCAGGGCGTGCCGATTGCACAGGTCGGTGGGGTACAAACGGATATAGGTGAGGCGTTAGCTGCCGAATTAATATCGCTGTGCTCTCATTTGCCGGATATGGTAAAAACGCTCGATGCGGCATTGATCCGAACGGGCGCTTGGAGTGATCGAGCACATGGGGCTGGTGTTCTGGGAGGGGCATTGGCGCTGGCATGGGGGGCGAGTGGCCCGGTCTTGCGCGCCAGTGGTATTGCTGCAGATCGTCGTTTGGATGCGCCTTATTGCGATTATCACGCAGGGTCTTTTACTGCGATTATTGGCGAGTGCGGCGATGCTTGGGATCGGTGTTATGTCCGACTGCGCGAAATCGAACTAAGCGCCGCCTTATTATCAGAAAGGCTGCTCGCTTTGCCCGCAGGCGAGTGGCGGTTGATGGACGAAAAAGTCGTAGTGCCCGTAGCGCACGAACGCGGCAGCGCCGAGGGTATGATACACCATTTCGCCATTTGGATGCATGGGCACGGGCTGCAACCGCCAGCGGGTAAAACCGCTTTTGTCAGCGTTGAGGCACCGGCGGGGGAATTGGGCTGTTTTATCGTCAGCGATGGCAGTGATCGCCCCTGTCGGCTTCACTTTCGCGCGCCCTCGCTCCTCCATACGCAGATATTTCCGCGTCTCGCTGTCGGATTGTCGTTAGAGCGAGCTGCGCTTGTTTGGGATAGCCTAGATATATCGGCTGCCGAAACGGATCGCTAGGTAATCTGATGGAATTTTCACCGGAATTGAGAGCGGAGTGCGAGAGCCTAATACAGGATTATCCACGGCCTGCTGGTGCGTTGTTGCCGATCCTGAATGTGGTGCAAAATACCTTGGGGCATATCTCGCCAGATGCTGTTGAAGAAGTGGCCGAACTGCTGGGTAGCGCGCCGGCGCGCGTGTGGGAGGTTGTCGATTTTTATGCGGCATTCCGCACGCATATTGCCGGCCGGTGTCGGATCCAGGTCTGCCGCACTCTCCCTTGTCGGCTCGTGGGGGCAGAAGATGTTCTGGCCTGCTTACGCGAATATTTGGGTATTGGCCCGGGTCAGGTGACAGATGATGGTCGTTTTGAGATAGAGGGTATAGACTGTATCGGCGCGTGTGCTACGGCGCCTGTAATGTTGGTCGAGGGCAAGCTACATCAGAGCCTAACGCGCGAGTATATCGCCCACCTTCTGGAGACGTTGTGATGCCTGAGATGCGGCTTTTGTTGCGGGATATCGACATCCCTGATATAGAATATCTCGAGACTTATCGCGCGCACGGGGGCTATGCTGCGCTGGCGAGAGTGCAGCGCGAAATGAGCCCTCTCGATGTGGTGGATTTAGTAGATAAGGCTGGTTTACGCGATCGCGGCGGGACTTGGAAGGCATTGGCCCCGCGCTGGCGAGAGCTTGCCGGCCGAACTGAATACCTGTGCGTTAACGCCAATGAGAGCAGCCCGGGAGCATTCCGCGATCGCAAGCTCATCGAACGCCATCCCCACCAATTTATCGAAGGCGTTGCCATTGCCGCCTATGCGCTTGAAGTACGCCAGGTCTATATCTGTATGCGCCCAGAGATGAAGCGGGGAATTCAGCTTTTAAAGAGCGCACTACAAGAAGTGCGTGCATCCGGTATACTGGACATGGCTACCACGGATATTGAAGCTACACTCGAAATCGTCGTGCATGTGGGTGGAGGCGCTTATATCGCTGGCGAAGAGACGGCCCTGCTCGCCTCGTTGGAAGGGCAGCGAGCTGAACCTAAAGCACAGCCCCCCCCCGCCTGGCAAGGGGGTTTATGGGGGCGTCCGGCCATCGTGGAAAATGCAGGCACACTATGCTATCTCCCCCATATTGTAGAGCGTGGGGCAGACTGGTTTGCTTCGCTGGGGGCAGATACTTGTTCCGGCACGCTGGTATTCTGCATTAGCGGTCACGTATGCCGTCCCGGCCTATACGAACTGGAATTGGGAACTGCGACGTTGCGTCAACTCATAGAGGAGCATGCCGGTGGAGTGCGGGTTGGTCATCGTCTAAAAGCCGTACTGCCCGGCGGGGGTGCACCGCCTTTATTAGACGAGCACCTCGATGTGCATCTGGTGCCAGGGGATTGGGCTGTCCCCGGCGGCGGTAGCTGCCCCAGCGCTTTTATCAACGGGGCTATTGTTGTTATGGACGAAACGGTTTGCATGGTCGATGCCGCGCTGAACCTGATGGAGTTTTATGCGCGCGAGTCATGTGGGCAATGTCCTCCTTGCCGCGGGGGAAGCGCTTGGTTGCGCGATATACTAACGCGTTTAGAAGCCGGGCGAGGGCGTGTCGCCGATCTCGATTTGTTGCTCGAAGTGGCGGAGCAGGTTTCTCCTTGGCTCTCTAATGAGCGAGCTGGTATCTGTGCCTTTTCTCAGGAGTTCTCTTGGTTGTTACAGGGTTTCCTGCGCTATTTCTCCGAAGAATTTGCGCTTCATGCGAAAGTGGGGGCGTGTCCCGTCGACAAGGACTTTAGTATTAAGACGCCAGAGACCATTAGCGTGCGCTTCTAATTATGACGTGTGAATTTTTCTTAGATGGCGAGCGAGTAAGCGCAGATGCTGGGGCTTCACTGCTACAGGTCGTTTTGCAGCACGGTGTCCCCGTGCCCCATTTATGTTACCATCCCGGGCTATCGGTACCCGCTAGCTGTCGTATATGTGTAGTTGGCATCGGCGAGGAGGGCGAGCGGCGTTTGCAAACGGCCTGTAACCTGCCAGTGGAAGAGGGGTTGGTGGTGGATACGCGCAGCGCCGATGTGCTGGCGGCGCGCCAAGAGACACTGGAGTTTGCCCTTCTGCACCATGCGGTCGATTGTCCCTCGTGCAGCAAGGCGGGTGAGTGTGAAGTGCAGAATGGCGTCCGCGACTGGGGGCGAGAGAGAGGGCGCTTTACGGAACAACGCGAGCAACGCCCCAAGCGTTCTTTGGGAACGGGTCTGGATCTCTACCCAGATCGCTGTGTCGGCTGTTCGCGCTGCATTCGTTTTAGTGAAGAAATTTCGCTGAGTGGAGAGCTGTGTCGCACGGGCCGCGGGGATAATGTTGAAGTAGATATTGCCCCTGGGCGGCAAGTGGACAACCCGCTTGCCGGCAACTTGGCCGACCTGTGTCCAGCGGGGGCCCTAATCGACACGTCGCGTGTATCTGGACCGCCGGCCTGGCTGTTGCAAGGTGTTGATTCTATTTGTGTGCGTTGCAGTGCGGGCTGCCCGATCCGGGTCGATGTGTATCGGGGGAAGGTAGAACGCGTAGTTGCACGTGGGCTGCCCTCTCAGGGGCAGTACTGGATTTGTGATGAGGGACGTTATGGCTGGCGCACGGGGCGCGTGCGTGTGTCGCAGTCGCGCCTGCAGCCCAGCGCAGGAAGTTGGGTGGATGTATCATGGGAGCGCGCTTTGGAAGAAGCTACGCGTCGTTTAAAATATCTGTATACGAGGCCCGGTGAGGTCGTCGCTTTTCTCAATACGGCGGAGAGTAACGAAAATAACTATCTGTTGGCGCGTCTGTCGCGCGAGCTCTGGCAGGCCGATCGCGTCGGTCTATTGGCGCACCAAACGGCTGAATCCGACCAGCATTTTGGCGGTGGGTTTACCGTGCGCGCAGACAAAGCCCCCAATGCATTGGGGGCGACCGAAATGATAGCGGGTCATAGCCTAGATGTTGCCGAGCATGAGTCGCTGTGGGAGGAAAT
>JBLHGI010000205.1:0-10817 GCA_047616505.1 Planctomycetota bacterium
ACAAAAGCGGCCGGGTTGGTGATTCCGTAGCGCTTGCTGTCTTCTACAGACTCGCGCATTATATCACCCGCCGGCTGGCCGTCAATAACTTTATAAGGCAAGAGTGTAACGCTGGTGACCCCCTGATAGCTGCGATAACCGCCGGCTGGGACCGTCGCACGGAAACGTTTCATGCTCAGATCATCGATCTGTCCGAGTACGACATAGTCTGCTCCCACGAGACGCCCAACTTCCAGGGCGCGCTCCACTGAAATACGCCCCTTGCGCTCCTTTTTATCCAAATGAACTAAAGCTGAATCTATGCTCAACGTGCGAAAAAACTCGCTCAAGTAGAGGGAATCAGCTATCCCGCGCGGCAGCTCTGTAGCAATATCCCACTCACCTTTGTATTTAGAATCATCTTTGAAAGGTATAAAAAGCAGGCTCTGGGCAAGCCCATCCACGCTGTCTACTTTGGCGACGACACTTACCTTAGCAGGATCGACTACAACCTTCTCACTGGGAGCCTCATCTTTCTGCCCCTTACTCACACCCATAACGGGCAGGACCGCGTTCTCGCTCACCGAGGCACAGCCCAACAAAGAGCAAACAAACAAAGGCCAAAATCTGCGTACCATTTAGTTCTCTCCCTGCACACGAGTGAGCACATAGGGCCCCTTGGGCACGACGGCGACCCGAGCATCAGCACCGTATTTTTGCAGTGCCTGCTCCAGCCCGACCTCGACAGTCGGAACCATTTTGACTAATACTCTGTCGCGATATTCTTCGGCGATCCCTTCGGAATACATCATGATATCGGCTTTGCTCAGCACCTTGCACAACTCCTGTAATTGCCACTGATCTATAACGAAAAAATTGGGATCATCTAAGCGCTTAGCAAATTCGTCCGCACTAGGTGTATTCAACAGCAACTCCTGAAATTCGGGACTGCCGATACCCTCCTCACAGCCCGCTACGATGAGGATCGTCCCCCCCTCAGCGACAATCGGCATCGCTCCGGTCAACCCTTTTACCGCTTGATAAAAAGTTAAATCCAGAGGTAGGCCCGCACTTGAAGTAATGACGATATCGGCCGGCTTTTGTAGAAAGGCACCGTTCTGGCGTTCGACAAACTCAACACCCTCTGCATGCGCTTTTTCCAAATCCCCCGCAAAGATACCTGTAATCTGGCGATGGGCATTCATCGCCACATTGAGCGTAAAGTCAACGCCCGCTTTCTGTGCAACTTCCAATGCCTGACGATGAAAGGGGTTTCCTTCAATTATACCTTCGGCGGCTTTGGCATGCGAGAGCAGTTGCGGGCCGTGCAAAACGCGGATCGTATCGACCCCCATGATACCTGGACAAATAGCCTTGCGGCCACCAGAATAACCAGCCATTAGATGAGGCTCAATTAGCGAGGTGGCAATCTTGAGATCGGCCTCTACATAGAGGGTGTCGATCCAAATAGGCGCGCCGCCAGAGGTCTCCCCCAAATAGGTCAGCGTATCCTTGTCGCGCGCCATGTGATTTACAATGCGATAGGTGCGCGCAATTTCAGCGCCGACCAACTGCACCAACTCTTCGCCTTCATTAGGACGATGGAGTCCAGTGCCGATGAGAATAGTGATATCTTCTCGTGCAATGCCTTCTTCCTCCAAGATATGCAGCATGGGAGGTAAGATGGTCGCATTCGGCACGGGGCGCGTAATATCGGCAATCACGATACAGGCATTTTTACGCCCCTTTGCCAGTTGCCGTAAGGAGGGCGTGCCGATGGGCTGGGCCAAAGCTTCGCCCAACCGACGCTCGACTTGATCCAGCGCCGGCGCGTTGCTCATTTGCAGCACTTCCGCCGAATCGGGCACTTCTATTTCTAACCCATCGCGGCCGTAGTCCATGCGAATCTTCATAAATCAGACCTAACGTTCCTTGGAGAGTTTATCATTGAGATAGACGCGAAAGGCCGCGCCGTGTTCCGGATCTTGTAGAGCGAAGTCCGCAAATGCTTTAAAATAGGTTAAGGGCGTGCCAATATCGTAGCGCTGCTCTTTATCGTTGAGACGAACGCAGCGAACAGGTGCTCCCTGCTCCAAGAGAATGCGAATGGCATCCGTCAGCCATAACTCCCCGCCTAGACCAGGTTTAATTTTGTCGATAGCATCGAATATTTCCGGTGTAAAAATATAGCGAGCCGCTACTGCTAAATTACTCGGTGCATCTTCTATAGCTGGCTTCTCGACAATATCGGCTATGGGAAAGTCATCACTGATCTCTCCGGCAGGGCGCACGACACCATATTTTTTAGTGTCCTCAAGGGGCACTTCCCAAACGCCAATAGTTGCCACTGAACCATGGCGTTCATGCGATTCAACCATGCGTTCAATCACGCGCGGCTGGTGCGGTGAATAAATGATCGTATCGCCAAAGGCTACGACAAACGATTCGTGCCCGACAAACTCACGCGCCAAACGCACTGCGTCGGCATTGCCCAACGGGCGGCGCTGGCGTGCGTAATAAAAATCGATCCCTTGTGAATCATAATCGAATTCGTCGATGGACTGATGTTTATCGGAGAGCCGCGCTTCGAGTTCGGGGTCGGAGTCGAAATGATCCTCTATCGAGCGTTTTTTACGCCCTGTAATAAAGAGGAACTTGCTCAGGCCCTGTTCAATCATCTCCTCAACTACGTATTGCACTACGGGTTTATAACCGACCGGCAGCATTTCTTTGGGCTGAGACTTCGTCGCCGGCAATAGGCGCGTTCCCATACCCGCGACCGGGAAAACAGCTTTGCGAATAGACATGTATTTATGTTGGCTAATATGGTGAAGGCAGACTACCTATCAGACAGCCTAAAATAGGCCACGGGGAAATATTGGGCAACTTCGTTATTTTAATACCACTTTCGCATAGAAAAACTCCTGCGATTTCCGCGCGAGTTCAGCCAGAGTACGCCGCCTCTATCAGGTCGTTATAACGGGTCATAATGACTTTGGGCACCACTTTCTTTAAACCGCGCGTAAGCGTGCCTTCTTCTTCGCTCAGCGCCGCGGGTAATAATACGATGCGCTGCGGTCTCTCATGCCCAGGCAAACCTGCTTGGCGCGCTTCTTCTAGGAGTTGAGCACGTACGCGTTTACCTATTTCTGGATGCGTGCGCAGTTCGCTATCGTCGGCCGACGCTAGACCATCGGGCGCACATTTTCGCGCCTCTTCAACGTCTACGACAACAAGTGGCAACGGGAAGTCTCGCTGCTGATCACCATATATCAGCACATGTTCGACCAAGGGAGCGCGAGCAAAAATGCGCTCCAATAACTCCGGATTGACAAATTCGCCGTTGCGCAACTTAAACTGACGGCCGACCCGACCGCGAAAGGTAAGAAACCCATCGCCATCGATGCTGAATAGATCCCCCGTCCGATACCATACGGCGCCCTCGTGCTCGATCAATGCGCGCGCCGTCTGTTCTGCATCGTCTAAATATCCTCGCATGACGTTGGCACCACTCGCCCACAGTTCACCTGCCTGCTCTCCACTCGATCGATATAATTCCGCCGCGGGGTCTCCGAAACCGATCTCCTCGCCCTGTTCGCTAACGATTCTCACGGAGATCAAGGGTCTTCCCACCGTGCCGACCTTGCGCCCCCCTAAGTGATTGGCAGCAATCAACGGTGCACATTCCGTTGTTCCGTAGCCTTCAAAAGTCTTGATATCTAGCACCTCGTGAAAGAAGTCGAGGGCTTCTGGGTCGGCTTTCGCCGAGCCGATAACAAGCAACTCGAGATGAGGTCCAACGCGCGTGGCCAATTGCTGACGGATCTTGCCAACTACTTTGTTTCCGATCAACTGAAGGAAAATCCGATCGGCCAGCGATGCGCAATCGCGCGTAGCGCGCTGCTTACTTTCAACAGCGCGCTGCACCAATTTCCCCTTCGCCCCCCCCGCCTGAATTTCCTTGCGCACATTGCCGTAGACTTTGTCGAGAATGAGAGGGACCGTGAGAAACCCCTGCGGTTCTGAGATTCGGATATCGCTGAGGACGCGGTCTGGAGAGCGCGCCATATCTAGCACCCACCCCTTAGCCAGCGGGAAATAGATATTCAAAATCCCCATCGAATGGTAGTCCGGTGCCGACTTAAAGAAGCGAAAGTCCTCTCGTTCGCTAATTAGATCCCAGACCTCCTCGACATTTGCCACGATATTGGCATGTGTTTGCACGACCCCTTTGGGCATACCCGATGACCCAGAAGTATAGAGCACCTTGGCCTCGTCGTGAGCGCCGACTTCGACTCGCGGAACCACCCCCTGTACTGGGGTCACTTCGCTCCAGGAAATCACTCCGAGCTCCTCTCCTTCTACGAGCACGAGTTCAGGCAAATTTTGCAAATTTTCTTTTATACTATAAAAGGCTTTTAATCCCTTGCGGTCGACGACGAGTAGCGCCATTCCCGAATGGTTGATATTGTGGGCGAGAATCTCTGTACTCGTCTTGATGCACAGCGGAACGCTGCTGAGCCCGAGACGATCGCAGGCCAAAAAGACGAGTAATGGCTCGAAACCACCATCAGTGAGAATACCAACGCGTTGTCCCTTAATGAGACCGCGCCCAGCCAAGCCAACGGCCAATTGATCTCTTAACTGTTTTAGTTCGGCGTACGATATGGGTTGGTATTCCAACGCGCCTTCACTACCAGGCCGCAACACGCGCACAGCCACGCGTTGTGCATGATCTGCAAAACTCCGATCCATCAACTCCCCTAGCGTTCGCACTATTTCTCACCCCATTTTCTATATAAGTCATTAGTACAGATCTAATTACATAAGAATAAAAACCAAAAAATCAACCATTTTTTGCAATATCTAAACCGAGACTCTTTCCACACATAGAACCGCGACAACCCTATAATCGGTGGTTTACCGAAGTTGCCTATATATTTATATTAGAAAAGTAAACTATCATTTCCGGTCCATGATCTGAGTGAACACATGAGCCCTGATCAGTCCCCTAAAAAGCGCGCGAATACGCAGGCGGCCAACGACGACGGCCTACTCGACGGCTTGGAGTCCCTCTTAGAAGAAGAGGGCATGGATCTCGATGATGATGACCTCGATGAAGATGAGTTAGATGATCTCTTCGACGGCGACGATGATAATGGTTCGGTAGATGTCCCACCATCTCAGGCCACTCGTAGCCGCCCCACCGGGCACTCTGCACGCGAGGGTCGCCGCAACCGCGACCGCGAAGCCTTTCAAAACCTCGATGCCCAGATGCAGCTCGACCCTCAGGGCATCACCATCTCCGAGGACAAACTCACCGCAACCCTCACTCGTATCACCGCCGATAACGACTACGAGGGAGTCATCAGCTATTTGCGTGGGCAGGGTATTTCTTCGGGCATAGATCAAGAAGGTATCCGCGCCGCCATCAGCAAAGCATACCGCGGCCAAGGGTCCTATGGCATAGTCGTCGCGCGCGGCAAAGCGCCCAGAATTATTAAAGAAGCCGAAGTCGCTTACCATTTGCCTCCCGAAGTGATCTACAAGAACAATACATCGGAAAAAATGACGGACTTCGAGGTTTTAAAACACATTCTTGAAGGTCCGTACATCGAGGCACTTAAGTCCTATAAAGGGGTAGTTAAGCCCGTCAAGCCCGGCGACTTAATATCTGAAATTGTCCCCGCAGAAATTGAGATAGGTGAGGATATATTTGGCAATCCCATCGAGATAGAACAGGAAGAAGAACTCTATCTGCAGATGGGCGATAATACCGATCTCTCCGAGGATGGCATGACCTGTGTCTCCGCTATTTATGGCTATGCCGGAATTCTCGACAATATCCCCACCGTTTTGCCACCCATCTGGGTCACCGAAGATCACATGGAGGCGCACTTTGTTTATATCGAACCACCGGCAGACATTGAGCAACCCGCTCCCACGGTCGAAGACCTGCGTTACTTATTAGAGATCATGTGGATCCACAATGGTCTGATGGAAAAACAGTTCCAGCTAATCCAGCAACGCCTCGAAAACCAACAACCCCTGCCTATCACCTTGCCGATCGCCGAAGGCACCCACGAGGTCCCAGGCGACGATGCGCAAATTAACTACGCATTTGATGCCTTTTCCGTCTTGCCATGGAATCACATCCAAACGGTAATGGCCATGCAGTCCCCCGAGGAAATGGCCGAGGCAATAGAGAATATTTACGCCGAAGAGGAAACCCCGACCTTCACCGCATTTGGCCCCGGACAGGTCGTCATTGAAAAGTCACCTGCCACCAATGGTATCGTCGGCGTAGATGTCCAAGGTGAAAAGGTCACTCCCGAACCAGGCGTGGATATCCCGCTAGAATTCGGCGACTATCTCAAAGTGACCAAAGATGACTTGCGCTGCCACGCCACGATCTTTGGTTATGTCTGCTTACAGTGGGACATTCAAGTGATCCTGCTCTCACCGCTCTGGATATCACCAGACAAGACACGCGTCTACTTCCTCAACTTCCCCCAAGGCAACAACCCACGCTATCCCCTGCTCGAAGAAATGCAACTCTTGCTGAAAGACCTAGAGATCACCTACGGTTTCCACGCCGAGCGTTGGGTAGAGATACGCGAAGAGTTAGAGAACGGGCAGCGCGACGACCGCGTCATACTCATCGCCGAGGGAAGATCAGCTCAACCCGGACGCGATGCTTCCTTCGATTGGGTCGTTGACGTAGGCGACGAGAAAAAAATAGGCAAAGTCCTCGAAGATGGTTCCATCGATTTCCGCGAGCGCAACTTAATAACCGTAGTACAGGAAAATGACATGCTCGGCCGTCTGGTGCCACCACAGCCCGGCGTGGTCGGCAAAGACGTCTTTGGCAACGAGTTGCGCCCACCTTCGCCCGTCAATATTGAGGTCGTTACGGACTCGCGCATCTATGCTGAACCCGAGGACGATGGGGTCATTGCCTTCTTCGCCGAAATCGGAGGGGGGATTTCCACCAGTACTAAAGAGAAAAAAGTTAATGAGCGCCTGTCTCGTCGTATCAATGTTGGCGTCAATCCAATTTCCAATATCGAAGGCGACATCGACTATACAACCGGCACTATCGAGTTTAACGGCGACGTAGTTATCGGTGGATCAGTGCAGCCACAGTTCTCAGTTCGCGCCACCGGCAGCGTGACAATCGAAGGGTATGTCGAAGCCGGCGCCTATATCACCGCCGGCAAGGACATCATTATCAAACGCGGCGTCATTGGTGCCACGACCGAGTTGGTAGCAGGCGAAAATGTGATGGCTAAATATATTCAAGAAGCTACCGTGCGCGCTGGTGGCAATGTGCGAGTCGGCTCTTATATGTTCAATGCTTCCGTGCGCACCAGCGGCCAGGTCGTCGTCACGGGTAAGGGCGAAGGGAAATCGCGGGCATTGGTCGGCGGTCTAATCTGGGCAGCGCACGGCATTCTCGCCAAATCGATTGGTTCTCCCTACAACACCGGCACCAAACTAGTAGCCGGTATCGATCCTGAGTCCGTCAACCGCGCCGAACAGATTCGCGCCAACATGCAGACCTGTAACGATAAACAGCGCGCCATGCTTGAGCGCATTGGCGTACCCAACCTCAACGTGGCGCTCATAAAACAAAAGCTGGCCTTCTGCCGATCCCCCAAAGACAAGCAGAAGATTCTAATGATGGTCAAGCGCATCGCCAAGGTGGCCGAATTAGAACAAAGCTTACAGAAAGAGCTCGAGGAGACCGCAGAAGCACAGCGAAAACTGGCCCTACGGACCAATATCAGCGTGCACAGCCAACTCTTTGCCGGCGCTGAGTTACGCATCGGCGAGTTGACTAAAATCGTCCACGACGACGAAAATAACATCAGCTTCAGCCTGGTCGAAGAAGACGATGAGCAAAAGATTAAGATGGGTCCCTACAAAGGCGCCATGCGCTAAGAAAGTTATATATGAATACACGAACAATCCTCGCGGCACTCCTGCTCCTTACCTCAGCATCATTCGCCCAAGAAGAAAGTACTCGCCCGGCTCTTAGTGGTAGCATGGGCAGCATCACCGTAGGTCAAGAACAATTCTACCGCCTCAGCATGCGCCCCGATATTCCCATTGGCAAATGGGGTATCGCACTCGATGTAGAACTCTTTATCGGCGCCGACGGTGATATCAGCGCGCGCGGCTGGCAATTTGGCACTTCGACCGAGGCTTTCGACTCGTTCTTGCGCAAGATCTACTACGTGCGCTATGGCCGACCAAACGATTCCGTCCACTTTAAGGTCGGCGCCCTAGATAATGCCAGCTTGGGTTATGGCCTGATCATGTCAAACTACAGAAATACCCTGCAATATCCTGGAGTCAAAAAGACTGGGGTTCAGTTTCGCCTCGAAGAAATAGCCGGATCACCGGTGGGTATAGAAGGCGTCATCAACAATGTGCAAGACTTTCAGGAAGGTGGGGGCCTTATTGGCCTGCGCGCCTTTGCCCGGGCAGCGGGCAAACTCGAATTGGGCTTGACCTACGTCGTAGATCTCGACCAATACAGTGGCTTGCGCGACTCCGATGGTGACGGCTTTCCCGACGATGTCGATGCCTTTGCCTCCGACAAAACGCGCGCATTGGACAACGACGGCGATGGCGTGCCGGACGAGATCGACAGTGACGATGACAACGATGGTGTAATTGATGTCGATGGCGAAAGTGGTTATCCAGCCGATGTCGCCACAGCGTTAATAGAGCTCAACGCCGACTATGGTGACGCCTTCGCAGTCGATACGGAGGTCAACCGCAAAAAGCCCTTCAACAAAGACCAAGTCGGCCGCGACCGCTTTGCGATGCTCGGCCTCGATGCAGCCTACCCCCTAAGCGAAAAAGAACACCTGCAGCTCAAAATATACGGCCAATTTGCCATGCTACTCGACGATGAGGATGGCCTGAGCGCCTTTGCGGCCAATGCGCAAGGGCTCTTCCCCGGCAATCGCAAAGCCGAAGGCTGGGGCATCGCCGCCCCCGGTCTCTGGCTCAAAGCCGGCCCCCTAGATGGCCAAATAGAATTCCGCCATTTCCGCGACGATTTTGACGCGCGCTATTTCGACGAACTCTATGAGTTAGATCGCGCCCGTCTCGATATTGCCTCTGGTCGCGCGCGCTCCAAAGACGCGCTCTTGGGTCGTTCCGACCCCGTTTCGGGTATTTTCGGCCGCCTGGGCACCGACCTAGGTAAATTTCTCTACGCATCTGCTTCATACCAGTATTTGAGCGGCAGTGATGATCCCAAACAACAACTCCTAACCAGTGTCCGTTTGGCTCCCTCGCTACTCTCGGCTATACCGCGCATGAAACGCGCCCGCGCTTATTACCAAAAAAACAACATCGGCGCCCGCCTCAACGAGGATGGCACCGGCAAGGACGGCTTCTTCCAATCGACCGTAGACACATTCTATGGTTATGAGTTGGGTCTCGAAATGAGTGGGGGGGTCTCTTTGCTCTGGGACACTCGATTCCTATTTGATCGCGGTGCAGACTTAGAGCTACAGCGACGTAAAATCATGTCGATTGAAACCGTTTTTACTTTCTAAAAAATCAAAGGTATTACTCAATGAAGATCACCGCCGTACGCGCCCACGTCCTGCGCCTGCCCGAAGTCACAGCCATTTGCGAAGGCACCCAAGACACCTGTCTAATCCACATCGAAACGGATGCGGGTATCAGCGGTTGGGGGGAGGTCGATTCATGTCCCAGCGTCGTCAAAGCGATCGTCGAAGCGCCGCTCTCTCACCAAATATGCAATGGTCTCGCCAACGCCCTCATTGGCGCCGACCCGCTGGCCGTCGACGCCTGCATGGCGCAAATGGATGCAGCGGCCAACTACTACGGTCGAGTAGGCGTCGGTGCCCATGCTATGGCCGGTATCAATCAAGCCCTATGGGATATCGCCGGCAAGGCACACGACGCGCCCATATACCAACTCTTCGGCGGCCCTTTTAAGAAAAGCTTCCGCGCTTATTGTTCCATTCTCTTTGGCGACACACCACAGGAAACTTACGAATTGGCACGCCGCCATGTAGACATGGGATTTACCGCTATCAAATTTGGTTGGGGCCCCATGGGCCAGAACGAGAAAAATGATATCGCCCTGGTGCGCGAAGCGCGTAGGGGTGCCGGAGAAGACGTCGACATCCTCGTCGATGCCGGCCAAGTATGGGATTGGAAAACAGCGCTCAAGCGCACGGAGCAATTCGCCGAATACGGCATTTTTTGGCTCGAAGAACCACTGCATCCGCAGGACGTAGAAGGCTATGCACAACTCTGCGCGGCCAGTTCCGTCCCCATCGCCACGGGCGAAGCCGAATCAAATATAGAAGACTTCGAACGCCTTTTAGTGGACGGCGAGATCGATTGGGTTCAACCCGATCCCGGACGTTGTGGCATTTCGACGATGGTCGAAGTCGGCCGCCTCGCGCACAGGCTACACCGCAAGGTCGTCAACCACAGTTTTAAAAGTGGTATTACTATCGCCGCATCACTACACGGCTTGGCCGCTGCTCCACATGGCGAAATCTTCGAATACTGCATGGCAGAGTCTCCCCTGCGACACGAGTTGACGCATGAGAAATTCGAGGTAGTAGATGGTTATGTGCACATCCCAGAAGAACCGGGATTGGGCATAACGATTAACGAGCAAACGCTTGAAAAGTATCTAATAAAGTAGCGGCAGTCTCAGCGATGATCATCGACTCCCCTGCCCTCTGGCAGAACGTGCTCTCTCGATTTACCGACAATCGCGTCCCCATTTCTTTTGAGCAAGGGGGCGTTGCCTACAGCGGCGATTGATGTCT
>JBLHGI010000206.1:0-10795 GCA_047616505.1 Planctomycetota bacterium
ACGTTTTCACAAGCTAAACTTCGCCCCTGACAACATGCGCCTTAAAGACCTCTCAATTCGCTGGAAACTGCTGCTTATAAACAGTTCGGCAAGCGCCCTCGCCCTCGTACTCGCCTGTGCCGCCTTTACTACCTATGACTGGATAAGTAGGTTTTGGCCGGAGTCATTGCCGATAACAGCGTATCAGCCCTCGTCTTTGACGACCCGCAGTCGGCGAGCGAAACGCTTGCAGTGCTGCGCGCTGAGGAGCAAATTATTGCTGCGGCACTCTATAAAGACGGGCAGGTATTTGCCTATTACCATCGCAGCGGAGAAACCTTCGCAGCTCCCCTCCCGCAGAACGACCACCATGAATTCACTGCGGATCATCTATATTTACACCGCGCCATTATCTATAACAACAGTCCCTTAGGCAGCGTTTTTGTCCGTTCAGATTTAGAGCAATTACATGAGCGCCTCTATCGCTACCTTACTTTGGCCGTGCTCTTTATCCTCGTGGCCGGAGCCATAGCGACATTGGTATCCATGCCGCTTCAGCGCCAAATAACCACCCCCATAGCACACCTCGCGAGAGTTGCCCGACGCACATCCGAAGCCCACGATTACAGCATCCGCGTGCCCGTCGAAGGCAGCAACGACGAGCTAGGGGACCTCTCGGCCGGTTTTAATGAGATGCTCGACCGAGTCCAACAGCGCGATGCAAAATTAGAGGATCAAGTGCGGCAGCGCACCGCCGAGTTGTGACACGCCAAAGAAGAGGCCGAGGCGGCCAACCAAGCCAAAAATTATTTTCTCACTCATATCTCACGCGAACTGCGCACGCCGATGAGTTCCATTATCGGCATGGCCGAACTCACCATAGAAGACGATCTAAAACCAGAACAGCAGGGCTATCTAAAAACGGTGCTCGAGTCGGGCAACAACATACTCGTACTGCTCAACGACTTACTCGACTTCGCGCGAATCGAAACGGGACAAATGCAGCTGCGCTACGAGCCTTTCAATCGGCACGAAACCTTCAGTGGTCCGTTAAAATATCTCGCACCGCGCGCAGAAGAAAAAGGGCTCGAACTCATTCTGCGTATCGCGCCGGACGTCCCAGTCCCCCGCGCCGAAGAGGCGCAAAAAGGAGGGCATATTCCCATCGTAGCACTCACGGCATTCGCGATGGAAGGGGACGAAGAGCGCTGTATAGCGGCGGGAATGGATGCCTACTTAGCCAAACCCTTTTAGGCCCAACAGTTACTCGCCATCCTCAAACGCGTCACAGATCCACACACCCATCCGATATCGGCCCAGCCCTTATACACTCCGCCGAATGCCCCAGCTATCGGGAACAAAAAAACCGCGGAAACCAGTAGTCCAATTGAGGAACGGGGCGAAGAGCCCGCAGCTAAACTGCAGCGGGCTTATCCTGATTACCTAGAGAAAATATGCAGCGCCCTCGCCAATCAGGACGGAGATGCCATGGCCGCCGCCGCCAGATCTCTTGCCGAAATATTGGAGGTCTTTGGAACGACGCCTGCACTACGGACGACGCAATTAATAGCAGAGTTAGGGAGCGGAAAAAAGATAGCGAAGCCCCCTGTGCGCAATTGGAAGGCCAGCTCAAATAACTCACCGTATAGCAGCAGCAGGCAAATGTCCTATAGTTGCACAAGGTGTGCACCCGCGTTAAGAATGGTCTTCGTCGCCGCGAAACCGCCTGGTCATTCAAGTCGAATAAACCCTTCCAATAACAATGCTCGCCTTTTTCGGCGAAGTCCACCGAACGCATTCGACTCTTTGGTCGAATCGTCACAAGCAACTGTTTTCTATATAACTTGGCGATATAGGGTAAACGGTACATGGCCCCTCTACGACCAAGAAGTCGAATATGTGACCGGCAACACACTCCGGCTCCGATCTATTTAAGTATTATAAAATCAATATCTTATAAACTAACTAAGCAGCATGTTCAGCCTGGCACGCTCCTTGCAATGGAGTAGACAATCCCGCCGACGGGCCCAAGCGGGATTTTAAAAAACGCAACGGAACTTACACCTAGGAGCTCCATGATGAAACGCACATTGCAGTGGACCACATTTGCCCTTGTCCTGACATTAGCCGGCGGTTTGATCAACGACACCGAAGCACAGCGCCGCGGACCACAGCGGGCATCGAAAGCGCTTCAAGTAGACGAAAATGCCGACGGGATCTCCGACAGCCGCGCCTTGCGCCACGCCGGTCGGAGCGGTAATCTTAAGGGGACGTTGGCAAGAGAGTTGAGCACCGAACAACGCACGGCAATCAAGGGCGAAATAGATGCCCTGCGCGAAGCCGGAGCCTCCGCCGAGGAGATCACAGCCGCCGTAGCAACCCAGCTCGTAGCGGCCGGCGTTGAACTGCCCGAAAATTTCGCCGAAGAGCATACGGCACGCGTAGTCGAACGCCAAGCACAGGCGGCACAGCGCGAAGAAATACACACCCTCGTCGCAGGGTTAAGAGAAGAAGGGGCGACCCGCGAGGAAATCACCGCAGCCCTCACAGAAGCCGGCTTCGAATTGCCGAATAAAGGTCGGCCTGGACACGGTCACGGCCACCACGGCCGCGGCATGCGCGGAGCCGGCCCAGTAGACGCCGCCCCGCCAGCGACCAGCGACGAATAAGTCGAATAGCCATACAACACTAAGACCGTGGGGCCGAGGAGACTCGGCCCCACGGCCCTCATGCAGAGTTTAATTATGTTGTCACTCATTGTAATAGCGATGGTCTTAGCCAGCGTCCTATACTACCCGGCCGCAGCCCAGCAGACCACAACGGCCCCCGCAGCTATCGGCTTTGTCGATGCCGACCACGATGGGCGCAACGATCGCTTTAGCGATAGCGACGGCAACGGCATAAACGACGTCGACCGCCAGCCCTACTCCCACCATTTTTCCTTTGCCGATGAGAATGATGATGGCATAAACGATCACTTTCGCGATTCCGACGGCGACGGCGTCAACGACTGGAACGGACGCTACTTAGATGCTGATGACAACGGATTTATTGATAATGTTATTGATGCCGATGGAGACCATCACAACGATATAACGGGCGAAAAATACGATCGCCGTGGCCTGCGCGGTTGGCGCTATGGTTTTTTCTTTGAAGAGCGCGGCCATCGACTCAAACGCTTCGTCGATCATAATGGCGACGGCATGCACGACGCTTTGGAACGCCTGCACAAACGCTTTGAACTATCCGAGCGCAAAATGGATTTCTTCTTAGACGAAGATGGCGACGGCATTGACGATGGCCGCATGCTGCGCGGCCGCCCCGCACCCTTTGTACATCCTTTCCTCGACAAGAAACGGCCCCCTCTGCGCCGCCCCATGCCGCCGCGTAGAGGAGGCGACCATGGCCCCACCGAGCGCAAACATCAGGGAGGGGGGAAATGAGACGATTCTTTGCGGGTCTTTGCGCACTGCTTCTATCGACGCAGACACAAGCCCAAGTCATACCGAGCGTCAATCTATATTCCACCTACACCGACAATTTGTTCCTCAGCAGCAGTCGCCAAGCAGACTGGATCAATCTGGCCTTTGTCGACCTCGATTATGCCTTTAAAGAAGACTTTGGCCTGTTTTATAGTGGCAGCGCCCATTACTTCAACGAGAATGACGAGCTCTTCAACCACCTGCACCAAGTAGGTCTGAGCTTCGCGCGCCCGTTCGGCGATACCGGTTCACTCTACGCGGGCACCGAATTGGGGCTGCGCTTAGACCAGCCACTCTACGACTACCGCTCCTTCCGCCAGGCCCGCGCCTTTATAAGCGCCAAAGCCTATTTGAGCCCCGAACTATTAGCCCATGCCGGTTATTCAGTCCGCCGCCAAGACTATACCAACGCCGCGGACTATAGCTATTACGAACAAAGCTTCTATACGCGCCTAACGCATTTTCTTCCAACGCGAACCACACTACAAATAGCCGGCGAGTTGGGTTGGAAAACGTACGTAGATGCAGTAGATGAACTATCGTTTATCGATTTTGAGGTTCCCGCCCGCTTCGGCCAAGATCCCCACCTGCTACAGTGGGTTGCCAGCGCCAAAGTCGCTCAGTCTATCGGCTCTAACATGGGATTGCAAATAGAGTGGCGACGGCGCGCGCAGCTCAGTGGCGACAGCCGCTTTGTAGGCTCCCTCTTTTACAACCCGAACGACGACCTATTCGACGACCGCTACAGCTATAGCGGTCAACAGGTCAAATCGACTCTAAAATATTTGGCTCCGTGGGGTATGACATGGCAATCGACATTGGAGCGAGAAACCCGCGACTACAGCAGCCGTCCCGCCTACGATGCCAGCGGCCAGTCCCTGCTGCAGACGCAGGCCGAAAAACGCTACGGTGCACGCATCGGCCTGCAAAAGGCGTTCTATTTAGAAGGAGGATGGATACGCGAAATCGGCGTCGATAGCGAATGGTCCTACCGACGCATCGACTCCAATGACCCCTATTATGACGCCGGGGCTCGCTCGTACACCTTAGGCCTGCAAATCGGTTTCTAATACCCCTACTTCAAGCCATATTTTTTTAGTTTATAACGCAAGTTGCGCTCGGTTATTCCCAGCGTTTCGGCAGCACGGCTCTGCACACCACCCGTTTTGTCCAATGCCTCGACAATAGCGTTCTTCTCCAATTCCTCAACTTGGTAGCGCAGCGACCCCCCCGTCGAATCGAAGTGAGCAGTCGTCTCGACCT
The DNA here is from genome assembly GCA_047616505.1 of Planctomycetota bacterium. GTDB lineage: Bacteria > Latescibacterota > UBA2968 > UBA8231 > UBA8231. The sequence goes on from JBLHGI010000206.1 coordinate 4,725, forward strand.
CTCCCATTTGCAGTACTTCGGGCGGTAATTCACCCCGCGTCAGGACATCACCGCGCGCCATCACCACGGCGCGTTCTAAAATATTCTGCAACTCGCGCACATTGCCCGGATAGTCGTAGCGCATGAGAAGATCCATGGCTTCCTTCGATATTTCGCGCATCTCCTTGCCATTCTCTTGGGCGTACTGCGCCAAGAAATGTTCGGCTAAGACGGGGATATCGCGCCGACGCTGTCGCAGTGCGGGCAACGCGACAGAGACAACATTGAGGCGATAATACAAATCCTCGCGAAAACTCCCATCGCGCACACGCTGCTCTAAATCTCGGTGCGTTGCGGCGATCAAACGCACGTCTACATCGAGCGACTGGCCGCTGCCCACGCGCTCGATGCGCCGTTCCTGTAGAACGCGCAGCAGTTTAACCTGGACCTCGCCGGGAATTTCCGCTAACTCATCGATAAAGAGCGTGCCCCCATCGGCCTGCTCAAAACGCCCTATCCGCCGCTCAGAAGCACCGGAAAAGGCCCCTTTCTCATGCCCGAAGAGTTCGCTCTCGATCAGGTTCTCGTTGAGGGCGGCACAGTTGATGGCAACAAAGGATTTGTCGGCACGCGGGCTAGCCTGATGCACGGCGCGCGCGACCAGCTCCTTGCCCGTTCCGCTCTCACCGCGCACCAGCACCGTAGCTCGGCTCGGGGCCGCACGCGCGACTATATTAAGAGCCTCTTCCATGGCCGGATCGCTCGCGATGATGCCGCCAAACTGAGCTTGTCCCGCCAAGCGTTCGCGCAGCAGCGCATTCTCCGAAACGCGGTAGTGACTCTCCAGCGCACGCGCGATAACTGCATCCAAGTCATCGAGATCAATCGGTTTTTCCAGATAGTGACAAGCCCCTTCGCGCATCGCATCTACCGCCCCTCCCACGCTGGCATAAGCCGTCATTAAGACCACTTCAATATCTGGGTTAGTCCGCCGCGCCGCCGCCAGCACTTCCATACCATCGGCCTCCGGCATGCGCAGATCAGTTATGACCATATCGACCCGCTGAGCCGCGAGCACTTCCATGCCTACGCGACCGTTATCGGCTTCCAATACGGAAAAACCCTGTTTCTTCAGATAACCCGCTAGCGCCTCGCGCTGAGTTGCCTCATCATCAATTACCAGTATTACTTCACCCGCCATTTGATATTCCCCTCGGCAAAACCAGACTAAAACGCGTGCCGCGCCCTTCTTCACTGTCAACTTCTAGGCGACCGCCGTGTTCGGAAACAATTCGATGTACCAAACTCAACCCCAACCCCGTGCCTTCAGCTTTTGTTGTATAATACAGATCAAATATTCGCTCCAATGCACCTTCTGTTATTCCCTTTCCCGTATCTTCAACGGTTATTTCGATCGCATCGTCCCCAGCATCGCCTGCGCCGAGCCGAACAAAACCCCGCTCCGTGGCCTCCACCGCATTACCGAGCAAATTGAGCAATGCTTGCTGCATCTGATCCGGATCGACCCATATCTCGCCACTGACGGCAAAATTGCGCTGAAAAAAAAGACCTTTCGCCACCGCTCCCGGTTCGCTTACCTGCGCTGCCCGCTCTAAGAGTTCACCTAGTTCCACCTGCTGTCTTTCCAACTGCGGGGGGCGCGCCAACTCTAAAAACTGGCGAATAATGCGATCGACCCTTTTGACTTCGTCGCCGACGACCGCCGTTAGGCGCGCGTAATCCTCAGCGTCCTCGCGCGGTTCAAACTCGCGGCGCAGACGCTGGACTATTACGCTGATGGCATTGAGTGGATTGCGCACTTCGTGGGCGACACCCGAGGCCAGCGCCCCCATAGAGGCGAGGCGATCCCGTCGCTGCAAGTCCGCTTCTAACGCTCTTTTTACACTTAGATCCTGGATGATAAAAACAGCCGTTTCTATCGTTTCATCCGCTCCGCGCACCAGCGAGGCCGAAACGGAGAGATCGCGCGTGCTGCCATCGGCCGCGCGCCAGAGACAGGACTCACTCTGTAATTCACGACCATTTCCCAGCACGCGCTCGACGAGTTCTCCACTCCAAATGGCCTCTAGCGGCCGCCCCAGCGCCTCGCTTTCAGCAACGCCGAATAACTGCACCGCCGCCTCGTTAAATATCTGCACGCGCCCGCGCTCTGCCCCGACATCAACGGCCACTACAGCATCGGCCATCTGTGCCAACACCCGGCTGCTATAGGTCTGTATTCGCGTATAGGCCGCCGCTAGGAGGGCGTTGTTCTGACGCACTGTGACCGCCCCCGCACCGACTAAACCGAGCACCAACAAGAGTGCAACTAAGGCGACAAATTGCAGGCGGCCGCGCTGTTCTTGTTCGCGGAACGCATCGAGCGACAAGCCGACCCGCAGTAAGCCCGCTGGCGAACCCTCTGGGCGAAATGGTATCACCTTCTCAAAGATGGTATCGCCCTCGTATTGGACCATGCGTGCCGCCGATTTATTCCCTGAAAGCACTTGTTCTAAAAATGCATCTCCCTCAATTGGATCGATAATCTCCACGCCGCGCGAAGCGGCCAACACTCCGAGCAAATCTTGCCAGACCATATATACGACCCCTTCACCCCCACCGATCTCCTGCACCAAACGCCCTGCTCCCGAAGAGCGCCGTAGGGCTAATAAATTATCCGCCATCCCACGCGCCAAGACCCCTCCACCTCGCTCGCGTGCTACAGCCGCCGTAAAGACCGGCCCCTCTTGTTCGAAAAGCAACTCGCCTTCCGCCTCTAGGACCGGCATCTCCGCAGCCCACAGCAACCTCTCCCCCTCTTCGAGATCGCCACTCGACGCCAATAACTGCCCCTGTGCATCGAGTAAGTCGAGTTGTTCAAGGTCATTTTCTTGGGCAATGTGCTTAAATAATTCCGAGTCTACGTCTGCTCTCTGTTCCAACTCACGCACCAAACGGGCCGCAGTAAAGAGTCGGTCGATCAGCAGAGCCTCGGCATTTTCCTCGGCGCGCAGCGCATTTTCTTCGGCCCGCGCTACGGCCTCTGCTAGCGAGAGTGCGCCCTTTTCCATCGTGTCCAACATAGCTATACGCGATTGACGCAAGCCGTAAAAAGCAAAGGTGCCCAGGATCAAAGCCATTACGGCAAAGAGTGAAAATATATATCCCGGCCGCAGCACCCCAGCGCGCAATCCAGCCACCGGTTTAACCATCTCGCTGCACTCCTACCCCATAACCGTAGACGAGTTCACCACCCCAATAACCCGTCACCCATACTAGCGCAGAGATGACGAGTGCCGCGACAATCCACCTCGCTAAACGACGGCCCGTCAACTCCCCTTTTAAGTGCAATGGCAACCGGCCCAACAGCACGACGATTGCCAAGACCAACGTCGCCGTCGCCCAATCTTCGTGCCTCGTTATGGCGGCTCCAAGTTTTGCATCTTGCCAATGCTCAGTTGCGGCGGCATTGCCACTGACAACGGCAGCTAAGGCCCCGACTACGCCCGCAACCCATAGAGCGTATGCAATGGAATGCCAATCGCTGCGCCGGCGCCAGAGTGCACACAGGTCCATCGCGGCACTCAACGGTAGCAAGACGATGGGGAAATGGATTAAAAACGGGTGTAAGTCCATAGTAGAGGGCAAAATAGCCCGTGTCGCATATACGCACAAGCGCATATTGACACGCCCTCGCCGTCTGGATATCATCTGGAACCCCTAGACCGACGAGGTAATCATATGCAGACCGATCTCCAGCGCTTCATTGAAGAGACTCCACTCATCGATACACACGAACACTTGCGCAAAGAGCGCGAGTGGGTCGAAGATGGTCCCGATATTCTGCAAGACCTCTTTGGCAACTATGTGCCCGCCGATCTCGTGGCGGCCGGCGCGACGCCCGAGGCAATGAAGAGACTCATGGATGCCTCCGACGGCGATCTAGCCGCACGTTTTTCCGGCATCGGCAATGCTTGGGACGCCGTGCAACTGACGGGCTATGGCGAGGCCGTCAGCATCCTGGCGCACGAAGTGTACGAGATGGCCGACTTCAGTGTCCCCGAGTTGGAACGAGCGCAGAAAAAACTGCTAACCTGGCGCCAGCCCGGTGGTCGCCTCGACCTACTGCGCAATCGCGCCAACCTCGACCACGTGCAAACGGACGATTTTTGCTGGCCGTGTCTGCCCGACGAGGCAGACCGAGACTTTTTTCTCTACGATCTATCCTGGGCCGGATTCTGCAATGGCCAGATCGATGCCACCGCCCTCAGTGCCGAAACCGAAATAGAGGTCAACAGTCTCAACTCGCTGCGCCAAGCGATGCGTGGACTCTTTGAACGCTATGGACAAAGTGCGATCGCCGTCAAAGCACAGCACGCCTATAACCGCACTTTGTCTTGGCAAGAACGCACGGATAGCGACGCGGAAAAGGTTCTGCAAAAAACGCTGGCTGGCACCGAACTAACAACGGATGACCACCTGCTCCTCGGCGACTGGTGCTGGGCGCGCGGCGTCGAGTTGGCCATCGAATACAATCTGCCCTTCAAAATTCATACCGGCTATTATGCCGGCAACGACCGCATGCCCGTAGACCGCATCAAGAGCGGCCAACTCTGCCCGCTCTTGGCGCGCTATTTGGACTGTCGTTTTGTGCTCATGCACATTGCCTACCCCTATAGTGGCGAAGTCTTGGCACTGGCCAAGCACTACCGCAATGTCTGGGTCGACTTATGTTGGGCCTGGTCGATCGATCCGTTTTCCTCTGCCGATTTTGTGCGTCGATTTATCCATACTGCCCCCGTCAACAAGCTCTTTGCCTTTGGTGGTGATACGGGCTGGCCAACCAGTTCGACCGCCTATTCCATCCAAGCGCGGCGCTGGCTCAATCGCGCACTGCAGGCCGAAGTCAACGACGGCTTACTCAGCGAAACACAGGCGATAGGGGTAGCCGAACGCCTAATGATATCAAACCAGCAGAACTGCTTTGATATTCAGGGCACCCGACAAGCCCTCGCTGAATCCGACAACTGAGATGATTTTTTTCTGTTCGGCCTGTGCAAGGGCTCCGATCGATCCACTGCAGCACTACCGTTGTCCAGACTGTTTTCAAGCCCTCGACTGCGCATTGGAAAGCCCTGCGACCTTTCCAAAAGATAAAATTATGCAGCGCGCACCGACGCCATGGCGCTATCGCGAAGCCCTGCCCGACTTTGTTTCTGCCCTTGCGCTCGGCGAGGTGCAAACGCCCTTGGTTCCCTTTGAAATAGACGGCCACCATCTCCTGTTAAAATGCGACCACACCCAGCCCACCGGATCCTATAAAGACCGCGGTTCAGCTCTTTTAATGGCCTATCTGCACAGGGCGGGTATCACGACAGCTGCCGAAGATTCCTCCGGCAACGCCGGCGCTTCTCTAGCGGCCTATGCCGCGCGCGCCGGTATCCATTTGCAGGTCTTCTGCCCGGCTTCGGCCTCGAAGGCCAAATTGGCGCAGATAGAACTCTATGGCGCCGAATTAGTGCCAGTCGCGGGACCGCGCCCACGCGCGACCGAATCTCTCTTACAACACATCGAGCAGAGCGGTACAACCTATGCGTCTCATCTGTGGAACCCGCTCTTTATCTTTGGTATAAAAACACTGGCCTACGAAATTGCCGAACAACTCAACTGGCGCGCCCCCGATGCCATAATATGCCCTGTCGGAGCCGGCAGTATTCTACTCGGCCTATACGCTGGCTTCTGCGACCTACTCGCAGCCGGGGCCGTAACGACGATGCCCCAACTGGTCGCCGTGCAAGCGCGCAACGTGTCTCCGCTCTACAGCGCCTGGTCGAGCCAAGCAACAGAGGTCAGAGCCGCCGTCAATCCCGCAGCAACTCGCGCCGAAGGCATAGCCCTCCCCCAACCTGTGCGCGGACAGCAATTACTCGCCGCATTACACCAATCGCAGGGTGCCGTTTTTGCCATCGACGAAAAATCTATAGAAGAAGGAGTGCAGGCCTTAGGTCGTGGAGGGTTCTGCGTCGAACCCACTGCAGCCGTCGTGTGGAAGGGGGCCAAAGAATACTGGGAGACAAGTAGGCAACCTGGCC
>JBLHGI010000207.1:0-10766 GCA_047616505.1 Planctomycetota bacterium
TTGGGCATCGTCACCATCGGGTTCGTCACCTGCACCCACATAAAACGAATATCACCGCGGTCCAAAGCGCGAAACATCGGCACCGTGTGATACGTTGGTTTGGGGGAGATATTCTCTACCGGCACTTTCCAGATCTTGGCGGCAAGCTCGCGATGCTTTGCGTTCATCACCACGCCGTGCGGCAACTTGTGCGTCAGCGTGCCCACCTCGCGCACCGTCCCGCAGGCGCTGGGCTGTCCCGTCAGTGAAAAAGGACTGTTGCCGGGCTGCGCAATCTTGCCAACTAATAGATGGATATTGTAAACGAGATTATTAATCCAGGTGCCGCGCGTGTGCTGGTTCATGCCCATGCACCAGAACGAGACGACTTTCTTGGACGGATCGCCGTAGAGCGAGGCCATATAACGAATATCTTCGGCGCGCACGCCCGATAACTTCTCGACTTTTTCCGGCGTGTAGTCCTCGAGAAACTTCACAAATACCTGCCAGTTGCTACCCTCGGCCTTGTCGGAAAATGCAAAGTGTTCCTCGATGCCGTAGCCAATATCCGTCTTGCCCGTTTTGAAGGCCACGTGCCGGTCGACGAAATCGCGGTCGACCCAATTATTTTTCACCAATTCGTGGCAAATAGCGTTGGCTATAGCCAAATCCGTCTGTGGCTGAAAAAGAAACGAATGGTCCGCGGCGTGACTAGTACGCGTAGTGCGCGTGGCCAGGTCGACAATCTTTATATGTGGTTTTTTTAAGCGTTGGTCTAGCACCCGCGAAAAGAGCACGGGGTGCATCTCGGCCATATTATTGCCCCACAGCACAAAGACGTCGGCGTGATCGATATCTTCGTAACAGCCCATCGGTTCGTCGAGACCAAAACTAGAGAGAAAACCCGTAACGGCGCTGGCCATACACAAGCGCGCATTCGCCTCGACATTATTCGTGCCGATTGCTCCCTTAAACAACTTGGAGGCAACATAGCCATCGGGAATCGTCCACTGTCCCGAGCCATAGATCGAAACGGCGTCTTTGCCGTGCTCGGCGATCGTCTCCTTCATTTTTGCCGCCACCACATCGAGCGCCTCACTAATAGGCACTTCGACGAGTTTGCCCCCCTTGCGCACCATGGCCTTTTTCAGACGGTCCTTGCCATAGAGCGACTGCACGGAGTGGTACCCTTTGACGCAGCACAGACCGCGATTGACGGCCGAATCCGGATCTCCCTTGACGGCGACGGCGCGCCCTTCGGCTAGACCAACGAGCAACCCGCAGCCAACGCCGCAGAAGCGGCAGGGCGTCTTGCGCCACTGGATATCACCACTATCTACATCGAGTTCCTTCCAATCGGCAAACACCACACCGGGCACCAGCGAAGCAGCCGTAGCCGCCGCCGAAGCCAAAGCCAGCTTTTTGAGAAAATTTCTACGATCCAACGGATTCATGTGTATCTCCTATAGCAGCTGCAGAGACGGCCGGCGCTTCTTCGTCGAGCGCGCCAAAGCTCAGCACCAAACATTGGATATCGCGCACACTCTCCAAGTGGTCGAGCAGCGCTTTCTCTTCTTTTTTTGATGAGGTTTCGGTCAGCAAGAGCAGAAGGTCTTCTCCTTCGGCCCGCTGCGTCTGGCAACCAGCGATCGCGTCAAGCTCGCGCGCGAGCTGGTTTTTTTTACCGGGATGGGGAAAAACGATATAACTGCAAATCGGCATAATAGTCCTCAGCGGGGCAAGTGAATTTGTTCTAAAGCAACAAATTCCGTACCAAGCACCCGGTGCACGGATTATACCTAAGAAATGGATTTTTTTATTGGAAAATAAAACTAGAATAGAGACAATTGCGTCTCACAAGGAAACGAGCAGGGACACTGTTCCCCCATATAAATTCTTTATAATCGACTCAATCGCAGAGCATAAATGAAGCGCGAGCAAAGCTGCACCCGTTGACAAAAATCTCCACGCCGTGCTCGCCAGCATAGTGCTTACGCGTCGAATAGTCTTGAAATTTGTGTTCTTTTTTTAGCCCCACCACCTGCCCTGGCCGCAGCTCCAACTCCCTCAGCTTAAAAACCTTAGCCGTCGTATGCCCTGCCTTTTTGACATAGTGCACGGCAAAGTCCACCGCCAACTTCTGTACGGTCTTTTTCTTTGACTGCAGGGCAAAAGAAAAAACTAGCGACTCCCCCTAACACGACGAGTTGCTCTACACTTAGCTCCAGCGGACCCACCTCTACTAGCGGCTCACGCTCAAACCCCAGCAGCGTAAAAGACCCCGGATGCCCGGCCTTAATCAAGGTGCGCGCGGCGTGGCGGGCGATCCAAACGCTGTGTTCGTGTCCTAGATCCCAGCCAGCGATTTTGTCCAGCATCCACTCGGCGTAGTCCTTGGAAATATCGTTGAGACTATTGGCCACCGATTTGCGCACGTAGAGGCTCGGATCGGTTTTCATACCATCGAGAATGGGCCAAATCGGAGCGGGATCGCGATAAAATGCGGCATAAAACCACTCCTTTAACGCGACCATAGCGCGTCGGGCACAAAGAGACTGCCTTCCGTACTGCCCTCCGGCGCACACTCTTTGAGCCGCAGACCTAGCTCGCTGGCCGTTATAGTACCCGCCAGCGCTTGGGCAAAAAAATCGGCGACGGCCGTCACCTCAGATGCCGTCTCGTGGGCAAATTCCAAACGCCAATGAGCAATACCTATATCCCTCCACTTATTCAAGTGAACCGAAGCCTCCTGCGCCTCGGCGCCAAAGACCGTATTGCGACAGCCGACATCGGCCAATACGGGATGGGCGCGCCCCTGCCCATCCCGCAGGGCAATGCGATGCGTCTCGCAGGGTTTGCCGCAGTCGCGATACGAAGTGCCCTCCGAGAGAAAGCGACAAAAGACGCAGTGCTCTGTGTGAAAGACGGGCAAGTGCTGGTAGGCGACCACTTCGATAGACGCTGCACCGATGCGGTTGGCCAACTCGACGACTTGTAGTGCGTTTAGGTCGTGGGTCGGCGCCAGACGTTCTAGCCCCATTGCAAGCAGCGCTTTAGCACTTAGCACATTAGCAGCATTGAGGCTGAAATCGCCTATTAGCGGCGGTGGATCCGGCACCGCGACCAGCGTCTGCAACAACCCCGCTGAGCGCACGAGGATTGGGCATTCCAACTTGAGCAGAAATTTGACGATGCGCTCTTCCCCCTGCTTTGTTATGCGCGGGCTGGCCACACGCACCTCTTGGCCGCAGGCCTTTACCTTTTCTACGGCCGGACGCAAGCCGTATAAATCCAGGTAGTCGAGCGTGATACTGGCCGGGGCTATTTCTAGCGCTGCCTCTAATTGCTCTGGCGTGCGCACCAGCAGATGCAGCTGCGGTTCGGCACTAGCTGAACCCGTATTCGCAGGTGGTTCCCCTTGCAGTAGAGCCAACGTCTGCAGCGGTTCGGCGGCGGGCACGCTGCGCGGTTCGCCCTGCTGACCCCCGAGTGCTGCTACGGCCTGCTGACGCAGGGTACTCAGCAGAGAAGCGGGGGCAAAAGGCGTTCCCTCAACGTCCAATTCCAACGTGGCCAACTCGTATGGCGTATTGCCCAAACGGCCAAATTGCTCGCGCAAATACTCCGCTTCCAAAGCCCGGTTCTGCGCGGCCGGCAGCGGGATTGCCGAGCGAATTTCCACAACGCTATCCGGCTCTGCAAGCACCTGCCAGCGCGTGACCAGAACCTCTCCAATGCGGGCGGTGACCGACACGCTAACGAGCTGTTTTGCAAGCGGTGTCGTGGCGCGGGTATAGGGACGGGCCACTTTTTTCAAGTGCGGGTCGTGCGTGCGCCACACCCAATCGCCAACGCGAATACGCGCGAAGTCAATTGCATCGTTGGCAAATTCGAGCTCTAATAATCCGCCGTCGCTCGGGCGCACATGATAGACATGGCCACCCTCTTCGCGCTCGGCGGGGTCGCGCCAATCCGCCGCATCAAAGACGATGCCATCTCCAGCCTTTAGCGGCGCCACAGAGGCCGAAGGATCCGCCTCTATAAACACGCTCTGCGCGAGCACCTGACGCACCGATCCAACTTTCACCCCGCGGTGGCGCGGCGCGCGAGCACGCACGACTTCTTGGTGATTGGTGCCACTTATAAAGAATGGCCCCGAGCCGCGTGAATAGACCTGCTCAAGCTGCAACTCACCGCGGCGATCGATGCTCAAAGGCCCGCCCGCCCAAGCTTCATCGACGGCCGTCCGATAGGCGCGCGTCGTCAATGCCACGTAGTCGGCATCTTTGTAACGCCCCTCAATTTTTAGCGCAGATATGCCGATCTCGATCAACTCCGGCACTTGTTGCAGCGCATAGAGATCGCCCGGCGAGAGCAAATAACGCGCATCCCCTAAAGGCCGCTGCTGGCCATCGACCATTAGATCATAGGGCAGGCGACAGGCCTGGGCGCACTGACCGCGATTAGCGCTGCGCCCCCCCCACGCTTCGGAGGAAAAACACTGACCCGAATAAGAGACGCAGAGTGCCCCGTGCACGAAGAGTTCCAGTTCGCAGTCGACCTCCGCGCGCAGCGCGCGCACCTCGTGCAATGACAACTCGCGCGCCAACACGACGCGACGCACGCCAAAGCTCTGCGCAAGACGCACGCCCTCGGCGTTGGTGATGCTCATCTGGGTGCTACCGTGGATTTCTAACTCGGGGGCAATCTCGCGCGCCAAACGCGCAATGCCGACATCCTGTACGATCAGTGCATCGGGACCAGCTTCGGCGAGGGTAGCCAAAAGCTGAGCCGCTTGCTCTAGCTCGCTATCGAAGACCAGCGTATTAAAAGCTATATAGCCCTTGACCCCGCGCTCGTGTAGATGCCGCAGCACTTCGGGCAATTCTTCTATTGTAAAACCAACCTTGGCGCGGGCGGAAAACCGATCCAGGCCAAAGTAGACGGCATCGGCACCGGCTTCTACCGCCGCACGCAGTTGGGGCCAATGACCGGCCGGGCTCATAATTTCTGGTTTTTGCGGCATCAATTAGCTTCGGTTAAAAAGGTGATGGCACTCTTCAATCGTTTATAGAATGTCAGCGCGGCCCCCAATTACGTCAATCGCAGCCGGGCTTTACGCCGCGCCTATCGCTCCCTATACTTCCGCCATGAGTGCATCCGACGAAGACATCTGGTATTTTCAACACAGTGGTTATTTGCGTCTACCACAGACGCTGCCCGACGCATTGGTCGAACGGCTCAACGCCGCCACCGATCGCGAGATTGCCAACGTGCGCGAACCCATCGTCTGGGAACAGGGCGATGGACGTCAAGCAACCGACGTGCGCCGCCTATCCAAAATTTTACAGCGCGATGCCGTCTACCTAGAAGCGGCTACGCAGCCTTTCCTACTCGAGGCCATCGAAGCAGCCATCGGCCCCAACATTGAGCTACTGACCAACAAGCACAACCATCTCATGGTACGCCCACCGCGCTCCGGCGTCGTGCCTTGGCACAGCGGCGAAGAGCCTTATGAGCCGACGCTCGTTACGGCCCTTATTTACTTAGAGGAATCGACGTTAGAAAACGGCTGCGTGCGCATCGTGCCCGGCAGCCACCGCCGCCCTTTCCGCCAGCAGCGACGCTATCCCGGCGGCGACTTCTACACAAACCCGCTCTATTACCGCGCCTTACCCGTGCCCATGCCCCAGGGAGGCATCCTACTCTTTAACGACTGCTGTTACCACGGCGCCGACACCAACAGCACCCAGCACTCGCGCCGGAGTTTAACGCTCGGCTATCGCGCCCACGACGCCCATGACGTCGACAAGAACGATCCGGAAAAGATATTGGTGCGCGGCGAGCGCATCTACACCGGACACCCACACCCTTTCCCCAATTTGCCAACGGGAAATCTCTAATATCCACCCTGGGGAAATCTCTAATATCCACCCTGGGGAAATCTACTGTCTTTACAAGGGGTTAATCGCATGAACGAAGACGAAAAATACTTCTTCGACATAAATGGCTATATCGTGGTGCACAATGTGCTCACAGCGGAGGAAATAGCGGCGGCCAACGCGGCGATCGACCACTACGCCGACCTAATTCACGAACGCGGCGGCGAACAGTCACTCTCTGGTGATTCGCCTACACTCAAGGGAGAAACCGGACGCGGCGATTTAGGCGGTGCACTCAGTTGGGAAAAGCCCCACTGCGAACCCTTCCGCACCATGCTGGCCCACTCGGCACTCACGCCCTATATGCACGAGATCCTCGGCAAGGGCTTTCGCCTCGACCACAATCTCGGCATCATCACCATGCGCAAAGGAGCCGAAGGTCACGTACTACACGGATCTTCCGGGCCCGGTTTTGACCCGCACCAGTACTATATTTTTAAAAATGGCCGCATGCACAATGGCCTGACGGTCGCCGCCTGGCAGTTGGCCGACATCAACCCCGGCGACGGCGGCCTCTGCGTCATACCCGGCAGCCACAAGGGCAACTACCCCTGCCCGCCAAAGCTGCGCCACTACGAGCACTACCGGGAACTAGTCAAACAAATCACCTGCAAAGCTGGCGACGTAATTCTCTTCACCGAAGCACTGACGCACGGCACCTTGCCGTGGACATCAGCTAGCGATAGGCGCACCGCGCTCTTCCGCTTCTCGCCCGGCAACCTGGCCTACGCCAACAACTACCATTGGCCCGATGCTATGTTAGAGGGAATGAGCAAAGAGCAGCGCGCCGTGCTGGAACCGCCCTATCACCTGCGCTTAGATAGACCCGCACTGGAGTAAATGTCCAATACCAACTCCATCATTTTCGCGCGACGGCGCTAGTATACCACAGCAACCGACCTCATAGCCACCCCTTTTCCCGCTGCTGCTCCAAGATCGACTCGCAATACATAAATCCCAGGCGCGACTAGCTGGCCATCCATATCTCGCCCAGACCAGCGATACACTGCACCCGTGCCGTCACTCTCATCCCGCATCTGCGCAACGCGTCGTCCCGATAGATCGTAAATACCGACTTGGTGGCTCGCAGCACCTAGTTTAAACACGACAAAATGCAGCTCGAGCTCGTCATTAATGCCATCCCCATTGGGCGTCACCGTGGCCGCCACCAACTCGAGATCGCCAATGAGCTCCCTGCTACCGACTAGATCTGGCAGGAACACTACATCACCGCGTCGCTCAGCCACCTCGATAGACTGCCATAAGCCGGGCCGTCCTGCGTGCCCTAGCTCGGCACTAAACACGGCGGCATTGTGCAATACGCGCGAAGTAAAACTCAGCTCCAGGGAATCCCCCAAAACCACGCGTGGCAAAAAGACCAGCAGAGAGTCGCCTCCAATCTCTACCTGACCGGGCACCGTTTCCGCACCGCCGATGCGCAAAACAATATCGCGGGCAGCCACCAACCCCCCAGCCGACGACAACCGCAGCAGATTAAAACCGCGATCTTGAGATTCAGCGCGAGTCCACATAGTGTAGGTGAACCGAGTCTCCGTATTGGGTCGAGTGCTGCGCGGCAAAATCCGCCCTCTGGCTTCCTGCACCAGTGCATCTTCAAACTCGATAGCCAATGAGCGCAAGAGCGGAGCGACCTGTGGATCATCTGTGGAAAGTATCATATCGAGCTGAACGAAACGCCGCGGACTCTCCGACTTAAATTGCTCACCGGAAAACTGGTATACATTGCTCCAATTGCTCCAATCCGTTCCGACGACCACGGCTGTATCGATCGCTCCTTTTAACACGGCCGGCAGGCTATTATAGCGCGTCTCGGTGATCTCTACGCCGATCTTGTCGCGAAACGTATACTCTTCGATCAACGTGCTGCCCGAGCGCGAGCGCAACTGCAGACGCGTATCAGGCGGAAGGTCTGCATCCCAGTGCAGCGCTTTGATAGCCTTGGGATTGCCATCGCCAACCACCTGTCCCATATCGATAAAATCAGAGCGCACTATCACCTGAGCAGGGTATCCCGCCGAAAAAAGCATCAGCTCGGGCATGCGCACAAACCACTCCCTATTGGTCAGAAAACCGTGCCAAAATAGGTAGCGCACCTTGCGCGGAGCAAAGAAATAACGGAAGTGTCGTTCGCTCAGCCAAACGTCGCCGGCATCTGAGCCCTCTGTAATTAACCGCGTATAGTCCACCGCCCCCGAAGTAGTGCGACGACCGTCTGAGTACAGAAAAGAAAAACCCGTGCCCGCATTGCGCACAGAAGATCCGGAGGCCCCTTCGCCCGGATCCGTGAAATAGACGAAAAGCTCGTCCAACCAGAACTCCGCTCCCAAATCCATCTCCCACCACAACCCCTCACCTTTCCAGCCCGTCGTTGCTTTGTAGGTCGTAAACTTGCTGACATAGGTATTCATATTGCCATCGACCATACCCTGTGCATCGCGCACAACCAAGCCCGTGTTAATGGTACCACCACGATGCAAAAGCCCTAAGGAGATATTGTCACCGACCCCATCCACTTCGACCTCAGCCAACCCTACATTGGCATTCTCTTCGTCGATGCCTATGCGGATATACTGCACGGCGCGATACTTCGATTCGCGCGCCAGATTCAGCTCTAATCCCGTATCTAATACACGAGTCGTATCTTTGCGCCCACTCAGGTCGATAAAAATATCGGCCTCTTCATTGGGCAAGGTCGTCTGGTAGACTGGTTCAAAGCGAAAAATATCATCGCGCGTATTGATCGTTGCCCCAGTAGCAACATAAACCGTAAACTGACGCAGTGGCCGCGCGTCTTCTTCATCGGGGAAATGCAGGTGAATCTGCCGCGCCAATACCACTCGCCCCAAATCTATTTCCACCTCCCACTTGGCCAACGGATCAGCTGGATCGGGCTGCCAATAGGTCAACGGATCATCGTCGATGATGCGGAAAGCGGTCTCGGGGCGAGAACCGGCGCGCCAGATGCCGCCCCTAACTTGCTCTCGTGTCAGGGTCTGATGCACAAAGTTTCCCGCATCGCGCACGGGATCGATATTCTTGCGAAATTTGACCATCTCGACCTGGTCAGCCTCATTAATCTCGACAAGCCCTGTGGGCAACTGCCAGCTCGACCACTTTTCAGCGGAATCAAAACGATAGAATTCAGCCGCACTCATTTCGGGCAGGCCCACTATAAAAACCAGCAATAACACGAATAACACGAGATGTTGCATGGCCTCCCCCTATTAATAAGCGATGCCGACGGGCTGCAAATGCCGCACTGTACGCAGTTCTGTCCGTAATTCGATGCCGACCAAGTAGAGCCCAGGAGCTACGCTCTGCCCCTTTCCATCCCGTCCATCCCAACGCGCCGTCTGCGGGCCGGCTTGCTGCGCCTCGAGAGCTAATCGCATCAGCAAACGGCCTTGTAAATCGTAGACCACCCATTCTACCGGAATCGGATCGGGCAGCAGAAAGAGATCATAGTTCGCCACCAATACATCATTTACTCTATCCCCATTCGGGGTAAAGACTCGCGTCGAAAACTGCAAATCCCTCACAAAACCCCGTGCGTCACCCGCTCCACTCAGCACGCGCAGGTCATTCGTCGACAGGTCCTCACCGGCATCACCGGGTTCAATCGGCTGCGGCAAGCTCTCCGTTTGCGAGTCAAAGACCTCGCCGCCAAACGTTGTCGCGTGTAAAAAAACGGGCGTAGAAAAAACTATGCGCACCCTTTTGTTATTATCGCGTGAGATGCGCTGCGGTAGTTGCACCGTCAATTCGTCCTCGCCCTCTACCACTGCTAATGCCTCCACTTCTACAGGCGGATCACCTATTTCTATACGCGTGAAAATCGGATGGCTACCCGTGCGAATCCGCACCCCATCAAAACCTCCCTGCAACAGCTCAAAATTCGCCGCGATATCGTAGACGAACTGCTCGCGCTGCCCCAGTTGAACCTGAGTAAAACCGCGCGCCGGACGCATATCATCTAGGCGTGCCACTTCGCCAACCACCCTATCAGCTAAAGGCGGCGACACTTCGAGCCACAGCGAATCCAGCTCGACCCAATCGTCAAAGGAGCGGCTCTGCAATGAAATTTGCAGCTGGAGATAAGAGCCGTTGCGCAAATCGATGCGCGCTCCGGACTCACTTATTACGTTCGACCAAAAACTCCAGTTCTCGCTGTCGTATTGCACAGAGGCGCGTATGCCGGGCTGGCGGTCGAGCAGCAAGTTGCCACCGTTTTCGGGCACGCGTAGCTCGTTTTCGAAATACGAGCGCGACACGGAAAATTCCTTGCCCGAATCCGTGTACTCGTGATAGATATTGGGGTCGTCGTCGCGGCCGACGCGTATTTCGACCTCTACCCAAGCCTCGCCGTCTTCCACTTCGACCGCTCGTCCATCTATTTTTCGCATAGTTCGCCCCGACCAGAATATTCGACCAAAATTGACCTCGTCGTCGAGGGCGAGGATCTTGCTGCGATATAGCGCGCGTTTGGGCACTCCCTCGCCGCTCAGTATAAACTCGGCAATAGTGCCTCTGATCGTATTGCTGTCGGTCGTATTTTGCTCATCGAGCAGCGAATGATTGCGATTATAGCGCACAAAGCGCACATACTGCTGGGGAAAAGATATCTCCACCTCGGCATCAAAATTCTGCGGCACATTGGCAATAGGCGTGTTCAAAGGCGCATAGCCATTCCCTTCGAGTACCGGATCGGTCTCTTCAGAAATACTCACCGCATAGGCGGGCACAGAATCCTGACTGAGCGGTACGCCATCGGAGCGCACGCCTTCGGTCGGCGTAACAAAACTAAAACGCGAGGCGGGCACCGGC
>JBLHGI010000208.1:0-10764 GCA_047616505.1 Planctomycetota bacterium
ACTTGGCAGTCGTTTCCTTTGACGCTTTCGTTATGTACGGCGCCTTAGGTGTGGTGTAGTCGGTGAAAAAAATCGTCTGGTAATGAGGTGTAGTCGCTTATGCAATAGGGTGCGAGACTGATAGGTGGAACGCCTGCACTGTGCGCGATGGCGATGGTGGGCATGCCGGCGGCGGCGGCGGCGTGTAGGCCGGCTATGGAGTCTTCAAATACGAGGCAAGTCTCTGGCGATAAATTGAGCTGTTCGGCGGCCTGTAGATAGCACTCGGGATCTGGTTTAGAGTGCCGGTATTGTTCGTTGCTTATATAGAAGGAACAGGCGTTCTGTAGTTCTGCGCGCTCGAGATAGGCTTCGACGGTTGCGGCATTACTACCGGTGACGATGGCGACGGGCATCTGGGCGCTGGCCCCTAGAAAGGCCTGGACTGAGCCGGGGATGAGGGCCGGTGCTTGTCGCTGGATTAGCTGTGCGCAATGTTCTTCGAGCCAGTTGCTCACATCGAGCTGGGCCAGCGCTGGAAAATGCTGCACGAGGCGCTCGCTTACGCTCTGCCAGTTAATGCCGTGGAACTCGACGAGGTCTAGCTCGGCGTCTATCTGTTGCTCTTGTAATAGGTGCTTTATGGCGCAGTCGGTCAGCGATTCGGAGTCCATTAGCGTGCCATCTAAATCAAAGAGCACGGCGTTTATGGCACTAAGATTGGCAAAGCCAATGAGATCAGACATAGAACGAGCTTTCTCGTTGTGTATATAAGTGCATCCGAAATAGAGTAGATAGCATAGGGCGCATAGTGCGTTCGGCAAAATATAAATAAGCACGCGAGGAGTGTTTTATGCTGGTTGTGGATGTCGTAAGGTTGGCAGGGGACGTGGTACATGGCGATAATCATCCATTCATACTAGTGCGGAGAAGAACCAGTGGAACTGACAGACTTGGGTTGGGACGCCCATTTTACAGATAAATTTAACGAATTAAACGAAGAGAATTGGTTTCCAGCGCGCGTAGCCCAGGACAATGGCAAAAGCTATCGTTTGCTCTGGCAAGAAGGTGAGTTGCGCGCCGAAGTGGCCGGTCGTTTGCGCCACGAAGCAACGGCGAGCAGCCAGCTACCCGCCGTCGGTGACTGGGTCGCCATCAGCCCGCGCCGGGAAGAGGGGGCGGCGACGATTCACGCCGTGTTGCCGCGCCGCAGCGCTTTTTCGCGCAAGGTACCCGGAGAGCATACTACAGAAGAACAGATCGTCGCGGCCAATGTCGATATTGCCTTTCTGGTGATGGGGCTAGATCGCGATTTCAACGTGCGGCGCTTAGAGCGCTATTTGACGCTGGCCTGGGACAGCGGAGCGACGCCGGTCATCGCGCTGAACAAAGCCGATACGTGCGCGGATGTCGGCACCAAGATCGCCGCCGTCGAAGCAGTGGCCGGGGGGGTCTCGGTGCATGCGATCAGTGCGGTTCAGGGCGAGGGGGTCGCAGCGCTCAAGGAATATCTGCAGCCGGGTAAGACGGCGGCGTTGCTCGGTTCGTCCGGCGTGGGCAAATCGACCTTGGCCAACTGTCTGTCGGGGCTCGAAACGCAGCAGGTCGGCGGCGTGCGGGAAAACGATGGTCGCGGCCGACATACCACGACACACCGCGAGCTGGTGGTTCTGCCCAATGGGGCGGTGCTTATTGACAACCCGGGCATGCGCGAGTTGCAGCTGTGGGCCGATGAAGAGGGGCTCAAGCAGAGCTTTGAGGACGTCGAGTCGTTGGCGGCCTCGTGCCGCTTTGCCGACTGTGCGCACGGCAGTGAGCCGGGTTGCGCCGTGCACCAGGCACTGGAGACGGGTGAGCTGGGGACGTCGCGCTTAGAGAGCTATTTAAAACTGCAGCGCGAAATGAATTATTTGGCGGCGCGCCAAGAACAAAAGGTGCAGATGGTGCAAAAAGAGCGCGGCAAGCAACTTGCCAAGTTTATTCGCGGGATGAAAAAAAGCAGATAATAGAAGCGATCCTAGGAGTGCGAGGCGGGCCGATCTAGCGCAGATCGGCCCGTTTCTATTTAGAACAGCTGGTTGACGAGCCGTATCTCTATCCCATCAAAACCCAGCACTTCGTAGCAGGTGCCCGCCGTGCAGGCCAAGCCCGATCTGCGTTTGCCCCAGAACAGGTTGGCGCTGTGGCGCCCGTTTATTTGCCAGTTTAGACTGGTCGATAGCCAATAGGTGGGGCCGTCGAATTCGGCGCCCGTCTCCAAGGCGTCGTTTGAGCGTTGGACCTGCAATGCGGCGGCCAGACCGTTTATATGCTGGGTCTCGATGCTGAGAAAGGCGTTTTCGTGTGGGAAGACCAAGTCGCCAAAGGTGCGATTGATGTCTTGATACTGCAGGTCGAAGGTGAAGCTGTATCCCGAAGAGGTGCGCCAGTCAAAGAGAGAACCAAAGGTCAGGCTGCGCTCGTCGCCGAGGATGCGGTTGTGGTGACGATCGGCAAAGATACGCGCGTCTATATCGTCGCCGATAGGACTTTCGACTTGCAGGAAGAGTTCGCGTAGATCCTCGTCGTCGGCGCTGCCAGCGAGGTTGCGCCGCGTCGCTCGGGTATAGTTGGTCGTGAGCACCTGCCCCTTGGGCAAGACATAGGTGATTTCGGCCTGTAGACCTTTCTCGTCATCGGCCAGCAAATCGTGCGTCTGGCGATTGAGCAGATAGGCGTCGTGTTCGCGCACGAGCGTGGGCGGATTGTTGATCTGGTCGACATTGAAACCCTGATAGTCCTTGTATTCGAGGCTGAGCCCCCAGGCACCCGAGCCAGTGCTCGCGGATAGGTAGAGCGCGCGCGAGAGATCGCGGTCGAGCGAGAAGAACCGCGACCATTCGATGCTGCGCTGGGCGTATTCGCCGTAGAGTTCGGCATAGGCGTCATCGATTCCCCATCTTTTTAACCAAGGGGCCAGGCGTAGGCGGGCGTTGAGACCGGCGCCACCCTCGTCACTGGCCTCGCCCGTATAGCGCAGACCGGCGGCTCCTACTGCGAAATGCTCTGCAATATTCCAGCGCGCACTGCCTCCCTGTACGGTGCCCTGGCGACGGTCCATGCCGGTGAGTTTGGGTGGGACAGTGCTGTTGACGGGGGTGCCGCGCAGAAGCTGCACCTCGCCCTTATCGCCGCTATAGCGCAGGTGAAATCCATCGAGATCGCGGACAATTTGGTACCGTCGGCGCGCGCCGCGATCTTCGCTGATGACGCCGGGCAATTCGAAGGCGTGGGCGAGCAGGCCGCTGCCGACAATGGCGTAGAAATGGCCGGCGCTGGCCTGTAGACGGCCACGGCGGTAGTGGATATAGCGTTGAGCTAGATGGCCGTAGTTGCGGCCGCTGGCATTGGCGGCAAATCCCTCGCCACGCAGCCCTGCGCGCAGCCCCGCGTGCGTATAGTCGAAATCAAATTGGTTGTAGAAAGTGCGCATATCTTTGGCGCGGCCGCCGGGAAGATCGCCAAATTGCCCTTCGCTTAGCGCCGAGAGGCGCAGCTGAGCTTGCCCGGACGAAGAAATGCCGAGTAGGAAGATAGCGCACGCTAGTATGTATCTGTTGAGTCGTTGCATGTAACTAAGGTGAAATGGGTTCGGTGCTGGTTCAAAAAGCTCTTGAGCCAGCGGATTTTGTTATCTTTAGTTTAGTAGAATATGGAGGTTATATGAGGAATAAAAAGAGACGATTTGAAGGGGCGCGGTCAATGGCCAAAAGAACGGCAGTCTGTTGGGCCATCGCCATAGCGCTCTGTTGGCAGAGTTCAGCGCGGGCAGAAGAGGCGCTGCAGATGGCATTGCCAAATCTGGAAGGCGGGGTATTTTCGTTAGAAGAAGAGCTCAAGAAGGGGCCCGTGGTATTTGATCTATGGGCCACGTGGTGCAAGCCTTGTATAAAGGCATTGCCCAAAATACAAGAGGTGGCCGATGCGTATCGCGAGCACGGCGTGGGCGTCTTTACTATAAATGTCGATGGACCGCGCAACCAGGCTAAAATTCGCCCCTTTATCAAGCGCTACAAATTGCGCTTGCCGGTGCTCCTGGACAAGACGAACGAAGTTGCCAAACAGTTTCAGCTAGTGGCGATCCCCTCGACGCTGGTCATTTCTAGCGCGGGGGAAGTGGTCTACAAACATCAGGGCTATCGGCCAGGGGACGAAGAGGTGTTAAAGGCGGTGTTGGACACATTGATAAAAAAAGAACGAGCAGCAAAGATAATAGGAGAGGGAGATGTGTAGGAATCTATGCGCAGTTATAGCGGCGATCCTGCTGTCGCTGCAGAGTGCTTCCGCGCAGGATGCCGATATCGGTGAGATGGCGCCGGATTTTGTGTTGTTGGACTTAGCTGGCGCCGAGGTGGCGTTGAGCGATTCTCGCGGCCGAGTAGTCCTTCTCAATTTTTTTGGCTATAGCTGACCATTTTGCATCGCGGAGGCCGCGAATATTGAAAAAATTTGGAGTGATTTTAGAGCCGATTCCGTCGCTGTTATAGGCGTTGACGTGTGGGATGGTTCGCAGCAGCAGGTCGATGTGTTCTTTCGTCTGCGTACGGAGACGACCTATCCGCTGCTTTTGATGGGAAGCCGAGTGGGCCGTGGCTACGGTTATGCGCAGGATAATTATATCGTGCTCGATCACGAGGGCATTGTGCGCTATCGCACGCCGCTTGGTCCGAGTAAGGGCAATCGCTTTGATGGCGTGGCGATTCGCGCGGCGATTGCGGAGAGTTTACAAGATCTGGCCGCTGCATTGGCGGCCGCCGCCGAAGAAGCGCTGCCACCGGAAATGACGGCCGTACTCGAAGAACGACAAAATGTTCCGCAGGCTTTTGAGTTACTCGCCAACTATCCCAATCCTTTTAATTCATCGACGCAGCTGCGCTTTAGGTTGCCAGGTCATGCCGCGACCTCTGTCCGCATTTATGCCGTGACAGGGCAGTTAGTGCGCGTATTGTGGAATGGGCCTCTATCGGCTGGGACACACGGGATAGCTTGGGACGGGCGCGATAAAAACGGCGCGGAGGCGGTTTCTGGCGTATATTTTTATGAATTAGCGGCAGGCGGAAAGCGGTGGGCACGTAAAATGATGCTGTTGCGTTGATAGGAAAAGACCACGCTCGTTCTCGCATAAGATGCAATCGAAAGGGTTGGGATGTTCTTTCGGCTGGATAGATGGCTGCAGCAAATCGCTGTGTTGTTGTTTCGGTTTATCTCATGGGCAAGATGTCGACGATGTGCTGGATATGAGCCTCGAAGACTTGATGTTGGTCGAGGTCTTTTCGGCGGCGAAGAAAGAGCAGGACCTCTTTGAGGTGTCGGCGGCTAGCGCGAACACACAGGCCGTTGACCAGTGGGATGGTGGCCGCGGCGGTTTTCGTCCCGACTGGACCCCGAACGAGCGCGACGACCTTTTTGTCAGTGCCGATTTTCATCGCGGCGAGGCCGAGCAGACCTATGATCTCGTGTGGTCGTTAGAGGCGCCCTATCGCCGTGTCCTTATTGAAAACAGTCACTATAATGGTGGGCTACGTGCTTGCGCGTTGGCAGCGGAATTGGTCGGTTGACAAGGACGCTAGCTTACAAGTTTACTACGATCGTCACGATCTCGACGATATCGCGTTATCTGTCGCGCGCAATACGATCGATGTCGAAGGGCAGTTTAATGTCCATCGCGGTCGTCAAGATTGGGTTTTCGGGGGAGGCTATCGATTCAGCGCAGATCAGACGGAAGGGTCGGAATTTCCGGGGCTTCGTCCGAGTGAACTGAATTTTGCGCTCTTTAGCGCTTTTATACAGGACATATAGCTCTGGTGCCCGAGCGTGTTATTTATGACGCTCGGTTCCAAAATAGAGCACAATGACTTTATAGGTTTTGAAATACAGCCCAACGCGCGTTTGCTGTGGCGGTTGCAAGAGAGGCAAAGCGTGTGGCTGGCCGCTTCGCGCGCCGTGCGCATACCCTCGCGCTCCGATTTACATATTGTTTTTCCAGCACCTATTATACCCGGATCGAGACCTGAGGACCCGCTGATTTTGATCAGCTTTAAGGGCAATGCCGATTTTTAGTCCGAAAATTTATTGGCGCTATAATTGGGCTATAGGGTGCAGCCGCTCGAGACGGTCTTTGCTGAGGTCGCTTCTTTTTATAATACGTATACAGACTTACGCTCGGTGCCGTTGGGGCAGGGTTCGGTGCGCAGCGAGCTGGCCGATTATATCTATATTCCCATCACGGCGGGTAATCGCACCGAAGCCAAGATGTGGGGATCGAAGTAGACGGACTGGCAGGTGCGTCGTTCATGGCGGCTGCGCGCGGCCTATACGCTGCTAAAACTCGATGTAGACGCACCGCTGGGTGACGCGCCGGGAAGCGCTGCCGAAGGGGAGAGTCCGGAACACCAGCTCTTTTTGGGTTCCGCCCTAGAGGTGTCGCAAAAGTTGACCTTAGACTCAGGTTTGTCTTATACCAGCGAGTTGGCGGCGCGGCGCGCGGAGTTCAGGCCGCAATTTGTCAATACGCTACCGGCCAAGAGCGAACGCAGTTTTTATATGTCGCTGCGGTGGTCGCCCCAATAAGGCATAGCGAATAAATCGTTCAACTAGACAAACTTTTCGCGCTGCTGCAAGCGCAGCAAGGCCAAGAGCGTCGTGGCCACCGAACCTACCAATAAATAGACTCGATTATAAAAAGTCGTCTCCCCTCGACTAATCAAAATCAACGCCTCTGAGCTAATAAAGGGATTGTAAAAAAGGTTCCAAGCGCTGTCTCTAAGCGGTGCGGCGAGTATGAGGAAAAATAGGATCAGCACAACTAAGAGCACCGTCGCCGCAGTGCCACTACGCGTTAAACTCGCCAGAGTAAACGCTAGACTGCTGATAAAGAAGATGGGGAAAAATAGATGAAACACCATCTGCCAGACGGAGAACTCCACCAGCGTATAGCGGCAAAATAACGCCAACAAAAACAACAACATCACCACAATTACCTGCTGCACTAGATGACGAGCCAGCCAGATTTTATAGCGATAGTCCGGAATGCCGAATAGCGTTTCGAGCATGCGCGCATCGGCATCGGCCTGTATGGCATAAGCGCTGGGATAGAAAATGAGCAATATGCCCGGTGCTAACAAAAAGAGATAGATGTCTTTTTGAGAGGGTGGCACTTCGACATTGTAGGCGTGAATCATCACCGAAACTATAAAGACAAGCACGGCCAGCAGTAAAAAATAGATGAATTTACCGGCAAAGATATGGCTCGCATTATAGCGGATAAAAGGAAAAATACTGCGCAAGAATGGCGGCATAATTTAGTTTCTCCCCTCGACCAGCCAGAGATACGAATCTTCTAAGGTCGGCGTGACCTGCTGTGCTTCGGCTGTAGGTGCTTCCTCTGCTAAAATGCGCACTCGAATAGCCTCTCCATCGCGGGCGTGGTGCACAATGCGCGCATCGGTGCGCAGTTGATTAAACTGTTCCTGCGACACGTGCGCCTGCCATACGGCCCCCCGCGTCAGCTCTACTAATTCTTGCGGTGTGCCGTGAAAGCGGACCTTGCCGCCAGAGAGCACGGCCAGGCGATTACACGAGTTGGAAATATCTTCGATGATATGCGTCGAAAAAATAACGATCCGATCGCGTGCCAGTTCGGAAAGCAGATTGCGAAAGCGGATGCGCTCACGCGGGTCCAAACCGGCCGTTGGCTCGTCGACCACCAAAATCCGCGGCAGGTGCAGCAGCGTCTGCGCAATGCCCACGCGCTGTTTCATGCCTCCTGAAAAATCGCCGATCTTGCGGTCGGCGCTCTCCTGCAAATGCACGGTAGTCAAAACGGACTCAACCACGCGCTGGCGTTCCTCCATTTCCCACTTGCCTTTTAGCATCGCCTGATAGTCGAGGAATTGGCGCGCCGTCATGCTTTCGTAGGTGCCAAATTCCTGCGGTAGATAGCCAATCAACGACTGCAATTCCTCGCGATATGCGCGCAAGCTCAAACCGTTAATAGAAACTGCGCCCCTATTTTCCTCCAATATGCCGCACACCACGCGCATCAGCGTGGTCTTGCCCGCGCCATTCGGCCCAATTAAACCAAACATGCCGCTCTCAATCTCCAACGAAACCTGATCGAGTGCGGTAAAGGGAGTTTTCTTTTTTCCCAACAAAGGGATGATTCCGACCAAACGGTAAAACATTTTACGCGTGCGGCGCAGACGGCCGCTGAGGCGATTGATATCGATGTGCTCTCGGTGTAATTTCTGCGATCCCAGATGAACGGCTAGCGCCAGATACCACAATAGACCGACGATAACGACCAGCGCCATTTTTTCCGTCCAGCGCTGGTGAAACCAAAAGAGGTGGGGAATGGGCAGGGACCAATATAATACCAGGTAAATCCATCTCGTTATACGCGTTAGGTTCGCCGGCAAAAAATCCAATAACAAACGCCCGACATGCAGCGCGAAGAGATAAAAGCCCAACGAAAATAACAGGGCATAAATTTCTGAGTCGAGATAGAAATAAGCGAAATAAGCGTGGAATAGTAATAGGGGTATTTTCCAAAAAAGAACCGCTAAATGATCTTGACGATTTTTTTCTACTGTTTCGTCGCGATGTGCTTGCTGCCGCGCCCAGCGACCCCACTGGCGCACAAAACGAGAACGGCCATCGTATACCTTGACCACATTGCGGATCGAAATGTGAATCGGCACATCTGCCGCAATCAGCTGTGCCTGGCTGCGGCGTACACTGTGGCGCACGAAGTAGGTCAGCGCCGGCACCAGCGCCAGCAGCATCGTGCCGTCGACAAACTGCCAGAATGTGGACTCGACTTCGGAATGGACAAGATAGAAACCGAGCGCCAGCGCTACTAGCTGCGCTACTTTTAAGGGCCAGGGCAGCGCGCGAATCCACTCTATAGAACGAGCTAAAGCATAATAGGCCGTCGGCACCAACAACAACGTAAATAACGTGCCGGCGATCAGACCGCCGATAACCGTAATGGCAAAGGGAGCGCCGATACGTGCCACATATTCGACATTGCCCATCGCCAGCGGCAGCATCGCCAGCGCCGTGCTGAGCACGGTGATTAGGATCGGCCGCACCCGCACCTGGCCAGCGGTAAGCAGCGCGCGACTCAGCCGATAACCGCGCCGTTGCAATAGGCGGGCATAGTCAATAAGCATGATGCCATTGTTGACCACTACACCGAGCAAAATCAAAAAGCCGACCAGTGCGTTGGCATTAAAAATAGAATTGCCGGTGAGCATCAACCCCCAAAAAGCACCGATCGTCGCCAGCGGCAAGGTGATCATCATCGCCAACGGGGCTAATAACGATTCAAAAACGGACGCTAAAATCATATAAATGAGCAGAACGGAAGCGCCGATCAGAAAATAAAAATCGCTCAGGTCCGTCTCGTCGTGGATTGCCTCGACCGCAATTCCGGGGGGTAAGTTGAGCCCGGAGACCAGTGCATCTACCGAAGTTCGCGCCGCCTGCAATAATTCGCTAGATGCCTGTACTTCACTCTCAAAGCCGTAGGTCAGCTCTAGCTCTTTTTCTTGATTCACACGGACGATCTGGCCCGAACCGCGCGCATAGGATAGATCGGCCAATTGCAGCAGGGGCACCCCGCCGCCACTGGCCGTACTTATTTCCAATTGTCGCAGATCGTCAACGCGACGCGGATCTTCTTCCTCGATCGTTTTGAGCCATACATCGATCTCTTCGCCTTCGCTCTTTAAGCGCACCCCAGAAGAGACCTGTGGTTGGAAACCGTTGAGCGCCGCAGCAACCGCTGCGCTCGATACGCCAAAATGGGAAAGGGCGAGGCGATCAAAGCGCAAATCGATAGAAGGCTGGCGTTGGCCTACCTGTAACTTTGGGCTGTTTACGCCGGACAAGCGATTGAGGTTAAAAAGAACATCGTCGGCCACGACCTGCAATAGTTCGAGGTCATTACCCCGCAGCACGATGCGTTCTTGTGTAGAACCGATGCCCAGCAAGCGCTGGAAAGCGCGACCGGCACCTTGCCCACCGTCTCCGGAGCGAAAACGCACGTCGGTCCGCGGCTGCTCAGCAGAAAAAGCCAAAGCCGGGAAACTCTTTTTCAGGCGATCGTTTACCTCGTTGCGCACCGTATTGAGGTCGCGCCGGGCGATGTCGCGGTAGTCTTCGACCAAACGGAACGTAAAATGCAAATAATCGGCCTGCACTTCGACCTGCCGCTCTTCTATCTCTTCTATGTCGGCCAGGCGTTCGTCCATCCGTATGGCCTGTTCGTCGGCTACCTGTAAGCTGGTGCCCGAAGGCATCGTGGCATAGAGGTCGAAGGTGTCCAGTTCGACTTCTTCGGGCAGGTCTACACTAAAAAGCAAACACAGCAAAATGCTGACAAAAAATGCGCCGATAGACAGGCTCAGCGTCCGCGCCGGATAGCGCAAACAGGTCTTTAGCAAGAGTGCATAAATCTGCACTAAACGATGGCGCTGAGATACGACATTAAATGAAGAAATGGTAGCGGGATTACTGCGCGAGAACAAACGGAAGGCAAAAATGGGAATGAGTAGAAAGGCGACTAATAGAGAGACCAATAAGGTCGAGATGATCGATATGCCGACTTGGCGGCCCAGGATCTGCACCAGGAAATTTTCAGAAAATAAAAAGGGCAAAAATACGCAGATTGTCGTCAAGGTCGCCGCACTTACGGCGCGCCAGACTTCGCTTATACCGGCGACTACGGCCACAGCAGCGCGG
>JBLHGI010000209.1:0-10669 GCA_047616505.1 Planctomycetota bacterium
GTAGTAAAGAAGGGTTCAGAAGGGTTCAAATATGCGGTGGCGGACCTCTTCGGGGATGCCAGTGCCCGTATCGGATATAATGAGTTCGATGGCGTTGTTATCGTAGCGAGTGCACACTCCTAGTCGTCCTTGGTCTTGTCCCGCGAGTGCTGCGATGGCTTGGGTGGCGTTGGTGAGCAGATGTACGATGACTTGGGCAAAGTCGCCGGGATGGCAGTGGAATTCGGGCAGGGTGTCATCGAGGTCGAGGTCGAGATGGGCGATTGTTGACCAACTCTCGCCCAGCGTGTTAGTGCTGCTTTGCACGAGCGCATTGAGGTCTGTTGGCGTTGGGGCTGAGTCGCTGGGGCGCGATAGATCCTGCATGGCGCGGACAATTTTACCGACGCGCTCGGCGTTGGACTGCACTTTTTCTAGGGCGCGCGGAAGCTCTGCCAGTATATAGTCAATATCGGCTTCTTCGAGAGCCGCATCGATCTCTTGCAAGCTGTTGGCGGGGATGGCACTCGCGGCTAATGTGCGCAGCTTTTCGTAGGGTGCCAATCCATTTTTTAGATCTTTTAATGCATCGAGTGCAAAAGCCGTATTGCTCGATACGGCCTGCATCGGCGAATTTATTTCGTGGGCTGCACCAAAGGCCAGACGCCCGACGGCTTCTAGACGCTGCGTTTGCGCGAGCTGTTTCTCAGCGCGCAGACGCTCGCCGTGTTCGACCTCGAGTTGGGCTGTCTTTTCGGCTACTTGCTTTTGCAGGTCAGTGCGCAGCAGAGCCAACTCGAGATGCGTCTCGACGCGTTTGAGCAGCTCCACCGTATTAAATGGTTTGGTTATATAGTCGATCGCGCCGAGTTCAAACCCTTTGACCATATCTTGTGTTTCGACTTTTGCCGAGAGAAAAACAACTGGAATATGGCGCGTTTTATCGTCGGCCTTAAGGTGTTGGCATACCTCAAATCCGTCCATTTCCGGCATCATGATATCGAGTAAGATCAGATCGGGTAGCGTTTTCTGCGCCAGCTTGAGTGCCTGTTGGCCATTTTGAGCGGCATTGAGTTGGTAGCCCTCTTTTTTTAGAGTCGTGCCGAGTACTTGGATGTTTTGCAGCGTGTCGTCGACGATGAGGATACGCGTATGTTGGGGAGCGAAGTTCATAAGGTTTACTCGGCATCCGGCTCTTGCTGTACTAGGGGAAGTGACATCGTGAAGGTCGTCCCTTTGCCCGCCTCTGTTTGAAAGGAAATTTCGCCGCCGTGGTGGTCGCGAATTACGCGCTGTGCTAGGGATAAACCTTGGCCCGTGCCGCGGCCAAACTCTTTTGTAGTATAGAGGAATTCGAATATTTTTGGCTGCACTTCAGCGGGGATACCGCCGCCGGTGTCGCTGATGCTAACCTCGATGGCTTCTCCCACGACCCTGCTACTTACTGTAATGACTCCCTGGTCTCCACCGGCATCGGCGATGGCGTGGCCTGCATTGACCACTATATTGACAATGCATTGGCTGATCTCGGATGGCAAGCAGTTTATAGCGGGTAGATCGGCATCGAGTTCGAGCTTGAGTTCGGCGACGTATTTCCACTCGTTGCGGCAGACATTCGTCGACGAGTTTATTAGGTGATTGAGGTTGGCACTGCTCTTTTTTCGATTGCCGGGATGGGCCAATTCGCGCATGCCTTCGACGATCTCGACGACGCGGCGGACGCCTTCCTGTATTTTATCGATGGCCTTGAGCGCTTCACCCTGCACATATTCGAGGTCGGCTTCTTCTAACGCCTGTTGTGCTGCGCGCAGCAAATCGGCATCGACTTGTCCGTCACTGGCCTGAGTACATACGGCGGTAGTTTTGCTGAGCACATCGTCTAGTTCCGAAATCGCTTGCTGTAGAAAGTCGCTGTTATTATTGATATACTGCATGGGCGTGTTGACTTCGTGGGCGATGCCAGCGGCTAATTGCCCCATGGATTCCATCTTTTGTGCCTGTAATAATTGCTGGGTTTTTTCTTCGACTTGCTCGGATAGGCTTCTGCGCAGCAGAGCGAGTTCGAGATGGGTTTCGACGCGCTTTAATAGCTCAGTAGAATTAAAGGGCTTCGTCACATAATCGATAGCACCTAGCTCAAACCCTTTCACGATATCCTCGGTTTCGGTTTTCGCCGTTAAGAAGATGATGGGTATGTGGGCCGTGGTAGGATCGGCCTTTAGGCGTCGACAAGCTTCGTGGCCATCCATTTGTGGCATCATGACGTCGAGCAGAATTAAATCGGGCACGACTTTGGTGATCATATCCAGCGCTTTCTGACCGTCCTGGGCGACGTTGAGCTGGTAGCCCTGTTCGCGCAGAATGGTGCCGAGCACCTGGATGTTTTGCAAGGTATCATCGACGATGAGCAGCCGCGTTTGTTTCGGATCGTAATTCATAGCAATTTCTCTAGTAAATGGTTCATTATTTTTCTTCTAGTATTTCGACGCCGGTCCAATCCTCGGCGACGCCGTTGGCGATAGCGGCTGCAATGCGTTGCTGGTGCAACCGCACTACTTTGTCGTCTGGCGTCTGCGAAAGGACGCGTGCTATGTGCAGGTTTGCTTCGGTAAACTGGCGCTGGTAGTAGAGTTCAATGCCCTTCTCGTATTCTTCACTCGTCGCTTCTTTTTTCTCGATGAGTTCGGGGGGATCGCCGTCGTACACTTCGTGTACCACGGTCGTTTCGCTGCGCCCCTTAACGCGGACCTTATCGATTAGGCGGGTGTGGTAGGTGTTGTCTTCGCCGACGGATGCGAGCGCGGCATCGCTGATGACGATGCCGACATCATAGCGCCGGGTGAGGCGTTCAAGTCGGGCTGCGACATTGACGGCATCCGAGATCACCGTCGTTTCCATGCGTTCGGCTTCGCCGATGACGCCGAGCATTAGGCTACCTTTGTGCAGGCCAATGCCGATGCGGATTGGAGGGATACCGGCGGCGACAAACTGTTCATTAAAACGTTGCATAGCTTGTTGCATGCCAACGGCAGATTGCAGAGCGTCGTCGGCGCCCTCCGGGAAAATGGCCATGATGGCGTCGCCTATATACTTGTCAATAAAACCGTTGTTCATGCGGATAATGGGGCTGATCCAGCTCAAATAGGCATTGATAAATCGGAAGCTGGCCTGTGGTCCCATTTTTTCAGAAAGCAGGGTAAAATCAACGATATCGGCAAAGAGAATCGTCATCTCTGTCTGTACGTGGTCGCCGAGTTTGACGTTGAGGATATTTTCGCGGCCCAGTTGAGTGAGAAATTGGTGCGGCACGAAAGCACTATAGACTCGGTTGGATTCTTCCATCTCGGAATTGGCGGCGAGGATCTCGTTCGTCTGTTCCGATACCTGCTGTTCCAAACTCTTGCGCAGGTGCGATAATTCGAGGTGGGTGTTGATGCGGTGGAGAAGTTCTGAGTTGTTAAAGGGCTTTGTGATATAGTCAACGGCTCCCAATTCAAACCCTTTGACTAGGTGCTCTGTGTCGCTGCGGCCCGTGAGAAATATGACCGGGACATCTTTGGTCTTGGGATCGGCTTTGAGCTTTTTGCAGGCCTCGAAACCGTCCATACCGGGCATGGAGATATCCATGAGAATCAGGTCGGGCAGATCGGCGCGCGCCGCCTGTAGTGCAGCCTGGCCGCTGGTCGCGGCGCGCACGTCGAATTGTGCTATTTCGAGCACGCGGTTGAGCAGGCCGAGGTTCTCTGGCTGGTCGTCTACGGCTAATATTTTGAGCCCTGCGTGATTCATGTATTATCGACCCAGTATGTGTTTATGTCGCGTTCGATGCCCTTGACTCGGATATTGCCGTGTGCGCTACAGGTTATCTCGTCACCGACCAGATGATAGGAAGATTCGGATATGAGAATCTTGCCGGGGTCGGCACTTGGTTCGAGTCGCGCTGCCAAGTTTACGCTGGGGCCTATAATAGTATAAGCCATCTGATTGTCGCTGCCGAAATTGCCGACCGTGCATTGACCACTGTTGATGCCGATGCGTATCTCCACATCGAGTTCGCCCGCTCGCTGTTGCATGGCTTGTGCCATATGCACGCACTGTAGCGCATCTTGTTTTTCCCCCTTTGATTCGGGGTCGCCAAAAAATCCCATAATGCCATCGCCCATAAACTTGTCTAAGGTGCCGCCATACTGGTGACAGATCGCAGCCATCTCGTTGAGATAGTTGTTGAGCCAGTCCGTCAATTCGGCAGGGGCCATGGTCTCGACCCGGGGGGTGAAGCTGACGATATCTGAAAAGAAGATGGTCAGTGGTTTGTGGTAGGAGGCGATAGTTGCATCGGTCTCACCTGAGAAAATAGAGGCATATATATTCGGCGACAGATAGTGTGAGAGCGTGTCGGCAAGCTGTGCTATTTTTTCACGCGCCGCTTTGAGTTGGAGGTGGGTATGGACACGGGCCAACAATTCGTGGGCGTTAAAGGGCTTAGTTATATAGTCAACTGCACCGAGCTCAAACCCCTTGACAATATCGTCCGTTTCTACTTTTGCCGTGAGAAATATGATGGGAATATCGCGCGTGCTCTCCTGCGCCTTTAGGCGGCGGCAGGCCTCCATGCCATCCATTTCTGGCATCATGATATCGAGTAGGATGAGGTCGGGCAGCGCTAACTCGGCCATTTCCAACGCCTTTTTCCCGTTCTGGGCGACGTTGAGCTGATAGCCTTTTTCGCGCAGAATGGTGCCGAGTACCTGTAAGTTTTGCAGGGTGTCATCGACGATGAGTATACGCGGTTCTTTTTTCGACTCTTTCATATATCGCACTTTTCGTTGTAGCGGAAAAAATAAACTTTTTATGCGTCTTGTGCAGCTAGGTGCTGGCGAATTTCTTCGCCGATGTGAACAAATTCACCTAAGGTCTTTTGCACGCCGTCCATATCGAATAGGGTCGTTTGCT
Source organism: Planctomycetota bacterium (assembly GCA_047616505.1). Lineage (GTDB taxonomy): Bacteria > Latescibacterota > UBA2968 > UBA8231 > UBA8231. The sequence goes on from JBLHGI010000209.1 coordinate 4,933, forward strand.
CGGCCAGTGTTTCGGCCCACTGGACCAAGGGGTGATACGCGTGCTCCTTACCTATGGCTTGTAGGTGCTCGGCGAAGGATTCGATTTCGTTGATCGTCAACGTCGTGCACAGTTCCTCCCACGTTTGGGTCTCCTCTTCCAGTATGGCCATGAGTTGTGGAAGGCGCTCTAGGACCTCTTCGGCTATGTTGAGGGGGTCCGAGGGGGGGGCGGATGGGGTATCGGCTTCTGCGGATGCTTCATCCCGTCCGAGCGAGTGCTCTATAAAACGAGCGATCGTCTGCACTAATTCGATTTGGCCGACGGGATTTTTTAAGAAAGCCTCACATACTCTGCTCAATTCTTCTTCTGTTTCGCGCATGGTCGAGGCTGTCAATGCCACGACGGGGATATGCCGAGTGCGTTCGTTGGCCTTGAGTCGTTGGGTGGCTGTATAGCCGTCGAGTACGGGCATCTTGATATCCATCAACACGAGATCGGGCATATGCTTTTGGCATGCTTCAATGGCCTGCTGGCCATCTTCGGCTTCGATCAACTGCAAATCCGCATAGCGCGCTAGAAACCCTTTGACCAGTTCGCGGTTGGCTGCTACATCGTCGGCGACGAGAATTTTGGCACTGGCGAAGGACAGCGTCTCTAGGTCGGGCGCGTCGACGGGCATGCGCCGTGCTTCGGTTGCCGCTAGGGAAATGCCGCGTAGGTGGACGTGGAATGTGCTGCCCTTGCTTTCGGTGCTATCGACGGAGATCTCCCCATCCATCATTTCGACTAATTTGCGCGTAATGGCCAGCCCTAGACCGGTGCCGCCGTACTCGTTGATACTCTGCCCTGTCTGTTGCTCGAAGGCGCCGAATATTTTGTTTTGCTCTGCAATGGCAATGCCAATGCCGGTATCCTCGACATCGATATATAGATCGATCTGGCGCTCGTTTTCTGCGTCTGGCACGGCGCGTATAAACAGGCGCACATGCCCTTTTTTAGTGAATTTTACGGCATTGCCGATGAGGTTGATAAGGATCTGGCGCAGACGTACCTCGTCGAGTTCAAGTGCCTGTGGCACGCTGGCATCAATTTCTATGAGAAAGCCGAGACCTTGTTCGCTGACTTTTTGCGAGAAAATTGCTACCATATCGTTAAAAACGGCGTGCGCATCGGTGGGGCGAATTTCCAATTCGAGTTTGCCCGCTTCGACTTTGCTCAGGTCGAGGATGTCGTTGATAAGCGTTAAGAGCGACCTGCCAGAAGTCTGTATCGAGTTCAGATATTGTTTTTGCTGTGGGTCGGCGACGAGGCCTGCTAGGATCTCTGAGAAGCCGAGGATGGCGTTCATTGGCGTGCGAATTTCGTGGCTCATATTGGCCAGGAATACGCTCTTAGAACGGTTCGCTGCCTCGGCGGTACTGCGGGCTTCTTCGGCTTGGCGCGCCGCCTCTTCGGCCTCGGCCTGCGATCTCTCGGCCTCATCTTTGGCGAGGCTTAATTCTTCTTGGGCGTTGTTTATATCGGTGATATCGGTAGAGATGCCACAGATTCCATAGGCCTGCCCATCGGCATCGCGCAGCGGGAACTTGATGGAGATATAGGTGTGGGGTTGGCCGCCGACTTCGACCGTTTCCTTTTCACTGATAAATTCATCTGCCTGTAGTACGCGATGGTCATTGGCGCGCAGGTTTTCGGCTACTTGCGCAGGGAAGAGGTCGTAATCAGTCTTGCCGATCATCTCTTCGCGGCTCAAGCCGAGATCGAGAATTTCGGTCCAGTGGTCGTTGACGAGGAAATAATGGCCCTCTAAGTCCTTGGCGTAGATGAGCGCCGTGCTGTTGTTGATAACGCCCTCGAGGAAGTGCTGACGTTCTTCAAGTGTGCGCAGGTCGTCGAGGCGGCGAAAGGCCTCGGAGAGCACGTCGGAAAAGTCGCTAAGCGCTTGGATATGCGAGGGGGTGAAACAGTTGGCCTCGGTGCTGTTGAGGGCGAGGGTGCCGTGTGAGAAAGGCACGTCGAGCACGGCGTGGATTTGCTCGGAGAAATAGCGGCGTTCGTCGTAGGGATCGTCTTGCTGTAGATCGGGGCGATAAAGCACTTTTTGACCGCGCCAAAACTCGACGATGTTAAAGGTCCAAGGATTCGCATCGTCGATGGGAACAATACGGCGCTGAGACTGCTGATCGCTTATGATGATAGCCGTGGGATTTTCTCGATTGTCAACGGCGCTTATGCCAAGGGCATTATAGGGCAGTTGCAGCGAGTCGAGGCTGTCTTTTATCGCATCGACGACGGTGGTAAATTCGGCGGTACTCGTCAGTTTCCAGATGGTCTCGCGCACGCGCTGTTGGGCGGCCTGATGTTGTTCGCGCAGTTTGCGCTCGCTGATATTGACGTGGGTGCCAATCAGTAGGCGCGGCTGGTTTTTTTCGTCGCGCTCGACGATGCCGCCGCGGGCCAAGATCCAGCGGTAGGTGCCATCTTTGTGGCGCATGCGGAATTCGAGGTCAAAAAATTGCTCTTCTTCGTGATCGACTGCATGCGTTAGGAACTCGCGGAAGGCGCCTTGTGTCTCTTCCGCGTCGTCCGGGTGTAATAGGTCAACCCAGGCTGCATAGGTGTGTTCGAATGCGGGTTGTTCGTAACCGAGCATGCCCATCCACTGCTTGTCGAAATAGGCTACGCCGCTTTGCAGGTCAATTTCCCACAGGCCCACGCCCGAGGTCTCCATGGCGAGGTTGAGCCGACGCTCGCTGTCTGCTAGGGCGCGCAGGTCGTCTAGACGGCGGAAACCTTCGGATAGCACCTCGGAAAATTCTTCTAAAGCGGCAATATGCCAAGGGCTGAAGGCATGGGCTTGCGTGCTGTTGACGGCAAGGGTCCCGTGCGAAAAGGGCACGTCGACTACAGAGCGCACTTCATCGATAAAAGAGCGCGGGATATCCGTGTTTTCTTCCTGCTGGTCTTCCTCGCGCAAATCGCGGCGATAGGCCGTCTTGCCTGCTCGCCATATTTCCGTCACCGTGCTATTTTCGTTGCCGACACCCGGATTGTGGCGCACCTCGCCCGTAGCGAGTGCGCTGTGGGCATAGACTGTGGGGGAGCCACTTTTCTCGTCGACGACATTGATGCCGTAGTTCCGGAAGGGGAGTTCCAATTCTTCCAGACTGGCGCGCATGGCGCGCACGAGATCGTCGAGGTCGTCGTGGTCGCGCATCGTCCAGATGGCGTCGCGCAGGAGTTGCAGGGCATTGCGCTGTAGTTCATTTCTTTTGCGCTCGGTGATATCGTATAGGCCGACAATGGAGACTGCTTGGCCCTGAAATCGGCTGGGGTAAATGGAAAATAGCACCCAGCGCACGTCGCCATCGCCGAGGCGACGTATTTGTATTTCCAATTGTTCGACGCGGCCCTTGGCCTGCATTTCTGCGAGCACGATCTGACGGTCTTCTGCGCGTGCGTAGACATCACTGGACGGAATAGAGGCAAACGCATCGCGCTCTATTCCATGGTAATCTACCGAAGCTTGGTTGACGTAGACGATGCGCGCTTCCTGCAGGTTGACGATGGCGATGGGCACGGGCATTGAATCGATGGTCTGTCGTAACTCTTCCTCGCTGCGGATCAGCGCGTCTTCGGCCTCTTTGCGTGCGCTGAGGTCGTGCAGGACGGCTAAAAGCGCAGGGTCGTTGCCCAATTGCACGGGGCGAATGGTGATTTCCGTTGGGAAGTCGCGCCCATCAAGCCGTTGCAAAACCCATTCATAGCGGTGGAATCCATCGCGTTCTACTGCGGCAATGATCTCTTGGCGCCGCTCCTGTGAAGAGCTGCCATCGGGCTGAAATTCCGGTGACACGTCGTGCATCTTCTTGCCCAGTAGGTCGCTCTTGTCGCCGTAGCCAAAGAGCTCGACGGCGGCGGCATTGCAGTCGATGATGCCTTTTTCGGAATCAAAAAATAAATAGCCGTCAAGCGAGCTATTAAAGACGGTGCGGAACTTCTCCTGTTCGCGCCGATTGCCCTGCATCAGATAGCCGACTAAGAGCGCGCTGAGCAGCGTCAGGGCGATGCCGGCCCACTGGACTACTTCTGCCAACTGGGCATCGGGGCCATCGTCGTACGCAGGCAGGACATACCAACAAAATTCCCAGGAATTGTGACCGCTATCGGTGCGAATGGAAAACTTGTGCTCTGTTTGCAGTGGCGCTGCAGTCGGGCCGGATATAATGCGGTTTGTCATCTTCGGACTTATAGCCTCTTGCTCCACTAATTGCAGTTCGAGACCGGGGGGGATGTGTAGGGTGTGCAGGCCAGAAAAAAATGCGGTGAGATCGACGAGTGTTACGAGGTGGCCATCGCGATCGTCGTTGGGTGCGGCAAAGGCCAACATTACGTAGCGGCGCTTGGGATCCTGCAGAGTGAATGAGGAACCCATAATGACGTTTTCGCCAATTTGCTCCGAGAGGTTGAGTGTCGAGCGCAGGGCAGGCACTTCATCTAGATTGGAGCCTGGTGCCAAGGGGCCATCTACATCTGTGCTGAGCAGCACGTGCCGCATGCCGTCTTCCTCAGCGGCGACGAAGGCGACGGAGGTTAGGGGAATAGCCGTTTCGGTGCTCTCGATGATATAGAGCGCATCGAGCAATTCGTCTTCGTTTACCGATTGCGAACTATAGAATACGGCGGAGATGCCGCGTAGCTGTGCCTGCGTCAGAGAGAGCCACGACTGCGCCGTTTCCGTAATGCGTTCGGCATCTTGCTGGGCCTGGGATATCCATATTTCCCGCGCCTGTTCCCGCAGGCGGAACCCTCCGTATAAAGAGCCACAGAAACCAGCGGCAAAGAGGGTTGTGATGATGGCTACTTTGGCCAGGCTACTCTTGTTCAAGACAGTTTCCTTAAAGAGGTCTTCTTAATTCACTGTATAGACGGCGCGAAAGCCACTCGGTGCTAACGAGGTGCTTTGGTCAAAGGTGTCGATATTGGCCGCATCAATAATGTGTAGGAGAGGGCCGACGTGGCGCAAATAGGGTTGGCCATCGAGGATGCGCGTGATTTGGTCGATGGCGATACGTCCTTGGATAACAGCCGAATCGGTCGGTGCGCCGATTATTTTTCCGCGCTTGATACCGCGATGAATTCCCGGAGTAAAATAATACGACATGATGCCGATCTTTTCATCTAATTGACGCTTGCGCAAGATACGCACGCTGGCCTCAGCGGTGACGGCTGTGCCGATGATATAGTCGAGATCGGGATATTCGTCGAGCACTTGTTCGACGAGCTTGCCCTGTGTGGTCTTATCAGTATCTCCGTAGCGCGTAGCGACGATTTCGATGGCACCGCCCGCTACGGCGCGACGGAACCCCTCGTCGCCGACCTGGACCCAACCGGCTTCTTTTGGACCGGGAAACCACGCTACTTTTGCCGTTGGTGTGCCCTTGGGATGGCGCTGGGCGATATATTCGCCCGTTTTATAGCCCATTTCGCCAAAGGATACGAGCGACTTGGCCGAGAGGGCCGGCGACGACATACCATTTATAACGTCTACGACGGGAATGCCACGCGCGCGCGCGTTGGCTACTACGCTGTCTAAGCCCGTGAAGGATATCGCGCCGATGATAATGCCGTCGACCCCTTCCTCAAGGCGGTTGTGGATTTGGGCGATTTGCACATCGAGGTGGTCGTAGCCGCCGGCTTGTAGCAGCGTCATATGTATGCCGAGACGTTTGGCCTCGGCGCTGATACCATAATT
>JBLHGI010000210.1:0-10661 GCA_047616505.1 Planctomycetota bacterium
GGTCTTCCTGTTTTATCGCCATGCGCAATTGGTTTTGATAATCGGGCATATCTTCCAGGAAAATGCGGATGAGTTGGCTTAGTAATTCAACGTCACCCCCGCAGTAGCCTAAGGCATCGCTGAGGTCGGCCGATACGGCATCGTCATCATGAACAATATCGGCAACAGCGACCTGGCGTGCGAGCATGGCGTCGAGGTCGGCTATTTTGAATGGTTTGGTTAGATAGTCGTCCATACCGGCATCGAGGCAGCGCTGACGGTCGTTCTCCATAGCGTGAGCAGTTAGGCCAATGACGGGTAAGTGAGTACCCGTATCAATTTCGCGCTGGCGCAGCGTGCGGGTGGCTTCGGTGCCGTCCATGACGGGCATTTGTACGTCCATTAGAACGAGGTCGAAGGACTCTGCCTCGATGCGTGCGAGTGCTTCTTGGCCATTCTGCACGACGGTGATATTATGTCCACTGTTGCTCAACAAACCAATGGCTACGCGCTGGTTGAATTCGTTGTCCTCGGCCAAGAGTATGCGCAGTGGAACAATCGGCGCGGGCGTGGGTGAAATCGGTGCGTCTGCACTCGGCGTCGAGGGAATACCGAGAACGCTTTTTATGGCCTCGAGCACGCCGCGCTGGCTAAAGGGTTTGCGCAGATCGCGGGCCATATCGAGTTCGTCGCCGCGGTGGCGTTCGCCGCTGCTATCGGTTGATGAGAGCATAATGATGGCGGGCTGTGACCCGGCATTGGCGCGGATCCGATGCGCTAGCTCAAAACCATCCATACCTGGCATTGTGGCATCGAGAATGAGTAGGGCAAAGGGCGTGCCCGCAGCGCGCGCTTCCCCTATCGCATCAAGGGCTGCTTGGCCGCTGTTGGCAGCGCTAGGCTGCATATGCCAATTAGATAGCATTTCCACGAGTATGCGCCGGCTGGTAGCATTGTCGTCGACGATGAGGACGGGGATGTCTTCCAGCATTTGGGTGTCTTCTATGTGCTGGGCTGTATCCTTGGTAGAGGGGTTGAAGCGGGCCGTGAAGTGAAAGGTGCTGCCGGCATCTGGCGCGCTTTCGACCCAGATGCGACCCTCCATAAGGGAGACCAACTGCGAAGAGATCGCCAGGCCGAGGCCCGTGCCGCCGTGTTGGCGAGTAGTGGAGCCATCGGCTTGGGTAAAACTGTCAAATATTATCTGCTGCTGTGCAGAAGAGATGCCCATCCCCGTATCGCGCACGGCGAAGTGGAGTTCGACGTTTTCTCCCATGCTCTGTGCAACCTCTACCTCGAGGACTACTTCACCCGCGCTGGTAAATTTAATGGCATTGTTGAGCAGGTTGAGGAGAACTTGGCGTAGACGCAGCGGGTCGCCAACGAGATTAGCTGGTGCCTGGTTGTCAATTTGGCACGCTAGTTCCAAGCCTTTTTCGTGGGCGCGCAGCCCCAGAGACTTGAGTGCGTCATCTATGGTTTGCCGCAGGTCGAAATCGATATGATCTAGCGATAGTTTACCGGCCTCGATCTTGGAGAAATCGAGAATGTCGTTGATTATTGTTAGTAAGCCGTTTGCCGAAGTGCGCACGATCTTGAGATACTCGCGCTGCGTTGCATCGAGCTCTGTATCGAGTGTCAATTCGGTCATGCCTATTACGGCGTTCATCGGCGTGCGAATTTCGTGGCTCATATTGGCGAGAAATTCACTTTTTGTGCGCGAGGCTTCTTCGGCTGCAGCCAACGCTTGATGCAACTGTTCCTCGGCCTGTTTGCGCTCTGTTATATCCTTGTAGTACCAGACGCGACCGTAGTAGTGGTTGTCGGCATTGAATATGGGGGACGAGTAGCGTTCAAATACGCGGCCGTCGCGCAGAGCAATTTCTTCGTTGCTGCGATCGTCGCGGTGGGCGTATAGATAGCGCACGCGTTGGAGAAAGGCGTCGGGGTCGGCGACTTGGTATAGCGTGTACTCAAGGGCATTTCCTCGCGATCCCTGTGCTTCTATTTCAGGTGAGATATTCCACATATCGATAAAACGGCGATTGTAGGAAATCCAGTGACCATCTTCGTCGACGGTGAGAATACCATCCAGCGTTGTTTCCTGCTGTGCCGAGAGCAGGCTATTGCGGAAGTTGAGTTCTTCGCGTGCGCGTTGGCGTTCAATCAGCGAACCGATGAGCTGTCCCATAAGTTGGACAAAGTCGATATCAGAGCGCTTGAAAGCGACTTGTCGCGGTTGGGGGCTGGAGAAATTTAACGTGCCATATATCTGCCCTTCTATGATGATCGGCGTGGCGATATAAGACTCTAGGCCAAGCTTGGCATAGCAGGGATGCTCGTTCCAGCGCGACAGAGCCATATGGTGTATGGCCAAAGGGCCACTATGCTGGAGGGTCAGTGCGCAGTAGGTTTCACCTAGCTCGAGTGTAGAACCTGGCTCAAGGGTGCCGTTTGTCGAGTGGACCTGGGTAATGGTGTAGACCTCGCCTTCAATATGGCTGAGAATACCGGTTTCTAAGTTGAGCAGCCGACAGCCGACTTGTAAGAGCTCTTCGATCTGTGTCGACTCGCTCAAGCTGCTCGCGGCCGCTACGGTGTGTAGCGCGCGGATGCGCTCAATTTGGTTTTCGAGGTCCCCTAGATGGCGTTCGCGTGCGCGCAGGTCTTCGCGGCGATAAAAGGCTTCGGAGAGTACATCGGTGATATCGCGCAAGGTCTCGATATCGCGTTGGCTAAAGGCGTTTGGGACAGAGCTGTTGACGGCTAAAGTGCCATGGGAAAAGGGCACGTCGAGCACGGTGCGCACGGTGCCAAAGCGCTGCGTTAAGCGCTCCCCTTCTTTGCCTTTGGTAGGGTCGCGGTGATAGGCGATAGCGCGTTCGTTCCACATTTGCAGAATTTCATCATAGGCTTCTCCCGATACGATATGGCTCCACTGGCCCTGTGGACCCATATCGTGGGCGCGCAGGGCGGGAGGGTCACAGTCTATGTCTATGTGGTTGAGGCCGCAGTTGGCAAAGGGGATTTCTAGGTCTGACATGGCGCTGCGTGTGGTATATAGTACCTCCTGGAAATCTTCGCTCTGCTCCATCTTCCATACTTTTTCGCGAATACTTTGCAGGGCGTGCTGTAGTCTTTCGCGGTATTCTTTTTCGCGCAGGTCGTCCCAGCGGCGGAAGGCTTCGGAAAGCACTTCGGCGATGCTTTGTAGGGCTTCCATTTCCCATTCTGCAAAGGCGTTTGGTTCTTCGCTATTGATGGCTAGCGTGCCGTGGGAAAAAGGCACGTCGAGTACGGCGCGTATGCGATCTGCCATATCGGCGCGCTCGTTGAAAGAGTCCTCAGCGTGTAGGTCGGGGCGGTAGAGCGGCTGTTGCGACATCCAGGTCGAGAGCAGGGGGCCACGGGTGCTGTTTTTGCGTTTAGTAGCCAACTCTTGCCCGCTACTATCGAGGCCGTGGGGAGTAAAACGAGGCATTTCGCTATCGCTGTCGACGAGGTTGATGCCACAGTGGACAAAGGGTATTTCCAACTGTGCTAAACCATCGCTCAGTGAGCGCAATACCGTTTCTATATCGCCGGGCTGCTCCATGGACCACGTTTGTGTGCGCATTGCCTGTAGCACGGTTTCGCGAAGCTCGTGGCGTTTGCGCTCGGTGATATCCTGAAAGGTTCCCCATAGGCTCGATGCGCCTTCGATGCCCCATTCGGCTTGGCCGGTGGCGCGCACCCACAGGTGGTTGCCCCGGGCTGTGATAAAGGGTAATTCCAGATCCCAGGGGGTGCCGTTTTTGATCGCCTCAGAAATGGCGGATTCAATGAGAGGTCGCGTCTCGGGGGCATAGAATTTGATGGCTTTGTCCAGCTCTACGGGCGTGCCGGGTTCGATCTCGTGAATGCGATAGACTTCTTCCGACCACAGCGTCATCATGGTTTCTACGTTGAGCTGCCAGCCGCCGGTGTGCGCTATGCTTGCCGTGGCGCGCTGAATATCGCGCTGGCGGTTTTCGTCCGCGCGGTGCTCGATCTCTTCGCTGATGTCCCTGGCGCTGGCGTAGATGCGCTGTTCTCGGGCATCAAAGAGCGCGTTCCAAAGCAGCCAACGATAGCCGCCGTCATGGTGGCGAAAACGCCGAGTGAAAGAGACGGCGGAACCATCGCTCAGGGCTATTATGTCGGCGACTAACGTTGTGGCGCGTTCATCGGGGTGGGAGAAATCGTCGAGATTTTGGTTGAGCATGGTCTGGATGGAATAGCCGAGACAGTGCTCCCAAGTCTCGTTGAGCCACAGACAGTGACTCTGGGGATCGGCGATGCACTGCATTTCCGGAGATAGAGTAAAAAAACGATTGAAGTCGACGTCTTGTAGCATGGTCTACATTTTTTAGGTCTGTGGTTGAGTAGGCAGAGAATATAAGCTATAGAGGGCCAAAGTTGGCATTTACTGTCGCACGGCGATACCTGGTATCTCGGTGCGCACTTTGTAAACGGAAGTGCGCGCCGTTATCAAGAGCGTCTGGCCGTCTTCGCCCCAGGCGCAGTTAGCTGGCGTTTCGGGCATTGCGATCAGACCAAGGAATGTGCCCTGTGTATCATGAGTCCAAATCCCCAGTGCATTAGCGGTATAGACATGGCCTTGCCGGTCTACTTTTAGACCGTCGGGGGCACCTGGCGCGTCGTGCTTGAGGTCGGCAAAGAGACGGCCATTTATAAGAGAGCCATCGGCCTGTACGTCAAAGGCGCGGATATGCTGGTGATGCGAATCGTTGATATAGAGTACGGATTCGTCGGGGGAAAAGGCTAGACCGTTGGGTTTCTCAAAGTCGGCGATGAGTAGTTGAACCGCTCTATCCTCACCGACGCGGTAGACGCCGGCGTGTTCCTGCTCCATCTCTTCGGATTTGATACCGTAGGGAGGGTCCGTAAAATACACGGCTCCGCTGGAGTGGACGACGAGATCGTTGGGGCTGTTGAGTCGTTTGTCTTCGAAGGTGTCGGCTAACGTGTGTGGTTGGCTATCTACCTGGGCTATGGATACGCGCCGGTTGCCGTGTTCGCAGGCGAGCAGCCGACCGCTGCGATCGAACGTCAGGCCATTGCTGTTGCCCGAGGGTTCGCGGTGGATGCCCACTTTGCCCTCGGGGGTAATGGTGTGGATGCGGTTGGAGGGGATATCGCTGAAGAACCAGTAGCCGTCCTTATGCCAGACCGGACCCTCGACGAATTTGAAGCCCGTGGCTAGTTGTTCGATTTCCCCTCGTTGTAGATGGGTCCTTTTCAACGCGCCCTCCCCTCATAGTGAAGTGTTGGTACTGCTCGCGCAGTAAAGGTATAGCGATAAATGCAACGGTGAGCAAATAGATCTGCCCTTGACGTTTTTCGGCAAATTGGGAAGCGTTAGAATAGGATTATCTATGGCTAAATAAAAAGTTAATCCTATTCTAACGCTGGCGGCTACGCGCCCGCTGATAGGCGCTGCAGGCGGGCCAGTTTGGGGCGCGTCGTCCACCTCGAAGACGAGCCGGCCGAGCTCTATGCGCAGTTGGTAGCGGCAGGGCTGTATCCGGGCATGGAACTGCGTCTGGTCGAACAGAGTGACCGCGAAATTCGCTTCTGGGCCGAGGGGCGCGAACACGCGTTAACTCCTGTGTTAGCGGCCAATATCTCGGTCGTACCTCTGCCGCTCTCGCCGGAACTGGCACCCGAAGTGGCCGTAGAGCGTCTGTGCGATTTGCAGGTGGACGCAAAGGCTCGCATCAAAACGATTGCAGCGGCCTGTCGAGGCGGTGCGGAGCGGCGAGTTAGATGCGCTGACTAATGAGCATGCGGCCAGCGCGGCGAATCGAGCAGAGGCCGCGCGGGATATTCTGCAAAGGGCCGAGGCACTGCGTTGGGAGGTGGGCTCTTCGTTTCACGAAGAACTGATGGAAGTGATCTATGCCGACGCAGCGCGCATCGTCGACCTAGCGGTGCGCCGCGAGTCTGCTCGGCAAAACAATTTCGACCAGCAGTTGGATCGCCTGCTGACGAGTCGGCGCTGGGGTTTTCCGGTGATGCTGGCGCTGTTGGCCCTGGTGTTCTGGCTGACGCTGAGCGGGGCCAACTATCCATCGCAATTGCTCTACGTCGCTCTGATCGACTGGCTACATCCGCTCTTGCGGGACGGCGCGGTGATCATCGGCTTGCCGTGGTGGCTGCGCGGTGCGTTGATTGATGGCATATATCTGTCTACGGCGTGGGTCGTCAGCGTCATGCTGCCGCCGATGGCCATTTTCTTTCCGCTCTTTACGCTGCTGGAAGACTTCGGTTATCTACCGCGCTTGGCCTTTAATATGGACGGTGTTTTTCGCCGCGTGGGTGCGCACGGCAAGCAGGCTTTGACCTCGGCGATGGGATTTGGTTGCAATGCAGCGGGCATCGTGGCGGCGCGGATTATCGACAGTCCGCGCGAGCGCCTGATCGCCGTCCGCGCATCTGGCAGACGATCTACACTTCGCTGATCGACCGCACGCTGATCGTGCTGTGGCGCGCGGTGGTCTTTGCCGCGCCCGCTGGGTTGGTGATCTGGTCGCTGGCCAATATACAGTTGGACGGTGCCAGTATGGCCGAGTATCTGGTGGATATTCTCGATCCGTTTGCCGTGCTACTGGGTCTCAACGGCATCGTGCTGTTGGCCTATATCGTGGCGATACCGGCTAATGAGATTGTCATTCCCACGGTGCTGATGCTGACGGTGTTGATCGGGCGAGCGACCGGTGTGGGCGCCGGGGCGGGTGTTTTATTCGAAGGGGATGCCGCGTCGGTCGAAACCGTGCTGCGCGCCGGGGGCCGGACGCTGCTGACGGCGATCAATTTGATGCTCTTTAGTTTGCTGCACAACCCTTGTAGCACGGCTCTGTACACTATCTACGAAGAGATGGGTAGCGGCAAGTGGACGCTACTGGCAGCGCTGTTGCCGTTGGGCATGGGGCTGTTGACGGTCTTTGCGATGACGCAGATATGGCAACTGGCCGTAGGCGGCCGATGAGCAGTGCACATCTTCGCGCGCCTTGCGATTGGCGGGTAATAGTTTAGAATATAGAGTTGTGTTTATTGCTACTTATCCCAGAGCAACTCGACGGTGCTGCTGAGCCTGCCCTTTTGCAAAAGCAGGCATGGCTGGTATTCGTTCGCGTTGCGCAGCTCGACCTCGCATCTAAAATATGAGCTTAACTGTTTCTGAAAATAGTCGAGACTACAGCCTCGATCGGCGCTATTTTTATGCCTTCTTGGTCTTCCAAGCCGTCGTGCTGGGGGCCAGTATGTTTTTTAACGAATGGTTACCCGCTATTATAGCCGGGTCCGTAGCTGCCGTTCTTTTTGTAATTGGCATTCTAGTGCGTCCCTGGGTTATTGCGCCCATTATCGTACTGACTACTGGGCTCGACAGCACGGGCCGGTTCTTTGGTGGCCCCGAGGGCGGCGGCGGTGGCCTCTTTCACTTGACCGGCTTTCACTTGGCTTATGTGCTCCTGCTCTTAGCCGTGGGGGTAGAGACGTGTCTGCGCGGGCGCACGCGCTTTCCCGAATTTGAAGTGCGTGGGCCGCTGTTGATGTTCTTGGTCTGTATCGCGGTGTCGCTGATCTATTCGCCGAACCAACCGGCGGCGACGATCAGCTTTGTGCGCATGTGTGCGCTGGTGCTCTTTACGTATTTGATGCAGGTCATTATAGATTCCAAAAAGGCCGTCTCCGCCGTGCTTTGGTCAATGGTGATCTTTACAATAGCCGGCGCAATCATGGGGGGGTATCAGGTTATTACGGGGCAGTTCCATCTGCCGGTAAAAGTGATTACGGCGCTGGGAGGCAATGTGCCGCGCGCCACGGGTACGTTCCACAATCCGAATATCTTTGCCACGTTTATGATGTGTGGGATTTTGCCGCTTTTGGCCGTATTGCTCAATCATAAGATGGCCTTGATGCAGCGCGTTCTTTTTGCGCTGGGTGTCATTATTGGTTTTGGCGGCCTGTTGGCTTCGTTTAGTCGTTCGAATTGGATGGCAACGTTGGTGGGTGTTTTTGTCATTCTCTGGCTCAGCGGTAAGGTGCGCTACTTCTTTATCCTGCTGTTCTCTTCTTTTTTGGCGGTGTTGGCACTAAAAGAATTCGTGCCTTTTGCCGAATATATCTTTGAACGCTTCACCTCGATCTTTACACTCTTCGAACAGTTTGGTTCGGTGGGGCGGACGTCGAGCACCGCGCGCATATACCTCATTATAGCTTCGCTCGATATGTTTGCCGACCACCCGCTCCTAGGGATTGGCTGGCGCGCTTTTCCGCACGTGTTTTCTAGCTATGCGCCGGCTGGTTATCCGCACTGGAGCGAGGTCAACGAGCCGCATACCGTCATTACGATGGTGTTGGGCGAACTGGGCATTGTCGGTTTTGCAGCGATGCTGTGGTTTTTGCTCAAAGTATTTTTCACTGGCTTAAGCCGTTTTCGTCAGATGAAAGATCCGTATTTGCGCGCCGTGCAGATCGGCATGATTGCCACCTTTGTATCGTTCCAAGTCAACCAGTCTTTTAACGGCGATTTGGCCAATAATATGTTTTGGTTTGGCGTCGGTATGCTCTTTGCCGTGCAGAATATTGAGGCGAGGTTGCGGGAGAAAGATGGTAGTACGTAGGTGAGTAGTTCGTAGATAGTTCGTAGACAGATGTAGGTGGGTGGTCGGGCTATTGGCCCTCCGCGTCTTGCCTAAGACCGCGGGCCTTCCCCACTCGCTTACGTTATCACTTCGACTCCCCGTCACACCGCCACGTGGCCCCGACCCGCACTAAGCCCCTCCCGGGGCAAGACGCTGCGGGCCAACACCCCGACCTATGGACCTTCTGAGTGTTGGAAGTAGGGTAGTAAATCCTATCTATAGAGCTAAGGATGAATGCGGTGTTGCGTGGTAATCCTTTGCTGGTGCCGCACAGGGAGTCCATCTGCGCGGCACCAGTACTGCCCTTAGCGCAGATGGGCCTTTATGGCTCCCCACGATAAGGTTTGCACGGCGGTCGTCGTCATGGGCAATGGTGACCAGCTCGAGCTCGATGCAAGTATTACCCCGGAGATCTCCCTTTGTTCGCTTCCGTCGGTGTTCATCAGAAAGACGTGGGAGCGACCTCCATTGCGGTTGGAGGCAAAGAGGATCTGGTTGCCGTCGGGTGACCAGGAGGGGCCACCATCGGCCGAACCCGGATTTTGCGTCAGGTTGGTCGGAGCGGTGCCGTCGGCGTTCATCACGAAGACATCGAATAACAGTTCATTAGCATCTCGGTCGGAGGCAAAGAGGATCTGGTTTCCATCCGGTGACCAAGAAGGGTGGAGATTGAAGTCCTGATTGCTGGTCAATGGTCTTGGCATGCCCCCTGCCACATCGATGATCTGAATATTCGGCGTGGCCGAAGATGGCCAGGTTACATAGGCGATCTGGCTGCCATCGGGCGACCAGGCGGGGTCGTCGGTGATAAAATTTGCATTGGTCAACTGGGTTAAGTTCGATCCATCCACGTCGATGACGAAAATATCGCGGCTGTTAAAGGCGATGCGGCGGCCGTCGGGCGACCAGCAAGGGGTGTGTGCTCCCGCCGTGTCCGTCAGGCGAACGACATTGGATCCATCCGCGTCCATCACGTAGATGTCTCCTTTGTTGTTGTCGCGGCGAGATGTAAAGGCGATGCGACGGCCATCGGGCGACCAGGCGGGGGAGAGGTCCTTAACGCTATTATCGGTCAAGCGGACCATGTTGCTGCCATCTGGATCCATCGTATAGATCTCGGCATTGCCATCCTGAACGGATGAGATGGCAATGCGGGTATTGGCCTGGGCGCCAACCTCTCCGGCCAGGAACAATAAAGCCAACATACTGCAACTACAGCGTAGCATCTGCGAGAACATAAAAAACCTCCTATTGGTAGTGATGAGACGATCTGCTGCTAATGGGTTTGGCGTTCTTTGGGTGCCGCTGCGCACGTGTTACTCGTTTTATTAGAGCCCGCGGTCTGCGAGCAATCTCCGTATGAAAACCGATCCTCCCTGCAGTACTAGCGGTACTCCGGTCCATTGTTGTAATTGACTGAGGGCCGTGCCGTTGATGAACTCGATCTCTTGTAGATCGAGAATCACTGGTACTCGCTCGCCCAAGCGCTGGAGCTCGCAGGTCAACAACTCGATTTCTTCGCCGCCGAGGCGACCGGCCAATTTCAATTCTGTAGTGCCATCGGTTTTTGTCTGAGTCGTAATGCGCAGCATGGGATCTCCTCGAATTACCAACTCCTTTCGCAAGAGTCATACCAAAGAAATAGCCACCGATAAAAAAGACCTCAGGCGGCTATTTATAAATGACTTATGCGGTTTTAGCTGTGGGGGTATTGCGCGGGTGTTGCGGTCATAGCATCGAAATGTCGATGCTCTAAATGATAGTCTTTATACTGTAAAGCTATTTAAATAAAATAAGTTGGCGCAAAAAAAAGAGCACCATCGAAATATCGACGCATGCAGCGATATTTCGATGGTTACGGGCGTTCGATGCCCAGTTTTTTCATGCGACTGTAGAGCGTCGAAGGGTTTAGGCCCAGCAGTGTCGCCGCTCCTTCCTTGCCGCGGATGGTTCCGCCGGTATGCTCCAGGACTTGGCGGATATAATGCCGCT
>JBLHGI010000211.1:0-10589 GCA_047616505.1 Planctomycetota bacterium
TCTCTGCGTTCGTTTGGTCGAGGTCATTGCTGCGCACCGTCATCGCGACCACGGTCGCTCCACGCGCCTGTGGGTTAAACGATATTCTTACGCTGCTCGTTTCGCCTTTTTTGACCGTAAGCGAAGTGGGGCTGACCGAAAAATCGCCGGTGCGTTCGACATTGATATTCGAGATGATGAGATCCACCTCGCCATCGTTGCTGATATCCAGCGTGCGCTCGCTCGTGGCATTGACGGCGACCGAGCCAAAACTAAGCTCTTTGTCACTAAAGCGAATATGCGCTTCGGGCGTAAAATCGATCTCAAAAGCACCGACCCCACTGGTCGAGCCCAATACGCGCTTGTTGTCGCCTGGCACGACGCCGACCCAGCGCGCAGCCAAATTCTGCAAGCCTTCGTTGCTAGAGGTCCAACTTATCCCGCCGTCTTTACTGCGATAAAAACCGCTCGTAGAAGTAGCGGCATAGAGCAGTTGTGGCACATCTGAGTCCACTGCGACTGCACGCACATTCAAATCGTCTAAACCGCTATTACTCGCCTGCCAATTCAGACCACTGTCCTCGCTGACATACACCCCACCGCCAAAAGTGGCCACCAGCACGAGTTCGGGAGCACTGGACGTCGACGGCAAAGCAATACTGCGCACGCTCAACCCCTCCAACGCCGCTACGGACTGCCAATTGACACCCGAATCCCGGCTGACAAAAAGACCGCGTGCCGTGCCTGCATAAACCGTTGCCGCTTCTAATGGGTGCGCCGCGAGGGCAAAAATAATATCAGCCTGCAACTCCGAACCGGCCATATTCCACGTAGAGCCGCGATCCAGACTGACGTAGACTCCCTGTCCAAAGGTGCCCGCATAGACTCTGCCATCGGCCCCAGCACTGGCCGCGAGTACACCTGCGCCAATATCGGCAACAGCCTGCCACTGACGACCACCGTCTGCGCTAGTGAAAAGTCCCGTATTTAATCCGGCATAGAGACGCGTCGCCCGTTCGGGATCGACGGCAAGACTAAGCACGCTGCGGTCGACTAAATTGGCACCGCTGGGCTGCCAGCTAAGACCGCCGTCACCGCTGCGATAAAAGCCGTTGACCGCACCGGCAAAGAGCGTATCTGGGCGACTGGCCTGAAACTGCACCACATTAACAGCCGCATCCAAACCCGTCCCCGCACGCGTCCACTCGTTGCTAGCGGCCCCAGCCGTACTGATAAGTAACAGCACGAGCAAAGAACAAACTATCCCGTATTTATTCGCTATGTATTTCATAAATGCACCGCTTGCCATTTTCACCGCACGAGCACCAGTGAGCGATAGTGACGTCGCCCGCCTTCGCTCAATTCGTAATAGTAGACACCGCTGCCCAAGATCATCCCTTGGTCATCGCGGCCATTCCAACCGACACTCCACCCCCCCACTTCCTGAAATTCCTCCACCAGTAAACGCACGGGCTGTCCCAACGTATTGTATATCTGTAGACGCACCTCTCCCGGCGAACTGAGACGGTACTCTATGCGCGCTTGCGCTCCGGCATTGGCTACAAATGGGTTGGGATATCCCGTTATGGGCATCGACTCACGCCGATTTTTGGCATCGACGCGACCGAGGCGAAAAAGCCCCAACTCTTCGACCGTAGCTGCCAACCAACCGGTCTGTGCATCCACGCTCGTAGGCAATTCCTCCCAGGTATTAGCCACTTCGTCCCAGCGCAAAATTCCGAGGAATGGATCAGAGCCCGAACCGGGTAAAAAATTCACCGTTACCGGAGATGCCAGCATGCGTCCGCGCAATAAATCCAACGAAAACACCTCTTGATTCTCACTGCCTGCAGGCGTTTCTTTCTCACCCAATCGATACACGATAGCCATCTGCCCTGGCCTCGCTGCCTCGTCGGCTACATTGAGTATCAGCTGCGGGTTTGGGCTGCGTAAGTTTCCGCCCATTTCATCCATCCATGCCAGCCCCACTTCTAACTGACGCACGCCTTCGTTACCAGCCCGGTCACTAGCGCGGATATCCACATCGACAAAGCGCTCGCCCTGCTGCGCAGGATGTTCAAACGACGCGATATAGCTGCCATCCTCTTGCTCAACTACACTCAGCGTATCGCCGTCGACGAGTACCGTCGGCGCACTCTCTAGAGCCTCGTCTGCTGCAATATGCAGTTCCACAAGGTCGCTAAAGAGTGGATGGCGTCGCACTTCTACGGCAAATTCAGGCGCGCGTGCGTCTTGCTGGATTAACACTTCCAATTGTGCCATAGTCAGATTGCCCTGCGGGTCCGTAGCCGTCAACGTCAACATCCGGCTGCCAGTCTCTCCGGCCGGTATCGCGACAAAGAGTCGATCGCCTTCCACGCGCGCAGCAATACCCGGTTCTGCCTGCACCTGCCACTCCAAGTCCTGACTGGGTGTATCTGGATCGTTGACAAAAGATGACAGACTCAGCTGTTGCTCCTTATCTCCAGCGAGCAGCAATAGCTGTGGCAGTGGTTCAATTTCGGGAGCCTGACCGCCGCGTACGACAACCACATCCATAACACCCAATGCCGAATTGCCCGCCGGATCGCGCACTACAAATTGCAGGCGCTCTAACGAGGGGGGCACCGCAGTCGCATCGAGCGTAACTACACGCGTTGCCGCATCAATAGTGACAGCCAGTAAATCCTGACCACTCACACTCCATATCAGCGTATCATCTATATCGTCATCGACGACGTAATCGTCGAGATCTATCGAGATATCCACCTGCCCTTCTTCCACTTCGACGAGCGGGAAAGCGCGTATTTGCGGCGTCAATCCCGCACTTTTTACGACAACTTGTAATTGAGCAACACGGCTTCGCCCTGTCGCATCCGTCGCCGTAACAGCCAGCATCTCCGCACCCGTAAATCCTTCGTTCGTCAGCAACAGATACAGACGCGTAGTCTGCGCATCGACTGCAGCTGAAATATTGTTACTAGGTGCCACATTCCAGATCAATGTAGGCGCGACCTGACCTCCACCACCCACTGCGTAATCCTGCAACACGAGACTGGAGTCTGTGCTGCCGGGAAATATTTCGATGGTGGGCAACATTTCTAACGAGAATAGCGGCGGCAGCCCCACTGTAATGATTGCCGTGCGCTCTTGTCCATTGGTATCCGTGACGCGCACTAATACCTGCGTCACCAGCGGTAGGTCCACGGCGTCGGGATCGCGCTTGACCACCAAGTCGTGTGTTACGGGATCGAATGCTACCTCAATACCAGGTTCCGGTTCAATTTCCCACAACAATTCGCTTTCGCGGTCTACATCGTCAAAGGCAAAATCGTCCAAGTCTAGTTCGATTGCAGAGTTGAGACTATCGAGGCTGACGGCAGGCAACTCGGCAAGTTGAGGTGGCTCACCAGCGAGTGCCAGCAGGACGGGCACGGCCACTTCGTCCGTATTGCCCTGTGGGTCGCTGACCACGAGGCTCAGAGCCGCAGGGCTGATAAAGGCATCGGTGGCGCTAACGATCAGGGTGCGCGTATCGGCATCAAATCGCGCCAGCACACCGGGCGTTGAAAATGGTTGCCAAGTAAGTAACTCATCGGCATCGTCCGGATCGGCAACGAGTTCGTCCAACAGCAACTGCACGAACTTCCCTTCGCGCAGACCAATTTTGGCTGGCGCGCTAATGCGTGGCCCCAAATCGTCTTCGCTGCGCAAAATGCTGGCGAGTAGACGGGCGCTATCGCTATTGCCCTGTGGGTCTGTAACGGTAACTACTACGTTGCCAGAACCGGCAAACCCACTCTCGCCACTCACCTGTAAAACACCTCCCACTACGGAGGCGACTAAACCGCTATCGACTTCAACTGACCACAGCAGCGAATCGACCGGACTGTCGTCGACTACGCGCTCTTTTAGATCTAAAGACGCCGTCTGCCCACCGAGAAAACGCAGTTCAGGTAGCGCATCCAACTCCGGACCAACTGACTGCCCCGGCGCTAAAACCACGGCAACCTGACGGCTCTCGACGCTGGCGCCAGAGCTGTCCTGTGCCGTAACCCGCACGATACCACGCCCCGTTTCCGAACCATGTATTAGCAGTTGGCCGTCGACAATCTCGGCTCGCACGCCCCCTTCTACAGCTAAAAAGACCTGGAGCGAACTCACGTCGTCATCTCGATCGGTAAACAAATCGGCCAATGGCACGGACACGGGCCCGCCTTCGACCAGCGGATAAACAGGGGGGGAAGACAACGCGTCGGGCGGATCGTTGACCGGCGTTACTTCGACGACGGCGCTGACCGTATCGGCCAACGCCGTCGGGTCGCTGACGATAAAAAACACTTCTTCTAAACCAACACAGTCCGCAGTAGGTCGAAACGTCGCCACGTGGCTGCTCGCCTCTACCTCTATTCCCATATTCACAGCGTCTGAGGCCAGCCAAACTAAATCGGCATTCAGATGATCGACATCGCTAGCGAAAGCATCGAAGTCCAAGTCCTGATAAATGCGGTCCTCGGCAAAGCGGATCGTATCGGGAAAGTCGGCGATACGTGGCCGCGAGAGCACGGTTATTCGCACCGTATCCGCCGCCGTCAGCCCCTCACTCACCTCGAAGGCCGTAAATATCATCGCGCGCTGCCCAACAAAACCGGCCAGCGGAGTCATGGTAACTTCGCGCGTGTCGGCATCGATCGCGGTGGGGACTTCGCTCAAGCGCGAACTCGTCCACAGCACCTCAGTAGACAGGGTATCGACAAAATCATCGAGATCGAATACCTCCTGCGCTTCGCCCTCGATTACCGTGAGATCGGGCAGTGGCAAGATGCGAAATCCCGTGATGCGAACGGTAGCAGTTCCCAGCGGTGTAGCAAAGCGTTCCTCGACACCGGGCGCAGCAGCCGTCACGTAATGTGATATGCGATCGTGACCGCGCTCTTCAATGCGGATGGAAACATTGGGCGTCAGCGAACGCTGAAGGACCTCAAGCTGAAAACGAAGTGCAACGCCGCTGCCGTTAACGCTACTACGCGACGTGCCGCCGGCCGCTTCCGTATAGCTGAGAAAAATTCTATCCTCAATCGTCTCTACGTTGTTGATCAGCGGGATGCCGCGCAGAAAATTGCCACTGCTAAAAGGCGCCACGGTGCCATCCGCCGCCGTTTCAGCCGGCACTAGCGCGAAGAGGCTAGCATCATAGGATAGGTATAGACTATAGCCCGTTAGGTCTTCGCCTTCGGCATCGATAAACACTTCCATATCGACCGTCTGGCCAAGCTCGGTGCTAAATTCGGACAAGCCATCGGCTCGACGCACCTCTACCCGCGCTGCCGCGATGGCCGAAGCCATGGCGAGCACGCAGCATAGCGTGAGAATGGCCGTATATAACCTGGTATGTATCATCGGAGGAGAACCATGCGTTTAGCTAAGACCTGAGTACCACTCTGTAAGCGATAGATATATATACCGCTCGCCGCTGACCGCCCCTGGATATCGCGCCCGTCCCAACGCATTTGGTAACGACCGGGCGCCAAGGCGCCCTCCCACACTACGGCGATACGTTGCCCGAGCACATCGTACACTTCTAGTTTAGCCAGCTCTGTAGATGGCAGAGCAAAAGAGATATTCGTTTCCGGGTTGAATGGGTTTGGGGCATTTTGCTCTAAGCTCAGCGACTGCGGTAGCGCCGCCGAAACCTCATCCGCCAGGCGGGAGGCAATTTCGCGATCGGCGCGATCCAAAAAGGTAGCCGCAGCCAAACGCGGCGCACTCGCGCCATCGACCCGCGCGCGCAACGTCCACTGAACGAGTGGCCCCGCAACCGCCAGCCCTCTTTCTCGACCGATCTGCACTTGCCCCCACAATAAGCCATACGGCATAACAGCCGTGGCCGAGAGCGCGCTGCGAGCACCTTGTGCTTCGGCCTCAACCCACTGCCATTCCGTTGTATCGTAATGCAATTCTAACGCGTAAGCGCGCGCGCCCTCCATGTGTTCTGCGAGTGCGAACCATCGTACTTCATCGCCTGCGCGCACGGCTCTATCCCCTCCCACTAAACTCAGCTCGACGGCCGCCGCCACGGGAATCGCCTTGTAAACGGGTTGCTGCCCGCGTTGGCGGAAATTGGCTCCGACCAGCGACAAATCGGCGATATCGACACGGCCATCACCCGTTATATCCGCGCGATTGCTGCCATCTTCCGCGACGACTTCAGATCCAAAAAAAGCCGCCACATAATCCCAATCCGCCAGCGTAACCTCGTTATCGGGCACGCTCTGCCCATCCGCTTCGAGATAACCCGTCACATCACCACCAAGTAGACGTGCGACCGTATCAGTCCCTGGGCTACTCGGCGAAACCCCTTCGATTATTTGCGTCGGATATAGCATCAAACCGGCAGAAACGCCGTCGATATAACCACCTACGTGTACGTGCAGATCCCAGCGTCCGATAGGCACCTCGGTCAATTCAAAGCCGCCATCTGCCGCCACTACCACCTGGGCGCCCGCGACCTCTAAATCGACGTCATTAGCCTCGGCAAAAATGCCATCATCGAGCACCCGGTAGTCTCCGCGCGAGCGCAGCGAAAATGTCGCCAACGCCGTCTTGTCCACGCGCCCTTCTAAATCGAGCACGCCGCGCAGCGTCGCACGTCCGGCGACGATTTCCCCTTGAGATACTGGCGAAGGTGCCAGTTCAACCACGGCAATGCCATCGCGCTCCAAGCGCGAAAAACCGCCCACACTGCCGTCGACGAGTAGACTTATGGTCGTCGCTCCCTCTAAGGCCAAGCTGCGCAATTGGAAACTGGCCAGCGTGCGCTGGCGGTTTAATCCTATGATTTCGTCTGCCGTCGGTTCAAAATATTCCAGCGTCAAGATCCACGGCCCTCCTTCGTCTCCCGCGACGCGATTAGTCACGAGCTTAGCAGCAGAAAACTCGCTACCGACGAGAAAAGGCTGAATACCATCCTGCGTTTCGTCGTGGTCTACGACCTCAAAGCTATTGCTGTCGACGCTAAAGCTAGCTTGTACCAAATCGACGCTGGCTCCCGCCTCTACCCGCACCTCAAATACCTGTAAGGCTCCACCGCTAACCATGCTGAACTGTTCGGGCAACAGGGCAATCGGCGCCGCCGCGACGGCTTCGCCTCCCACCCCCTGCAGCTGCACAATAGCCGGAGCGCGCCAACATAGGGCCCCGTCAAAACTATCGCTATCGCTGATGGCTAGATAGAGAGAGTAATCCCCATCCAGCAAAGCCGCATCCGTCGTTATACCGCGTATTATATGCTCAACGGAGAAGTCCAAGTGGTCTATGCTTGCATCCTCGCTCAAATCAAAATCGAAGTCAACGGCACTACCGGCACTACCGTCGGCCGAATTGACCACGTAACTAGTAGCGGCAGCAATTTCGTCATAGCTCACCGTCTCGCCGTGATCTTCGGAGCTGAGCAACACGCGAATACGCGCGTCGTCATCGAGGTCGGCATCTAACCACGACACGCGACCACTCTGACCCGGAGCAACGACGACCGGTGCGACTGGCTGCAGCAGCTGCAGGGACGGCGGATGCGCAAAAATCACTTGCGATCCGGCGTCGTTGAGTAGCCCGGCATTCATTTGCACCAACCGCTGGTTCTTTCCATCGCTAATAACGCCGTAGATGTAGTAGACCTGGCCTTCTGTCGGCACATCGCCTCCCGCCCCCAGCGACCAGAGATCCCATACATGCTGATTGTCTGCGCGGCCGTCCGGGTCTTCGGCGATATTGCCAAAAATGAGCTGGGAGCGCCCCGTCGTCAGTGCCGTCAACATCCCCTCGGCCCCACCAGGGACAAAAAACCCCTCGCCGCCATCCATATCGGTGGCCTTTTCGGCACTATAGTACAGCTCGATACTCGCATCGTCATCGATATCTTCATCACCGCCGACACCGCTGCGCCCCCAGCTGATACTGATATAGCGCTGCGGATTCACCCCACCGGTAGAAATCGTATCAATCGCAGTAAAGGCCTGGTCATTGAGTGCATCCAGGCGCAAGAAAGGAGCATGACGCACCCGCACTTGGTTGGCACTGCGCCGCAGCGCCGTCTGACTGCCATCGCTGGCAGCTCCGTATATAAAATAGGAGCCAGCCCGCACCATATCGGCCGCCAGAATATTCCAACTAAAGACCCCCTCCTGCTCGCTTAAGCCCCCTGCCGTTAAACGCGTAGCATCTTCTAAAGTGATGACACCCTCTGCATCCACCAGCGCATTATCGACACCCAAATCTGGGTTAGCGCTATAGAAGAGATGCACGAGTGGAGTCCCATCTACGTCGACGACCGCATAGTCTATATCTACACTCTGCTGACCACTGCCGCTAGCATTTCCCGCAACATCGTAGAGTGAACCCGAATCGAGTGTGATATCTTGCTCCGGCCCTAAGCGCAGAAATTCGGGCGCGTGAACCACCACTATACCGCGACTGCGGCCGAGCGGAATTGAGCCGGTCAGCGTCGATACGGCATAGAGGTAATAGGTCCCCGGCTCCAATGCACTCAGGTTCAGTCTCAGGCGCCGCCCCACTCCCTCTCGTTCTATATAGAGATCTCCTTCAGCACTTTGCGCTTCGATAGCAATGCTTTCATCAACGCTTGCGAGATTGGACGAGGTGGCAAAAAAGAATCGGTATTCGACGTCGTTTGTATCGTCGTCATCTCCGCGTCCGTACAAATTGCTCGCCGTGCTGGTCTCGGCGTCGAATATCAGGTCCGGCAACGTTTCAACCAACACTTCATCAGCATCGGGAAAGTTCTGTCCCAAAGAAGAAGCCGTAGTATCCGCTCCAGCGGCCAACACCGGCATAAAAGTGATAACTTCCATCGAACCTAATACGGCGAAATCTTCCAAGGGCACAAAGCGAATTTGCGGTCCCTCGACCAAATCATTTTCAGCGGCATCGGCAAAATCAATACGACCATAGCGCACCTCTGCCGCATTGGGACCCACTTCACTGACTGTGGGAAACTGTAGATAAATGCGCCCGCCAGCCCCAGCCGCTTGCGTGCTGCTAATAATTATGCTCTCGGCATTGGATGCCGCACTAGCGAAGAAACCTGGAATTTCTGTGCCAACCGCTTCGTAAACGACCCGAATTTCATCGTCATAGGTGCCATCTTCGTCTATGTCGGCTACGGTGAGCCCCGCTGGCATTGCAATAGTCAGCGCCGTCTCGGAGGCCGCATCATCCGCCGCTAGCGAAACGACGAGTTGTTGCCAATAGCGGTCTTGTCCCAAACGGGTCACTGGCACCCGGCTAAGCTCGCTGGGTTGCAGCTGTATCGTTTGAGCCTGCGAATACATCACCGCGCAGAGTCCCAAAAGTATCGCTGTTAGAATTCTATTCATATCGATGCCGCATCTGTGCATTTAGCCCAGCGCAAAATTCTCCGCAAATGGAGAAATATTTTCTCTAATCGATCCAAACTTCACGAAATAAAAAGAGCAGTTAAAGCTATATATAGTGTAATTCCCGCCATCCCGGGCAGTGCATCCCCTTCACCGCATCCCTGCGAGCTTTTGACACCTTTTATTGAGCAAACGCCGTTCCACTTGAAAAAGGAACGCACAATAGATGTGTTTCCCTACAAAAAATGGCCCTTTAGCCGCAACTACTCCTGAGCATAAAGAACCATATATAGCGTATAAAATAAAACCTATATCTATCGCAGCAGCAGCATACGCGCTCGCTCATTCCAGCCCGGGCCCCCTATATCAACAAAATAAACACCACTAGCCACCTCGTTGCCCCGCTCATCGCGGCCGTGCCAGAGCAGCGTCCAAGCACCCGCCTCGCGCGACTCTTCTACCAGCACCTGCACCCGTCGCCCAAGGACGTCGTAAACAACCGCGTGCAATAGACCCGCCGTCGGCATATAGAGGCGAATCGCCGCCGTCGCATTAAATGGGTTGGGATATACCAGCGCCGCTTCCGTCGCTATAACAAGGTGCTGCCCAGTATCGGCGCGCAGCCAACCCGGCGCGCTGAGAACGGCGCGCAAAAGATTCGAATCCGCTTTCAGCGTCGCGCCGATTTCACGCCATGAGGATCCATCGCCGTAATAGAGACCGGGATCGACTATAGCGCTCACTAAAGCGATCTCGACGCGTTGACCGGGATCAAAATCTAAGCGGTAGCCCTCCCTCTCGGCATAGAGTAGCGCCGGAGTTGACACCGAACCACCCAGCACGCGCAACTGCTCATCGAAGCTCTGCAAAACAAAACCACCACCCACCGGACCCCAAACTGCATCATATTTTTTTTGCACGGTATTACCCGCCCGGTCTGACACCACAACACGCACGGCCAACACGCCGGCTAGCGGGGCGTGCAACCACGACACATAGGCACCGACCTGTTCTTGGACCGGCAGCGGTTGACCATCGACCAACAGCAGCGCTTCGTGCACTTCTTCATCGGCCCGCAGCGTCCATAGCATCTGTCCCGCCCCCGCCAGCGATCCGACGAGTTCAATCTGCGGCGGCGTGCGATCTTTTGCAGCCACCAACACATCGATAAACACATTGGCCTCGTTGCCCCATTCGTCGCGCACGCGCAGTTCCACT
>JBLHGI010000212.1:0-10586 GCA_047616505.1 Planctomycetota bacterium
AGCAGGATACCGCCGGCATCGAGGAATACATAGTCCTCGTCTCCTTCGTTTTCGAAGCGTTCGACTACGGTCAATCCCAACTTCTGCGTATAGAACTGTACGGCGCCTTCGATATCGTCGGTTATAATGGCGATTTTGTGAATCTTGTGTGTCATGGGATCTCTCCTTTGTTGAGGTGAAAAATTTAATAGTGCTTAGCCTCTTTTACACAGTACAGGCGAAATATACTATATCGGCTATGGGGTCACAATAATGGGCGGGGCTGTCCTAATAAGGCGGGGCCATCCAGCGTTAAAAAGAAAGAGGAATAGATTTGCTTAGATCTTCGATTGCGCATGCCATCGTGCTCGTATGTATGCTCTGCGCTAGCCCTTCACAGGCGCTCGTTGGCGATATAAACTGCGATGGCCAGGTCGATTTCACCGACTTCTTTATGTTCTCCGACAATTTTGGCAAAGAGGGAACGCCCAGCGCAGCGTGCGCTGAACTCGTCGGTGATTTCGATTGTAATAATAGCGTTGATTTCACCGATTTTTTTGTGTTTTCCGATAATTTTGGCAAAGAGGGAGCGCTTAGCGCAGCATGTGGCACGGTCGTCGACGAGGTGGTCTCAGGAGACTCTACGGCCTCTTCCTTTCACGCGCCGCAGGTGTTGGCCGATATGTTGGCCACTACGCGCACTGTTACATGGACGGTGCGCACTGGGTCACTCTCCGATCTCACGCGTTTGTCGCTGGGCGTCGAAGGGACACAGGACCTGCTCGTAATCGACGATAGTGTCGGCGATTATGCCGCTGTGTTAAAAATTGAGAGCGACATGACCGCGTCTGATACGCACAGCAATGACGCCTTGCTCAAGGCTGCATTTAAGCTGATTGAAGTGGGAATTGATACCTATATGTTGGTATCTGCTAAGCACGCCAATTACGCGGTGGATTTTGCTACTATAAACGGCGTGCAGACGCTGGTTATGCGCGATTATCGCAGCTTTTTTATAGATACTTCTACGGCGGCGTTCCTCACGTTTAGCTTTGCGACCGCGGGAACGGCGACGCACGTTGAGGCCAGTGCGCGCCATGTATATAGCGCAGCGGCCGGCGGTTTTGTCGCCGATGCCGCGTGGGTTCCCTTGAATGTGGCCATCGACGGGGCGACGGCTATACTGACGACGGAGACGGGTACGGCTTTTACGGCTTTTTCGCTGTATATGCCGACCTTGGACCAGGATATTCCGTTCGACTTTAATCCGACGCAGGTCGCGCGCGTGAGCAATGGCGAGTTCTTGGCGACTTCAACGGGCTCGGATCGCTTGGCTGGTTCGATTAAGGATGTGCTGGCTGCCTACAAAGACCAGGTGGCGAGTGCGGGTGTGGATGCCTCGACTACGGCCGCCGCGGATGCGATGCTGGCGACGATTGAATCGACGCTGATCGCCGAGGGTGCTTCGCTGCGTTACCCGGTAGATTTTTACAACACGGTGCGCGCCAATATGCTGTCGCGCAAGGTGCAGGTCGCCGACTATTACGATGTCGCGATCGGCCAGCACTCGATCCCCTATGTGTATTTCACCAATGAGGTAGATGGCGAAGGAGTGCATCATCCATTTATGGTGATTGCGAGCTATGGCGTGACGGAGGGCATGGTGAACCTGTGGGATGTGCCGCGACCACCGGGCGACGGTACACCGGGTACGGGGTATGACGAGCAGACGGTGACGCGCAACGCGGGAAATCAGGGCTATTTTGCGAAGGTTCCCATGAGGGACTACGGCGAAGTAGAGTCGCTGACGGAGAATGTGATGGTCAACGATCTGGCTTCGGATACCCCGGGTGCCGTCGATTTCACCCATCTCAACTACACCAGCACTTCGGCTACCGGCATAGCGATTGATGGCGTCATGGTCTATCCCGCGCTCAACAACACGCTGAATATCGCCGCCTCGGCAGGCGAGATTTCTAGCGTCGGCATACACTCTGGGCGCGGTCTAGGGGTCCACTACCACGCCGATGCACACAGCGCTGCTGCGAGCGGTTTGAATCTATATAATGCCGCGGACTATGAGGGCTATGCGCATCCGCCCATTATTAGTTTTGGTTTTGATGGTGTGGCCGGTTACGGGAGATACGTCGCCGATGACACAACGAGTGCTGGGGCCACAGAGGTCCTCGATGAGTGGGGCGGTCACGAGCACGGTGTCTACGCCTACCACTACCACGCGGAGGCGATCGACGCGACGGCGGTGACACAGGGGCCGGGTGGTAGTAGCACCGCATATACGGCGCATATGCTGCCGCCGAAAGGGGCGTGGCGGGGGCGGATCAATGCGATCCCCGAGTTCTGGGACGGCACGGCGCCGGCGTATGGCGGCCGGCCGGGGGTATATCAGGGAATAGAATCCAGATGAGCAAAATAATATCACGTCGTCTTCAGGTGAATAAGGCGGTACCCTCCCTCAAATCCCGGCTTCGTGACATACTGATATCGTTCCGTGCGGAAGGCGTCGATGTGCGGGAAATGGACGTGGCCGCAAAAAATCCCGGCTAGGTTGTCGCTGGCATCTTCTGCCGTCAGAAGGTTTAGGCAGGCTTCCGTGCTCTGCCAATTGTCCGGCACCTTCCAGCGTTGGCGCTGCTCGCCTGTCCAGCCGTCTTGGGTGGCCATCATAATCGGCGCATTCCACTGTGCCATGACAGCTGGTGCCAGCGACTCGATCCACAGCGGGATATGAATAAAGAGTAGGCATGGTAGGCCGCTGTGCAGCTGTTGCTGCAGAAATTCTACTTGCTCGGGACTGACTTGGTAGTTGCTATTGTCGAGGGTGATGAGGCGCATGCCGCCGATGTCGATGGCTTGGCAAGCGGGATTGCCGCCGGTCAGGCCGTAGAAGCGCGGATAGTAGGCTGCGCGCGTTTCTGTGCTCCAGGGCAGATGCGGAAAATGCCAGTCGTGATTGCCCAAGGTATAGAGCGTCGGCACGCCGAGTGTCTCGACGCCATGCTCGATATGCTCGATGGCGGCGTGCGCGGGAAAGTGGATAATGTCCCCCGTCAGCGCGGCGGCGTCGAGGCTTTGTGATCTAATGCGCTCGATCGTCTGGTCGAAGACTTCGCGCGAAGGCACATTGCCTGGCGTGCGTTCCCCGAAGAGCTGGCTAAAGTGATCGACGTGCTCGGACGCTTCGGGGTCGCGCTCGTCTCCTATGACCATGTGGCTATCGGTCAGGTGCAGAATCGTTAGATCTTCTGCCAACCCCTCGATATATATCGTCGCTGTCGAATCGTCGTCGTCGAACTGGTGCCTAATCTGCATGCCTCTCTCCTAATATATGAAGTCGCGCCTCCAAGGTTGGGGAGATTGGCGCTGTTCTTCAGTTGATTACTCGAATTCAGCTACGGCCTGGGGACTAAGACCGCCGCGCACGAGCGCTTCCCAGCCGCGGATGGGCAATGTTTTGAGCGTTGCCCGCAGTGTTTCCTGCAGGCCGCGGACGAGGGGTGTTGTTTCCTCTCCCTGCGAGTGCAAATGGGCGAGGCGGTTTAATGCGTCCATGGCGAAGCCGACGCAGATGGCGTTCTCGTCGTTGGCAAATACGTCGTGTAATGCCTGTAGCGTCGACTCTAGCGCAGTGTCCAAGATGGCCGTGCCGTGCGAGGAGAGGATGACGATGGACCACAGGGCGTTCTCGCGCACGGCCGAGCGCACGGGTTTGAAGCGCTGCAAGCCAAAATCGATGCCGTTGCCCTCGCAGATATCGCACTCGTCGGTCGGGCGCACAAATTTTATGCTGCGCCCTTGTACTCGGTCCATACTCAGCCGATTTTCTTCGCGTGCAAGGCTCTCTATTAAAGCGTCGAGACCTTGGGCAATGAGCTCGGCCCCGATGCCGGTAGCGGCGGCGCGGCGGCCCAAGCAGCCAAGGGCGCCCGCCGCGACGGAGCGGACGAAGACGGACGGATCTTCGCGCAGGCGCGCTGCGACGGCCTGTAATACGGCGGCGCTGAGCTGGCTGGCATCGCCCAAACCATAGACGCCGGCTTTGCGCACCCATTTGATTGGTGAATGGGTCGCTTCGATAAAGGAGTCGGTGGCTTCTTGGCCTAGGGCAATCAGGCCGTGGGTCGCCGCTCTGCGCACGCTCTCGCGTTCGGTATAAAGCGCACGAGAAAGATGCCGTATGGCCAGAGGTGTATCGCCCACAGAGGCGAGCTTGTAGGCGGCCCCCATGCGCGTCGGTTCGGCCCCTTCGCCTGTTGCATGTAATTGTTCAAATAAGCGGGTAGCCTCGGCCTCGCGCTCGGTGGATGACAAAGCGGCTGCTTGCGGTCGCGGTGGCGGCGGTGCGCCCGTGTGCATCCAGTGGTTGTGATAGCGCCAAAGGGTTGTGACGTCGTCGCTGGTAGAGCTTAAATCGATCTGTGTTAGTGGGTCGATTCCAAGGTCATTCCAATTGATTTCGACGGGGACACTCGTCGGCTTGGGCTCGGTGGTGCGGTAGATCCAGAAACGCCACATAAAGCGTGGGTTGTGCGGCCACGTGTGCCAGTCGTCGCGGCGATGGTTGCCGCGGTGGAATGTGTTATGGGAATAGAACACGATGCTACCGGCGCGCAGCGGTGCCGCCTCTAACTGTTTTACCAACGGCCAGCCCGTATTGGTCACGGCATCGCGCATGCGGATATCGTGCGCCGTGCAACGTGCGGCGATATCTTCTATCTCGTATTTGGAGTCGGGGCCGCTGATCGGTTCGCGCTCCATGCCGTCGATCTGGTAGTTAAAGTCGAGATGCTCGGCACCGGCGAAATTGTCTTGGTTCTCTTCGCTGTCAAAGGACCAATAGTGTGAGTAAGGTACCGTCGCCGTCGGTCCCATCTCTGCGTTGACGGCCTGTGGGTAATAGAGCATCTCGATTTGTACGGCCTGGTGGTGGCGCTGCTTTTTGCCGTTGTAGGGGCCGTTGTCGTCCTTGTGCCAGTGCTGGTCTCGGGCTCCGCTGGTAAAGGAGGCATTGTGGGTAAAGGGCACGATGGCCCAGTTTTCACCGACGAGTTGGTTGCACACATCGACGACGCCGGGTGCATTGAGAATTTCGAGCACATCGGGAATACTGGCGGGCGTAACGGGTTCTTTGGCGTCGTGCGCCCGCTTTTCTTTTTTGTAGACTCGCTCGTGCACGTCCGGTGCAATGCCGAGATCTTCCGGCGCCAAGATGAGCAGCCCGCGGCTGGCAAAGTCCTGTACAATACGGTCGAGGGTGCTATAGACCAGCGGGGTTGAGTTAATAGAAGTTCCCTCTTTGTCGCTACTCAATCTATTTACTCTCCGTTTGATTTTTTCGAATGCACATCGCCATGGGTTTCGGGGCCACTATGAGCTTTAAAGGGCATCGGCATGCTGGGGGGGGTTGAATGGTGATCGCCGCGCGGTGGTTTGGACCGGGCGCGAAACTCGGTGATCAAGCGCGCGAATTGGCTGCTGACTTCCTTTACGACGGCCTCGCCTTTTTCTTTGGTCGCCAGCGTTGCCTCGCCCAAGATGCCAGAATCCGAGTAGGAGGCCGTCCAGCTGACCGGCGTGCCGGGGCCGGCGGCAAACAGGTCTACCCACTGGAAATCCGATTTGTATTGGTGGAAGGCGATATCGCCGTCGGCGATCTTGTCTTTGCGCACGTTGTCTTCGTCAAAGTAGAGGTAGACGGAAGTCTCCAACTCGCAGGCGTGGGCGCAGCCACCGGGGAATTTGCTCTCGCGCCAGTTCTTCATAAAGTCTGGATTTATCGTTAGCAAGTTCCACCAGTTACAGGCGATGGATTCGGCATCTGTTTCGAGATTGACTCGCCGCGAGACCAGGTCTAGGTTGGGCGCGTTGGAGCCGTGGCCATTGAGAAAAATGATCTTTTTAAAACCGTGATAGGCCAGGCTCTTGCCCACGTCGATATTGCACTTGATAAAGTGTTCCCAGTCGACATTGATGGTGCCGGGAAAATCCATTACATGGGCGGTATAGCCGTGTATAAAGGTGGGCATGACGAGCACGTCGTCTGGAATCAGCTTGGCCGTTTCTTCGGCGACGCCGCGCGGGCATACGACATCTACGTCCATGGGCAGGTGCGGGCCGTGTTGTTCGGTCGAGCCGACGGGCACGATGATTACTTTTTCAGCTTCAATGGCCTCGTTGATATCGGGCCAGGTCAGTTTTTCGTAACGCCAGGGTTCAGCGGCCATAAGGACCTTCCATTTTAGAGTTATTCAGAGAGCGGGATGCAAAAGATAAAACGCCATTGATCTGTCTCCAAACCGTGCTATCTATATGCGTATCGGTTCAAACGACTCGCCAGCTAATCTCTCCTCCTGCGCGGATGGGCACGACATCGCCATAGCGCTCGGGAACGGTGCAGGGCTCTTTGACAAGACGCACTTCTTTTTGCGGGGGTGTTACGCCGTATATGCGCTGGGCATTGCCTGCAACAAAGGCCTGCAGGTTGGAAAGCGCGTCGTGGCTGTCAAATAATTCGGCCAGCATCGCCAGGGCTACGGGCGCGGTAAAGACGCCTGCCGCGCAGCCGCAGCACTCCTTTTTGTCGAGCGGGTGCGGGGCCGAATCGCTGCCGAACATCAGCTTTGGGTGCGCCGTCAGAGCGGCATTGAGTAGAGCATCGCGGTCTTCGGGGCGCTTGGCGATGGGTTTGCAGAATAGGTGTGGGTTGAGCAGGCCGCCGGCGACGTCGTCGAGCGTGATGAGCAGGTGTTGCAGGGTTACAGTCGCGTGCAGGTTCTCGTAGCGGTCGAGAAGGGCTACGGCCTCGCGGGTCGTGATATGCTCCATGACGATTTTTAGCTGGGGAAACTTGCGGGCCAGATCATCGTAGGTGGGCAGGAAATCGCTCTCGCGGTCCATGACAAAACCGTCGGGTGCTTCGCCGTGCACCAATAGGGGGATGCCCATCTCCTGCATTATCGCCATGGTGGATTCGGCCTCGCGCACGGATTCGACGCCGCCTTCGCTATTGGTTGTGACGCCGGCGGGGTAGAGCTTGATGCCGATAATATGATCTTTTAAGGCCGCTAGCTCTGCTGCGGTATAGCTGCGAAAAAACAGTGCCATATAGGGCTCAAAGAGGTGCTGGCCCACGGCGCGTTGGATCTCGCTCCGGTACCATTCCAGGCGTTCTATATCCGCCACCGGCGGCACTAAGTTCGGCATGATAACGCCGGCGGCGAAGGTCTCGGCCGTCAGGGGGGCGACGAGGTCGAGCATCGCGCCTTCGCGGAAGTGAATATGCATGTCTAATGGCGATTGCAGGGTGAGCTCGGTGGGCATCGAAGCGCCTTTCTACAGAGTTGGAGTGATCGTCGATAATCGGCTGTTAGTTGTTGCTATATAAGAAATATAAAGGGGGCTGATGGGCACTTGGTCAAGCGCTGGCGCTGGCCTTGGGCATGTATACTTGCTCCCTATTGCCCAGAATCCTATTTTGGATCTCGCGTCTTTAGGCTATAAGGGCGCAGAGAAAAAAATAAGTCACTTGGCTCATCACGGAAATTAACTCGTCAGAAGGAATCGTTCGCCCTATGTCTGATACTAGCCCATCCGATAACAGACTGCCCCTGCCCTTTGTGCTGACGCAGGAGCAAATGGCTGCTTATACGCGGCGATACGACGGCGAGCGCTTTGCCGACGGGCGGCCCAAGGTGCCCGATTCGATTTTGCAGCGCATGAAGTCGGTGACTTGCGAACAAGCTTGGACGGTGCTGCGCGAACACGGCTATGACTGTCAGTATCAGGGAAAATGGGTCGTGACGCATGAGAATCCGGTGCTGGTGGGCCGGGCCGTCACCTGCAATTTTATCCCGCAGCGACCAGACTTGGCAGAGGTCGTCAACGAGGAGGCGCAGGAGCGCGGGCTCGAAGGTAGAGACAAGCACTGGGTGATGGATCGCTTAGAGCAGGGCGATGTGATCGTGGCCGATTTGATGGACCGGCAGATCGGCGGCGGTTTTATCGGCGACAATTTGGCCAATATGATCTACGACAAGACGGGGACGGGCTGCGTCGTTTGGGGCGGCACGCGCGATTTGGCCGGCGTGTTAGAGCTGGAGGATTTTGTCGTCTTCAACCGCAATTGGGACCCCTCGACTTCGGGTTCGTACGACAAAACGATGATTATCGGCTACAACACGCCTATTGTCATTGGCCGTGCGGCGGTGATGGCGGGCGATGTGGTGCTCGGGTTAAAGGAGGGTGTGGTTTTTGTGCCGGCCCATTTGGCGCGAGAAGTAGTAGAGGTCTCGGAACTGATTCAGCAAAAAGACGCCTTCGGATTCGAGCGTCTCAAGGCCGGGGTGTATACGGCGGGGCAGATCGATGCGGCGTGGAGCGAGGAGATCAGCGATGATTTCTATGGCTGGGTGCGCGCCAGAATCGACTCGCTGCCCCCCGAGCAGCAGGAAATGATCCGCAATCAGGACTGGTATTAAACTGAGCAGGGCAATCAATTAGAAAGGGAATCTATGTACGCGGGATGTCAAGGTTTTGGAACGTCGCGCCACGAACTCGAGTTTATGGTGCGGCACGGGGTCACGCATATGGACGCTTCGCTCGACCCGAACGACTTCGATTTATTGCGCAAAAGCCGCGAGGAAGCCGCCGCCGAAGGCGTGGAGTTGGAGATGATCCACATTCCCATCGCCGAGAGCATCACGCTGGCCGAGGACCCGCAGCGCGACCGCGACTTGGACGAGATCTGCGGCTGGATCGAAAATGCCGGCAAAGTGGGGCTGCGCGGTTTAAACTACAATTTTTCGGTCGTGGGGTATCAGCGTACGGAGCCGCGCTATGGCCGCGGTCGCTCGCAGTTTTCTTCGTTCGAATTTTCTAAGTACGACAACGACGAGCCGCATAAAGGCGGTCAGGTCGATCGCGACGAGATCTTTGCGCGCGCCGCCTATTTTCTCGAGCGCGTAATTCCCGTCGCCGAAGAAAATAAGGTGCAGATGGCCAGCCACTTACCCGACCCACCGGCACCTGCACTGCGCGGTGAGGTGCGTTGGAACTATCCCGTCTTAGATGGGCTGAAGCGCTTTAGCGAACTGGTCGACAGCCCTTATCACGGTTTTAATTTCTGCTGCGGGGTCGCCGCCGAAGGATTGGAGAGACCCGGCGAAGAGTTGCCGCCGATCGTGGAGTATTTCTCGGAAAAAAAGAAGATTTTTAACGTGCACTTTCGCAATATTCGCGGAGGGTTAAATGACTTTGTCGAGGTCTGGCCGGACGAAGGCGATGTCGATATGCACGAATTGGCGCGTATTTTTCAGCGCACGGGCTATCCCTATATGCTGATGCCGGACCACGCGCCGTTACATCCGGACGATATGGCGCCCAAGGGCGTATCGGGTCGCGTGCGCCAGGGATGGGCTTTCCAGTTCGGTTATATACGCGCGATGATTCAGGCTGTCAGCAAAGAGGGTTTATAGGAACGCTTATTTCTCGTGCGTCAATAAGCTCTCTAGCGTTTCTGCCAATTCCTGCATATCTACCGGTTTGGCAATTTTACCGGCAAAACCGAATTCGGAGAAATTGGCAAGGACCGGGTCATTGGCGTACCCGCTGGAGACGATGACCTGCGTCTGGGCGTCCATGTTTAGTAGTTGCGCTAGCGTTTCTTTGCCACCCATGCCGCCAGGGATCGTCAGGTCGACGATGACGACATCATAGGGGGTTTCCCCGTTCTCTAGGGATTCTCTATAGGCTACGACGGCCTCCGTTCCGTCGTAGACGCTGTATACTTCGTATCCTATCATCTTTAACATCTTGCCTACGGAGCTGTGGATTAACTCCTCGTCATCCATCATCAGGATCCGCCCACTGCCGTGTGGCAGCACTCGTTCTTTTTTGGCTCGTTGTGTTGCTGGGGCCAACGATGCTGGAAGATGAAATTCAAAGGTCGTTCCCGCATCAATAAGCGAACGCACCTGAATGTAGCCGCCATGGCGTTGCACAATAGAATGAACGATGGACAGACCGAGACCGTGTCCGGTCTTTTTGGTGGTAAAGTACGGATCAAATACCCGCTATAGCTGGCTTGGGGGAATGCCGCCGCCCTCGTCTTCTATGCGCACGACGACATAATTTCCCGGCACTAGCGGCAGCGTATCTCCTGCTTTTATTTCTTCATTTTTAGCCGCGATGCTAATGATGCCGCCCTCGGGCATTGCCTGGTCTGCATTGAGCACGAGATTCTGTATGACCTGTCCCATCTGACCCTTATCGACTTCAACAGAATACAGGTTCTCTGCCAAATCGTAGTGTGCTTTAGCATTAGATCCGTGCAATGACATCTCTGCTGTTTCGCGCAGCAAATCCTCTAGGATAGCGAACTCTCGCACGGGGGCGCCGCCCTTGGCGAAGGTCAGGAGTTGTTGCGTCAAATCGCGGGTTCTATCTGCTGCTTGTCTACCTTCTTTGGCAATCGCCTGAATCTCGCTGCCTGTCTCGGTCAGGCGCTCCAAGAGTGCGAGGCTGCCGATCACCCCGGTGAGCACATTATTAAAGTCGTGGGCGATGCCTCCTGCGAGCACGCCTAGCGATTC
>JBLHGI010000213.1:0-10414 GCA_047616505.1 Planctomycetota bacterium
ATGAAACGCGTTCTATCAGTGGTTGTTTTTGATAAATTATGCGACTAAAAAGATAGGAATAGTCAGGACATTATAAACAGAAATGCATATCGCAACATCTTGTTATTATTTTATTTGACTCTTAGTAAAACTTTTTCATACTTTGCGGCACGCCGTTGTTTAGTCACCCTTCTCTATCAAGCGTGCTATAGTGAATACTCCTCATTCGACCATCAACCGATTAGAGCGCCGTGTGCTGTTTCCGGTTCGACTCCTCTATCTTCTAATCTGCATTCTCGCCCATAGTTCTACTGTATCAGCACAGGATTCGGATGGCCAACTCCTTGCGGCAGTCGGCGTAACGGAACCCATTGCAATTCCTACGACGGCCACTTCCACCGGTGCGGCTGTTAACGTATTTGACTTCCGTGTACTCGACGGCGCGACTAGCGATGGTCTGGCAACCAACGTAACGCAAGTCGTGTTGCATACTTCGGGCACGGCTCCCAGCACTGCTTTCTCCAATATTGTTTGGCGTCTCAATGGCACTGGTGTCAGCAATGTGACGGGTACCTATAGCAGCGGTTCGAATACCATTACCTTCAGTGGCTTAACGATGTCCGTCAGCAATGGAGGCCTAGAGACCTATACGGTCAACGCCTATTACGGCACTAATACAGGGCTGACGGAAGGGCAGACTTTTATCTTTAGCATTGATGGCGATGTCGATTTAACGCTGGGTGCGGGCACATTGATGAGTGGTGCTAATGGAACTATAAGTAATAGCACGGGATCGACGGTGGATATCACCGCGACGAAATTAACTTTCACTACGCAGCCGTTTGGTTCGGTCAGTGGCAGCGCGCTGACGACGCAGCCCGCAGTTACGGCACAGGATGCAGCCGGCAATACCGACGCGGGCTTTGCGGAGACGGTGACTTTGACGGAGTCCTCTTCGGGTACCGTGGCTAGTGCGACGGCGACGGCATCTTCTGGTGTGGCGACCTTTTCGACACTGGCCTATACGGCGACGGCCGACGGCGAGAGCTTCACGCTGACGGCCAACGACCAAGACGGGGTGGGCACGGACCTGCCGACGGTCAATGCGAGCGCTGTATCGTCTGATGTAGTTGCTACGCAGTTGGTCTTTACTACGCAGCCGTTTGGTTCGGTCAGTGCCAGCGCGCTGACGACGCAGCCCGCAGTGACGGCACAGGATGCCAACGGCACCAAGGATACGGGCTTTACAGAGACGGTGACTTTGACGGAGTCCTCGTCGGGGACCGTGGCCAGTGCGACGGCGACGGCTTCTTCTGGTGTGGCGACCTTTTCGGCACTGGCCTATACGGCGACGGCCGACGGCGAGAGCTTCACGCTGACGGCCAACGACCAAGATGGGGTGGGCACGGATCTGCCGACGGTCAATGCCAGCGCCGTATCGTCTGATGTGGTTGCTACGCAGTTGGTTTTTACGACCCAGCCGTCGCCCTTGGCGCTGACCAGTGGCACTGCGCTCGATTTCAGCACAGATCCCGTCGTCGAGGCGCGCGATGCCAACGGGATCAAAGACACGGGTTTTACAGATACCGTGACATTGGCAGAGACGGGCGCGGGCACGGCGACCTATACCGGTAATAGTGTGACAGCTGTTGCCGGTATCGCGACGTTCACTGGTATGACAATGACCTACACCACCGCTGTGCACGGTGAGACTTTTAGTCTACAGGCAGACGATACGGCCGCAGGCAGCGAGGGTGATCTCAGCACGTTGCCCTCTTCTAGCAGCTTTACGGCACAAGCTATCGACTCGGATGCTGCTTTGGTCGCCGCCACTGCTATTAGCGAGCCGGTCGCCCTGTCTTCGACGGCGAACTCGTCGAGCGCCGCTGTGAGTGTTTTTGACTTTAAATTGAATGACGGCGGTACGGCTGACGGCCTCGCTTTGGACGTATCGCAAATTGTTTTACAGACGTCGGGCACGGGGCCTTTTTCGCAGCTCGTCTTTTTGTTAAATGGTCCCAATGCCAGCAGTATAACGGGCGTGTATAGCAGTAGCAGTAATACCTTGACTTTTAGTAGTCTCAGTATATCGGTGGCGAATGGTTCTAACGAGACCTATACGATAAGCGCCTATTATGCGACGAATAGTAGTCTGACGGAGAACCAGACTTTTGTCTTGTCATTGGATGGCGATACAGACCTGACTGTGTCTTCTACCGGCACACAGATGAGCGGTGCGAATGCTTCCCTGAGCAATGGCACGGGCTCGACTGTGGCGATTATTGCGACCCAACTACTTTTGACGACTCCTCCGGCCGATACGCGCGTAGTCGATACAAATGACGAAGTCCTCAGCGGATCGAGTTTTCTAACTCAGCCCGTAGTCACAGCCCGTGATGCTGCGCTCAATATCGATAGCGATTTTGTCGATTTGGTGCAGGCCAGTATTTCCTCGGGTAGCGGTACCCTTGCTGGGACGACTAGTGCGACGGCGGCGGCAGGCACGGCGACCTTTAGTACGCTGCGTTACGATGCGTCCGCTGATGGCGAGACTCTTATTCTGTCATTCGATGACCAAAGTAACGGTGCAGAGGGCAATTTGGGTGCGGTTGCTAGTGCGTCGCTGAGTGCCGACGTGGTAGCCACGCAGTGGGTTTTTAGCCGTCAGCCAGCTGGCTCTTTTGGCGGTTTGGCCTTGACGACGCAGCCACAGGTAGAGGCGCGGGATGCACTGGGAAAGGTGGATACCGATATTAGTCTGATTGCGTCGCTGGCGATTGCTCCTTCCGGAACCCTTACAAATTCTACGGCAACTAGCGGCAGTGGGGTGGCGATGTTTAGTGGGTTGGTCGCTGCGGGCGTGGGAACACAGCGGGCGCTGACGGTCAGTGGTGGTAGTCTGAGTTCAGGTGTCAGCTCGACATTTGACGTCGTGCAGGCTCGGGCTTCGGTTTCTTTTCAGGGGTCCGGACTCGTCGTGTTTGACGGTCGCTCCAAAACGCTGGAAAGCGTGATATCACCCTCCGGTTTGACCGTTCAAACCACGTATAATGGATCGTCTACTGCGCCGACCGCTCCGGGGACATATCAGGTCATAGCTACGGTTGTCGATGGGGTTTATGCTGGTAGCGCTACAGGCGAACTAACGATTCAACCGCCAGCCGCTCCAGTTGCTGGACTGCGTGCTGAGCCCAGCGAGGGGGCGGTGCCGCTAAAAGTGAGATTCACCAATATTTCTGAGGGTTTTGGTTATACCTTTCTCGAGGCGTTTAACGATGACGGGCAGACCTTTGATGACCTGACGAGCGTCGAGGTGGTATACGAGACGCCAGGCGTTTACGAAGCGGTATTGACGATCAAGGGACAGGGTGGACAATCGCAAACGCGCGTGTCTATTGTAGTGCATGCGCCGCCGCAACTCGCCGCAGTTGAATTAACGGCGGAGGGAGTCGCAGATGAGGAGCTAGTGCTGTCGTTGACTGCCCTTGATGTAGAGGAGGGGAACTGGTCGGTAGCAGCTGTGGACAGTGAGTTGATTGAAAAGGTCGAAATCAAAAATAATAGTGCGCGCTTTGTGCCCGGTGCCGGGGCAGAAGGTACGGCGAGCGTCGATTTGCTGCGCACGAATGCATGGGGGCTGAATTCGAGCCTAAAGGTGCTGCTGACTTGGTTGCCCGCGCCGCTCGTTGTTGCCGATAGCTCGAATGTGGAGATGGCAGAGGGTGCTGTTGCCGATAATTCGAATACAGGAGAGGTCGGGGGCGCGCCTGACTTGCCGATTGGATCCGTGACAGCAGGGGCCGACTCGACGGGTGCTAATAATGTGGGGACTGGAGCGCTCGCCGCTACGGACAGCAGTGCGTTCTCAGCTGAGGGTGTGATATTGATTGATAAACCGATAGATGAGGCCAACGGAGAGACTCCTGACGCTAGTGACAGCGTGCCTTCGACAGGGGGTGATACGTCAACGGGTGTTGCGGTGGACGTGGGGGACGAATCGGGTCTCAGCGCTGATGGCAGTGCGCCTGCAGGTGATGGCACTTCTGAAACGGCCGGTGGAGAGAGTGGCCCATCGGCCGGCGGGGACGATGGGCAGCCTGCTACAGGCCACGTCGATGACCAAGGCCAACCCGTACGCGGTCTCTTCAACGGGGATATGGTGGTCGACCTTGACGACTTTTTTCTCTTTGCAAGCCACTTTGGCCTAGCGGCAGGTCAAGATGGGTTCGATCCCGATTTTGATCTCGACCAAAACGGCGTGATCAACTTGGCAGATTTCTTCATTTTGGCCGATAATTTTGGCCGCGAAGCGATCGCTCCGTTCTAAATTCCCCTACTGCATACTTTCCTTCTTTTGTCGTCGCCGTGGCGAGGTTTTATCTTATGGGCTGTCGATTCTTCCGCTCTCCATAAATGATCTATTAATACGCGAGTGTCATGGCTAAAAATAAACTGACCCCGGCGATGGAACAGTACATGCATTTCAAGCGCATGCACCAAGACGCCATTCTGTTCTTTCGCATGGGTGATTTCTACGAAATGTTCTTTGACGATGCCAAGGAAGTTTCACGTTTGCTCGGTTTGACTCTGACGGCGCGCAACCACGGTAAGACCACGGGGGCTGTGCCGTTGGCTGGCGTGCCGCATCACGCCATGGAAAACTACCTGGCCAAACTGATACAACTAGGTCGCAAGGTCGCCATCTGCGAACAAGTCGAAGACCCGAAGTTGGCCAAGGGCGTGGTCAAGCGCGACGTAGTACAAGTCGTCTCGCCGGGTACGGCACTGGCCGACTCGATGCTCGACCAGCAGCGCAACAATTTTCTCGTTTGTTTGTGGCCACAGGCGGGGGTCGTTGGTTTGGCCAGTGTCGATATGTCCACGGGTGATTTTGTGCTCGACGAGATGCCCGTTGAACTCTTGGCCGACGAATTGCAAAGCCTGGCTCCGGCCGAATTGCTCTTGGCCGAGGGAGCTGATAGCGAGTGGGTTGAGCATTTGCAAAGGCTGCTGCCGCGCGCCGCGTTGAGCCAGATTGAGGATTGGCACTTTGAAGAGCAGGCGGCGAGCGAGATGCTCTACGAGCAGCTTAAAGTGCGTTCGCTAAAGGGTTTTGGCTGCGATGATATGGGAGCGGGATTGCGTGCGGGGGGGGCGGTCGTGGCCTATCTGCGCGACAACCAACGCGGTGCCGTCGAACATATCAATCGCCTGCAGCGCAAGCGCCGCGAAGAATATGCGCTGATCGATGCGACGGCCCAGCGCAATTTGGAGATCCTCGGCAACCAGCAAGATGGTGGCCGCGCAGGGTCGCTATTGGATGTCGTAGACCACAGCTGCACGCCGATGGGAGCTAGGTTGTTGCGGCAGTGGTTGATTCGCCCGCTGAAAAAAACGACAGAGATCGCCCGCCGACTCGATGCAGTCGAGGAATTACTGGGGCGGCGTGAGATGCGGCGCGAGGTGCGCACTCTCTTGCAAGGGGTCGGTGACTTAGAGCGCCTGATGGCGCGTATTTGTTGCCAGCGCGCCAATGCGCGCGATCTGGCGGCTTTGGCTACGTCTTTAGAAAAAAAACCTATCTTGCGCGCTGGTCTCGCGGAGGCCGATGCTGGATTACTGAGCGAATTGCGCGACGGTGAATTGCCCGATGTCGGCGAATTAGTGAGCGATATTCGCACGTGTTTAGTAGATGAACCACCGGCGCTGCTGACGGAAGGAGGCTTGATCCGCGATGGCTTTGACGAGCGGGTCGACGAGTTGCGCGAAATCAGCCGCGGTGGTAAGGATTTTATTGCACAGATCCAAACGCGCGAGCGCGAGCGCACGGGCATAGCCTCGCTGAAAATCGGTTTTAACCAGGTCTTCGGTTATTATATCGAGATAACCAAGGTCAATGTGGCCAAGGCTCCGGAAGACTATCACCGCAAACAGACGCTGACCAACGCCGAGCGCTATATTACACCGGAGCTCAAGGAATACGAAGAGAAGGTGCTGGGTGCCGAGGACAAATTAAAGGAGCTGGAGAGCAGTCTTTTTTTAGCGTTGCGCACCCGTGCCGCTCGCTGGACTCCACAGGTCCAGCAAATTGCTCGCGCCTTGGCCTGTATCGATTTATTGGCGGCTTTTGCCGAATTGGCCGAATTAGAAAATTATGCGCGCCCACTAGTCGACGAGAGCGCAGTGCTCGATATTAGAGAGGGACGCCATCCCGTCGTTGAACGCCAGTTGCGCGAAGGGCGTTTTGTGCCCAACGACGTGCACTTAGATGCAGACGCGGCGCAGGTGCTGCTGATCACGGGGCCCAATATGGCGGGTAAGAGCACGATCATCCGCCAGGTCGGGTTAATCGTGCTATTGGCGCAAGTGGGTTCCTTTGTGCCGGCCAAGACGGCGCATATCGGCGTGGTGGATCGCATCTTTACGCGCGTGGGAGCATCCGATAATCTGGTGGGTGGTGAGAGCACTTTTATGGTCGAGATGAACGAGGCGGCCAATATTCTCAACAATGTTAGCAGTCGCAGCTTGATACTTATGGACGAACTGGGGCGCGGCACCAGCACCTTTGATGGTTTGAGCATTGCCTGGTCTATTGTCGAGTACTTGCACCAGCGCGAAGATGCCCGTCCGCGCACGCTCTTTGCGACGCACTACCACGAGATGACGGAGTTAGAGGATCGTCTGCTCAGGGTTAAGAATTTTAATGTCGCCGTGCGCGAAGAGGGTGATCACGTCGTCTTTTTGCATCGGCTCGCCCCGGGGCCTGCCGATCGCTCTTATGGCATCAATGTCGCGCAGATGGCGGGCATGCCGAGTGTTGTCGTTGCGCGCGCCAAGGAGATCCTGGCGCGTTTGGAAGAGGAACAGATCGACGTCGACCATATTCATAGCGCGACGAGCAACGGCCATCGTGCTGGAGAGCCAGATAGTGCAGGGGTGAATGGGGCTGTGCGTGCAGAAGAATTGCAGAGAGAGGTGCCATTGGCAAATGGCGAAGCGAGTGCAGAAGCCGATGTGCTGACTACTGCTGCCGATCGCGCCGATGGGGAGAAAAAAACCGTTGCATCATCGCAACTCGACCTCTTTCCACAGGCTGTTGCACCGTTTGCCAACGAGCTTAAGCGCATGAACTTGAGTCAGGTGACGCCGCTACAGGCGCTGCTCAAGCTCAATGAATGGCAGGAGGATTTGCGACGTGAAGACTAATACAGTGCGCCTTATGGCTCGTATGGGATTCGCGTGTCGAAATAGTTTTACCGAGCCGAACACTGGGAACGGCACAGGGTTGACCCTTTACAAAATCCACTTGATGTGATACAAATAGTGCACTATACCTCGTTCGCGTGCAGTATCGGTTTAGTGGGGGCGGATGCTCCGCAAATTCTCAAGGAATGT
This sequence comes from Planctomycetota bacterium, assembly GCA_047616505.1. Classification (GTDB taxonomy): domain Bacteria; phylum Latescibacterota; class UBA2968; order UBA8231; family UBA8231. The sequence continues at coordinate 7,375 of JBLHGI010000213.1, forward strand.
TGTTCAAGGCCGATGTTGTATAGGGAAATCAAATAAGAGCGCACTATGTCATCATCTACTGATCGCTTTACCCGCCTGGAGAAAATCGCCGTCTTTCTCATTGTTATGGGAGAGGAACGGGCGCGAGAAATTTTGGCGGATATGGATCTGCCAACAATCGAACAGATTAACGACGCCATCGGCGATTTGGGCGAGATCACGCCTAAGGAAAAGGCTTCGGTCATGATCGAATTTGGCGACTTCTTTTATAAGGGCAAGCCACTCGCGTCCAAATTGCACGCCGAGCCACTGGTTAAGCCACAAAAAAAGCTAGATGCCAAGGCCAAAGAGCAGAGCGCAGTGCCTCCTTCTCAGCCGGTGAAAAAAGTAGCTAAAGCTAAATCAATGGCCCAGCAGTCGGCCGAGGAAAAAACGGCGACTGAAGCTTTAGAAAAGCTCAAAAAGCAGGCTGATAAAATCGATTGGAGCAAGGCCGGTTACGATTTTGGTGATGGTTTTAAAGGATTGGATAATCGGCGGCGTTGAACCCTATACTCTATACTTCTTTTCCGCGCGCCAAGAGCCCCATTTCCTGTGCGCGCTCGAATACGGCGCGGCTGATGATGCCGAATGCTCCCACTGCGAGTATGAGCTGTCCCAATAGATAGGCGGTATTCACATTGGTCCTCCTGTTATAGTGAACTGCCTTGAACTTAGCAAAGCCCGCGCCAGATTGTTGTAAATCCTCCAAGTTGTTTAAATTCAGTAGGTAATCCATTTTTAAGCAGCGCGTTGTCGCGTTTGTAGCGGAAGATATCTCCGCCTGTCGTTACCTCTTTTTCCGGGTTGGGTCATGGACGAGCAAGAACAAGACATCATATGGGGGCGTCACCCAGTGCTCGAGGCACTGCGCGCAGGGCGTTCAGTGCAGCGGATACTCTTGGTCGACGGTGGTCGCGGCGAGGTCGTAGACGAGATTTTTGAACTGGCGCGCCAGAGCAAGATTCCCTACGACGTGCGCGAGCGCTCTGCTTTGGATCGCATCGCCGGCTCGCACCACCAGGGGGTCGTTGCCTATATGGCGGCGCGAGCGTATGCCGACTACGAGACGTTACTCGGCGAATTGGATCTACAGCGCGCCTTTCTCGTCTTCCTCGACCAGATCCAAGATCCGCACAATCTCGGTGCGATTATCCGCAGCGCCCATGCTGCGGGAGCGGATGCGGTCGTATTGCCGCGGCGGGGTGCCTGTGGTCTGACGGCCACTGCGGTCAAAGTTGCTGCAGGAGCGGCCGAACATCTGCCCGTTTGCCAAGTCGACAATATTCAGAAGGCTCTGCAGAAAGCGAGTGCGGCCGGACTGTGGATCGTGGGGCTCGATGCAGCGGGCGATACGGATATTGGCAGTGTCGACTATAATCGCGCCTGTGCGTTGGTCGTCGGCAGCGAGGGCAAGGGACTGCGACGTATGGTCGCCGAACGCTGCGATTTTTTGGTGTCGATTCCGATGGCGCGCGGAGAAGTCGGCTCGTTTAATGCATCGGTTGCCGCCGGAATTTCCTTTTATGAAGTCTTTCGCCAGCGCCGCACATGAGGCATTGTTTGCCACTCTTATTGCTGTTAGTCTCCACCGTCTGGGCTCAGGGGGGCTTAGAGGAGGCTCGTGCGCTACTGGAGGCGGCAAAAAAATCTGACGGCAAGAAGGGCTTTGAATACAAAGCGGACTATATGTACTATTTTGAGCAGGGCGATTCGATTGTGCTGCGCGGCACGGCTACTGTGCTGCACAAAGAGGCCGTGCTCGAAGCCGCTGAGATGGTCTACTATCGCTCGCGGGACTTGGTCGCGGCGCGTGCTGCGCGCGACAGCAGCGGCGCCGTGATTGGGTTGCCGGTGCTCAGGCGCGGCGACGAGACGCTGCGCGGCGAGCGCATACTATACGATTTGGAAAGCGGTCGCGGCGCCATCCAGGCCGGACGCATTCATCGAGACAAGGGCTATTATGCTGGCCAGATGATTCAGACGCGCACGGCTGACGAATTCCACGTGCACGAAGGATCTTATACGACCTGTGATTTTCCGTCCCCGCATTTCGATTTCTACAGCCCGCGTATCAAGGTGCTAGTCGACGATTTGGCCATTGCGCGCCCGGTATATTTCCGCATTAAAGAACGGCGTTTGTTCTGGATTCCCTTCTATGTGTTTTCGTTGGGTGAGGATCGTCGTTCGGGCATTTTGACACCGGCTTATGGGCGACGTCCCCTGAGTTTTGGCAGTGCTGTCAACGAGTGGGAAGTGCGCGACCTCGGTTATTATATCGCCCCCAACGACTATTGGGATGCGACTGCATTGGTCGACTTGCGCCAGCGTTCGGGGTGGTTGGGGCAGCTCAAGCTCAACTACGCTTTGCGCTATCGGTTTAATGGACGAATAGATGCGCGCTTAGAAAACCGTCAGAGCGGTTCGACGGCACAGCGCAACTGGCGCATCAACCTCAACCATAGTCAGCAATTGGGTGCAGAGGCCAATATCCGCGCCTCCGGTACCTTCCAGAGCAACAAGAGTTTTGGTCTAGATAATAGCTCAAGTCTCGACGAGCGCCTCAACCGCACGCTGCGCTCGAATATTAGCTATAGTCGCCGCTTTCGCGCCTCGGGTAATAGCCTCTCGCTCAACGCCAGCCAGACCAAGAATCTAGATGCGGAGACCTACGATACGGTGCTGCCGGAAGTCAGTTTTCGCAAAGGGCGCAAGCCGGTCTGGGGCAGCGAACGCAAAAGAGAGGGAGATACACCTTGGTATGGGCGTATCTACTACGACGGCAGTGCCCGCTTGCGCAATAGCGAGCGCGGTAGCAGTCGCGACACGACGGAGACGACGAGTGCCGATTTGGGGCTGCGTGTTACGGCGCAGTATCGCCCTTTTAGTTGGATCAATATCAACCCCTCTTTAGATGAGAGCTGGCGTGACGGCAATCTGCGCAGCGGGCAGATGCTCGGGGCGCGCAGTGATCGCATTAGCACCCGCGTCGGTTTTAGCCAGACAATCTATGGTTTATTCC
>JBLHGI010000214.1:0-10373 GCA_047616505.1 Planctomycetota bacterium
CTATGACTACATCGAGGTCACCATCCCCGTCGACATCTCCCAGACTCACCGATTTGGTCGTATTCGCGTCGGCCGTAAGGTCGCTACCCGCCGCAAAACCACCGAAGCCATCGTTAACATACAGGCGGTTGGCCTGACCGCCATTCCCCGCCACCAAGTCTAAATAGCCGTCACCGTTCATATCGCCCAACGCAACGGACTGCGTTCCCGCAGCATCTGCCGTGATATCGGAACCCGCGGCAAAACCACCCGAGCCATCGCCAACATATAGGCGGTTGGTCTCGGAGTCATTGCCCTCGACCAAATCCAGAAATCCGTCGTCATCCACATCACCCAGCGCGACCGAACGAGTCGCCTTCGTATCGGTCGATATACTCGCCCCTCCGGCAAAACCACCGAAGCCATCGTTAACATACAGGCGGTTGGTCTCGGCGTCATTGCCTTCGACTAAATCCAAGGCTCCGTCGCCGTCGACATCACCCAGCGCCGCCGCCCACGTTTTAAACGCGTCGGTGGTGATATTTTGGTAAGCAGGAAAATTGCCCGGCGAACTCGCCGAGACCTCGGCCGTAAACTGCCAAACGTGCCCAGCTGCAAGATGAACACCGCCGGTCGTCTGCACCGCGGTGGTCAGCGTCGAAAAAACCGTCTCGCCCGGAAAAAAGTCCACGGCCGGATTAAAGCTTAGGGTTGTAGAATTATTGCCACCATAAGCGCCAGAGAAGGTGCCCGTCATTGAGCTGTGCACGACAAACGAAGCCGCATCGCCCGCCGTCACCGCTTCGCTAAACGTCGCCGTGAGATTCGACGTCGAAGGCGCGCTGGCAAAAGCCGCCGTCGGAGACACGCTATTTACAACATTTACAACCGGCGCAGTGCTATTAAAATGTACTTCCGTGAATGCCCCATTATTGCCCGCGATGATATCGAGGTCCAAATCGCCGTCAATATCGCCCATCGCAATCTGCATTGTCTGTGGCGCCGTACCCACAAAGGTCTTTGTCCCTGCGCTAAACACACCCGAGGCATTGTTCAAAAAGACCGAACCGGCCGTACCGCTGTCGAAACTGAGCGCCGCATCTAAATCGCCGTCGCCGTCCACGTCGCCCAACTTAACCGCGCGCGCATTAGCCGTCGACCCAAACGCCGTACCCGCTGAAAATGTGCCCGCGCCATCGTTTATCTCCGGCCGCGACTGGCCGCCCAAACTGGCATTGACCACATCCACATCGCCGTCGCCATCTATATCGCCTACCGCCAGCCAATGCGATTGGTCCGAACCGGTGCCAAAGGTGTTTCCCGTCGTAAAGGTGCCCCAACCATCGTTGAGGGCAATCTTGTTGGCTTCGCTGTCGTTGCCCAAAAACAGATCGAGGTCGCCATCTTTGTCGACATCGCCAATATCCAATCCCTTGGTCGCATCTGTGCCGGTGCCAAAATTGCTCGTCCACCAATTGAGCACTCCAGCTCCGTCATTATAATAGACGACATTCTGCGCCCCATCATTACCCACTGCAACATCCGGATAACCGTCGGCGTCCAGATCGCCCAGTACGACCGGTCGCGTCGCGTCAGACCCCGTGCCAAAATTGTCCGACGAGGCAAAGGCACCGGCACCATCGTTGATATGCGAGGTATTCTGCTCGCTGAAATTTCCTGTGACGATATCGAGAAAACCGTCGCAGTCCAGATCGGCCAGGTCGATGCTCAACGTATTGTCCGTGCCCGTGCCAAAGTTATTCGTACCCGCTGTCATCGCCCCGGCACCATCGTTGAGGTAGACGGCGTTCTGTTGAGATGAATTACCCACGACTAAATCGAGGGAACCATCGCCATCCACATCGCCCAGCTCAACACCGTGCGTCGAACTGGAAAATGGCGCACTGAAAACAGGGGTGAATTCTGCTGGTCCCGTGCCCGCCGCCGCCGTAAAACGATAGATATAGGTCTTGATGGGCGTACCGCGGTAGGACAGCATACCCGTTGACGTACCGCTGGTAAGACGCACCTCAATATCTTCACCCGGCAGAAAGTCGGAGGTCGGATTTAAGCTGATAGTTGTCGTGCCTTCACCCGAATAAGCTCCGCCCAACTCGCCGGTTTGCGATCCATGCACCACAAATGTATTGAGATTTACCGCCGTGACAGCGGCACTAAACGTCGCCGAGATATTACTGGAAACCGCAACATTGATCGCATTGTCCGCCGGCGTCTGCGAGACGACCGAGCGCTCACCTATAACGACGACCTGATCGGTAGTTACGCCCGTTTGCACACTCGAAAAACCAGACGACCAGACGACCTTAATTTCATCTACTGTGCTGCCCAGATTGCCGAAACCGAAATAAGCGGCCGGTGCTGCTTTGCCCTCAAAACCCGAGCCGCCATCTATATCGCGGCGCTGGACAGTAGCCCCTTCTTTTGCCAATACTGTTGCACCGATGCCGTAGACATCGCCGCCCTCCCCCACCAACTCTATTTGCAGCCACTTATTGCTATTGGTCAGATTTTCAAAGAGGCGATTCTGCGTTCCGCTCAGATTGGCGACAAATAGATCGAGGAAACCATCGCCATTATAATCGCCCCACGATGCCCCCAACGCACTGCCCGCATCGGCTACCCCAGCGGCACTGCCAACTTCATTAAAAGTACCATCGCCATTATTGAGAAAAAGATCGTTGAGCGCACTGGTCGCCACGTATACATCGAGATCACCGTCGTTGTCGTAATCGGCCCACGTGCCCTCACCGCCCGTAGCCGTTGGCCCTACTCCGGCAGCCACAGCCCCTTCGACAAAGGTACCGCCGCCATCATTGCGGTAGAGCCGATTGTCCGTTGCCCCATTGTAGACAAAGAGATCCAGATCCTGGTCGTTGTCGTAATCCACCCAAATCGGCGCGAGGCTACTTGACGCATCGGCCGTGGTGCCGCCGACATCCGTAAAGGTACCGTCGCCATCATTGCTATAGAGTTTGTTAGCCGCAGACTGGTTGGCGATATAGAGGTCCTGGTCGCCGTCGTCGTCGTAATCACCCCACGCCACACCGCGCGCTTGTCCCGTGGCATCGGTCACCCCAGCAGCAGTAGCCACATCCGTGAATACACCAGAACCATTGTTGTTGTACAATATGTTTCCCGCACCCGTCGTTGCTACAAACAGATCGAGGTCGCCATCGGTATCGTAGTCCATCCACGCCGCGCCCGTGCTAGCCCCAGTAGAGCCCGTGCCGGAAGCCACGGCGACATCAACAAAGGTATCACTACCGTCATAGCGATAAAGTCTATTGGCGGTACCATTGGCCGTCGTATAGAGATCGAGGTCGCCATCGCCGTCGTAATCACCCCAGGACGCTGCCCCACTGTCGCCGCCATCGGCCGTGGTGCCACCCACGTTGGTAAAGGTGTTATTGCCGTTGTTTTTGTAGAGTTTGTTGGTCGTACTATTGTCCGTAAAAATATAGAGGTCTACATCGCCATCGATGTCGTAATCGGCCCAGACCCCACCGCGCCAGTGGTTGCCCGAGTCGTTGACACCCGCCGCCGAAGACACATCGGAAAAAACCGTCAGCGCCGATTCGGTCAGCGCCAGCGTAGCATTGATCGTCGGGCTGGCCTGCACCAGTTTCTGGCCCGATGGCCAGCGCACCACCACCGAATCGATCGATGCCGTAGCTCCAAAACCAAATTCTACTTCGGGTGAGTTTTGCGAATTCCAGCTCGATACGCTCTCGACCTGGCGATTCTGTGAACTGCCGCTGGTCCAAGCAGAAACTAACGCGCCGAAAGCCATGGTATTCTTGGCACCACCCGTCAGATCTACTTTGAGCCAATTGTTGGCGTTGCCGGCGTTCTGGAAGAGCTTGTTCTTGGTGCCACTATTGACGATGAAGAGATCGAGATCGCCGTCGTCATCAAAGTCGGCCCAGGTCGAAGCACGCCCGATGCCAGTATCGTCAACGCCTTCTGTAGCGGCTACAGAAGTAAAGGTAGCGTCACCGTCATTGCTAAGCAGCATATTGGCTGCGCCGCTAACATTTATGTGTAGATCGAGATCGCCGTCATTGTCGTAGTCCCCCCACACCGAAGAGACAGCACTATTGGTATTGGTAACACCGGCTGCAACATGGTTATCAGTAAAAGTACCATCGCCGTTATTCGTGTAGAGCGGGTCGGCGGTGCTGCTATTGTAGACCACGTGCAGATCGAGATCGCCATCGTTGTCGTAATCGCCCCACGCAGGGCCGACCGACTGGTTGCCCGCCCCTACCGTGGCCGTGCTCGTCACATCCGTGAAAGTGCCGTCACCGTTGTTTTCATGGAGTACGTTAGCGCCAGTATTGTAGGCTATGTAGAGATCGGGCCAGCCGTCATTGTTGTAGTCTCCCCAGGCAACGCCCTCGCTATCGCCGGAATTGTTCACGCCCGCCGCCGTAGCCACATCGGTGAATGAGCCGGCTCCGTCATTCTGGAAGAGTTTGTTCACTCCAGCGGTATCCTCTACGTAGAGATCGAGGTCACCATCGTGATCGTAGTCGATCCAACTCGGCGAATAGTCGCCGCCGGCCTGCACCCCAGCGCTGGCCGCCACATCAGTAAAAGTACCGCCGTTGTTCTGGTAGAGCACATCACTGACGCTGGCATCGATGACGTAGAGATCCGGATCGCCATCGCCGTCGTAATCGCCCCAGGCCGATCCATTGCTGGTCCCCGCGACATCCGCTTGGCCCGAAGCGGTGAAGGCAGAGCCCGTATTGGTGTAGAGAATATTGCTGGCACCACCGCTGAAGACCACATAGAGGTCGAGATCACCGTCGCCATCGTAATCAGCCCAGGCCGCACCTCGGCCGTCAGCCGAATCGCCCACACCCCACGTCGCCGTCACATCGGTAAAGCTCTGCGCCTCTGTTTGCTGCGCGAGCGCGCAGAGCAAGACACACAAACTCGCCAGCAACAGTGCAATAGGCTTCGAAGCCATGCCATGTCTGGAGGTCGATGGTACGGGGTATAAGCTTCTGTAGGAAAGAGTAGTACGAGAGAAAGCCGGAGCGAAAACGCCCGGTATTTTTGCGGTGCAGAAAGAAACTATAGTTTTACAGAAATGACGCATAAGGGAGTTCGATTCAGTTCGATTCAGTTCGGTAGCAATAAAGGGTTGCTATATTAAAATGAGCCCGCGAGCAATATGCAAACTATATTTCATATTGTTTGTGACGCGCGTCACACAAATCGACATTTATCTCAAATATATTCTGACTTGCCCAAAATTTACAAAATAATCCGTAGACAAAATCTTCTACGTCTTTCTTTTGTCTTTTTTATATTTTTTTAGACAAAAGAACATTCACGGCGTTGTCAAATGGCGGAAATGTGTTTCGGGCCATTCGCCATAGCCGCATTCAAAAGCCATAGCCGTCTTCGTCAGACTTTCCGCACGGGCTTCTACCTCGCCCTCACAATCTTCTATTTTATTGTTTTCTAAATAGATAGACCGGGCCGTATCTTCGATATAAACCCCGGCCCCGCCGCTTTTGCCACAGGCCACCTCGTTGTCGACAAAGACCAGGTCGTGCGCCGCACTCGTCACTTCGATCTGCCCGCGTCCTTCTAGGCGCGCATTGCCGCCCATCCGACAGCGTTCGATTCGACACGAATGCACCTCAACGGGCAGCGGGCTCTGCCGAGCAAGAACCCCGGGCCCCGCGTTATTTTCAATTATGCAGTCTTCGATGAGGTTATAACAATCGCGCGTGCCGATCGATATACCCAATTTATTTTCGCGAAAATCACACTCCCGCACCGTTATGTGATTAGCGCGCACGCAAAAGAAAAAGCCCGCCTTGTCGTTGCCCGCTGCGCCGCAGCGTTCAAATAACGCATTCGTACTACCCGCCCCCGGATGTAGGCCGTTGCCGCTATTATCATCAAAGCGACTGTCGATAATTTTGACATCGCGACACATCTGAAACCCCATGCCCTCACCGTGGTAATCGCGCTCCATTACGCCACTGACCTCCACGCTGCAGCTACGCGCAAAATAGACCGAGCTACCCCGACAGCCCCCCATGTGTTTGTCCTGCTCGGCGCGATTGCCCTCTAAGCGCATATCGCGCAGCGCCACCTCTTTGACGCAATGACCAAAGACCAGCGGATAGGCCGTCGTCAGACACGGTGCATGCTCAGCGCTATAATCCGCCTCTATACCGTGGTCCAATCCTACCCAGTTGCCATCAATCCAAGTAATCGTCGCAAAGGTCTCGTAAAAGCCGCCGTGCGTGCGCCCGTCGTGTAGCGATACCGTCATGCCTACTTCTAGCCCCGCCGCCGATTCGAGTGGCGCGTCGCACATGCCGTAATTGTGATAACCGGAAAATGGATACACGCGCCCCGGCCCCTTCTTCAAAACCGTGTCTTCCCCCTGCCCAACGAGTTCAATCCCCGAGCGCAGCGTCAAGCCCCGATCCAAGACCAACTCCATCGCCGGCAGTACTACTTTGCCACCGCCCTTATGGGCCACCTCGTCTATAATCTTCTGTATCAGCGCAGCGCTGGCCGCTTCTTCAATGCTCAGTTTGCGTTCCATACCATACTCCCTAAGAGTGTCCACAAAGGCACTGGGGTTTCCCTGTAGCGGATTTAAATGCCCGAAGGCGCAGGATAGTGCCGCAGGGCATTTACCTCGGAGCCCGACAGGATGCCGGGCGAGAATGAGCGAAAGGGTAGCCTCAGGCCGCCCGCGCTACTACATAATCGGCGCCAACCAACCCCCATCAACCGGCAGCGCCGTACCCGTAATCCACTCGGCATCATCAGACGCAAAAAAGACCGCCGCACGCCCGATATCTTTGGGCAATCCCAAACGCGGCAACGGCGTGCGCGCGCGCGCGGCATCGATCTGCTCTTGCGTCAAATAATCCTGAATCGGCGTCTCAATATAACCCGGACAAAGTGCGTTGACGGTGATATTATGCGGCGCCAACTCCACCGCCGTATCGCGCGTTAGATTGACCAGCGCGGCCTTAGCCGGAGGATAGACCGGGCCGCCGCCACCGGCAAAGGCGTGCACCGAAGCGATATGAATGATGCGCCCAGCGCGCGAGCGCAGCAAGTGCGGCACGGCGAATTTGCTGCTCAAGAAAGGCCCGCGCAAATTGATCGCAATCACCTTGTCCCAATCGGCTACCGCCAACTCCTGGCTTGTGCCGGGAATGTGGATACCCGCATTATTGACGAGAATATCGAGCGCACCAAAATGTCCAACGCAGGCATCGACTAAGTCCCGCACCGATTGCTCGTCGGCCATATCCGTCTCGACAAAGAGCGCATCTCCCCCCATCTCCTCTATAGCCTTTGCCGTCGGTGCCTGTGCCTCGGTCTCGTGGAACTTGCCCACCTTAGCAGCCTGTTGAATATCGGCTACCACCACCTTGGCTCCTTCGCGGGCCATTTCCAAACAAATGCCACGACCGATCCCCGACGAACCGCCCGTGACGATAGCTACTCGGTCTTTGAGACGCATATACAACCTCCTCTGCTCGCTGAGAAACACTATATTTCTTTAGTTTATTTTGACAGACTCAATAACGCGAGTTGAAATAAGTCGAATCTACGACCCAGCGTCAACGTATAAAAGGATTGCCATGCTGCGCTTTTTGCCCATCTATTTATTCCTATTCACCCACACCGCCTCAGCACAACCCCAACCCGATCCCGGCCTCCTTATCGCCGCCATTAACGAGACGCGCGCCAACAAGGACAGCCTGCTCGCCTACGGCAGCGATACGCCCATGCTCCGTGCGGATCTGACCACCTTTACCGGTCTTGAATACTATCCGATAGACCTCCAGTACCGCCTCGTAGGCGAGATGCATGTCTACGGCCGGCAGCGCCAGATTGAAGTGCCCGATACCGGCGGTAGCACCATCACCATGGAACGTTTTGGCCGCCTCTACGCGACCTGGCGCGGAAAAGAGTTCTGGCTCGAAGTCTATCGCGGTCTAGAAAGCGGCGTACTAGAAGCTTTTTTCAAGGACCAAACCAACGATAAAACGACCTATTCAGGCGGCCGTTACGTGCGGATTGAACAGATGGTCAATGGTTTCTATATAGCAGATTTTAATATGGCTTACAACCCATACTGCGACTATAACCCCGGGTATATATGCCCTATGCCGCCGCCGCAAAACTATCTGCCCTTTGCCGTGGAAGCCGGCGAACTGGACTATGGCACGGATCTTGCCCACTAAGCACGGACGGATACCCCATTCTATCCGCCCCTTTATTTTGCTTATGTGGAGATTACGTGAGGCGTTTTATTTTTCTTTTTGTCCTAGGGGCTGCCACTACGGCCGCCGCCCAAGTAACACTTAGCTTGGGCATGCACCCCGACCATCTCGCCTTATTGACCTTTGTCGCCCCCGGCTGTGCCGCTTTAATCGTCGGAACCGCCTTGGCCGTTACGGGCTTGCTCGGTCTAGCCGAAAAATACCAGCTCAACGTCCAGCGTCTGCCCGCCCTGTTCAGCGAAAAACATATCGCAGATGAAACGGAGCTCCCCCTACATCACGCTCGCGATCTCGAAACGAGCGGACGCTCTTTTTGGCGCGCCTATCGCCATGCTGCCTTTGCGCTATGTCTGTTTATCGCAGGCCAACTCGGCATCGGCCTCTTTCTCATCGATCATAGCTTTATCCTATATGTGGCCGGCCTCAGCGGCGGAGTCGCCGTGCTGGGTATAATCAGCCTTCTCTGGTCCTTTAAGGCACTGCGCATAGTCCGCCGCAGCCACCTGAATGCCCAAACTACCTACCAGATGCTCGAAAAACGACCCAGTGTCGAAGAAGAAGAAGAAATGCATCGCTCTACGAGACGCGCCCGCTGGTCTGGGAAAAATTCCCATAAAGGGCTGTACACACAACGCTTAGAGGGTAGAACACGCGAAAAATCGCGCCGCTAGATCCCCACGAGAATCCGCTTGCCCCTTCTTCTAGCCCCTGACTATATTTCATCAGGCAATTATTTCCCATGCCCTACAGGTATGCGGAAATAATTTCCAGTTCCATCCGACAGTACCCCTTGCCGACCGCCCTTATCGGCACCGATTCCACACTTCCTGTATTTTGCGTAACCCTCTGCTACAGCGGCTTTTTTTTCCGCATTTTACTACTCAAGGGAGCAAAATTCCGCTCGCACAGCACGAGAGGCATCTCTTTTGCTAATTACGAGGGGATCTCAAGCCGCAACGATAAGGAAGACCATGTTAGCAACGGAAAACACACTTCACCCCCCGACGGACCAGGACCAATGGCCCCAGCTCAACACCTGCTGCGCTCATTGCATTAGCCTGGCCCAAGAGATAGCCTCTCGGCTCAAGAGCGGAGAGACGGGGCAGGAGTTGATGCCGCTGCTGCAGGAATCGGCCTCCCAGGTACGCCAACTACAAGAAGGCATTCAACACCTGAGCACAAAATACCCGAATGGCACCGATATAACGGGCTACCGAGAATTAGTAGAGCAAATGCGCACGCTGCTTCAATTAGAAGAACAGAACCGCAGCCTGCTCAGCTCCAAGGGCATCCCTCTCAACCGACCGCGCCCCTACCGCTACCAGCCGCGGCGCACGCCCCAGAGCTAAGAGAAAGGCCGCCATGAATTCCTCAGACTCGACGTCTCCCCTACAGCTAGGCCGCAGCGAAAACCAGCTCGACAACTTCACCGACTCCTATATCCTCTTCCAGGAAACAACGCGCAAATATCGCGAGGCCTACGAGCAACTCGAGGCCCAGTTCGAATCGCTGACGGAAAAGCTCGAAGAGACCAATATCGACCTGCAAAAACGCGTCGAAGAGCGCGATCGGATCACCAACTACCTAAACAACATTCTAGACAGTATGAGCGGCGGCGTACTCGTCGTCGACCTCAACGGCGAGATCACACATTTCAACCAAGAAGCCGAGGAAATAACGGGGTATAACCAAGACCGGGTCATGGGGTATCCCTATGCCGATATCATCGGCATAGCCGAGGGACGCACGCTGACGGCGATGCATACGCTGGACACCGGCGAACGCCTTATGAACAAAGAAAAGGCGCTGCGCCGAGCCGATGGGCAAACGATTCCTCTCGGTTTTAGCACTTCCCTGCTGCGCGACGAACAAGGTACTGTCCTGGGCGCCGTTGAGGTCTTCAACGACCTGACGGAAGTAAAGCGCTTAGAAGCCGAAGTGCAGCGAGTTAACACACTGGCCGCCCTGGGCGAAATGGCCGCTACCGTAGCACACGAAATACGCAACCCCCTAGGGGGCATCGCGGGTTATGCCGGCATGCTGGAACGCGACTTGGCCAGCGAGGATCCCAATCGCCGCCTCGTCCGTCGC
>JBLHGI010000215.1:0-10357 GCA_047616505.1 Planctomycetota bacterium
CTCTTGGTTAGCCGTTGTCGTCGGGCTGGTGGTGGGAGGGGCACTATGGGCCGTGGTATTGGCGGTGGGGCTGCGCTTTCGCTCCCTGCGCTGGGCGGGTGGGACACTGGTATTGGCGCCACTCATTTTCCTGGCGTTGGGTTATTACGGCACAACGCGTTATCCCGCGCACAATTTTAAAACGCAGGCGGCTGCGTCCGAATGGAAAACCCTGCACCCAACGCTGCGTTTGGCGCTGTGGCTGATCGCGCTGGAGGATCGCCAAGTCGTGTTGACGGATATTGCTCGCACAGCGAGCGATTACGACGAGATGGGTTTGGCGCCTCGGCGCGAGTCGTCTCATTATATAAAGGGAGACGGCTATGCACACGCAGTGGATGTACGCGTTTCCAATGTCGGTGAGGTGCGCAATTGGGCGCGGCAAGGGCTCTTCTTGTTGATGGGTTTAAAGACGCGGCGCCACGTAGGTACCGCCGATCACCTGCACGTTTCTCTCCCCGGCTAATAACACACTACATTTTCCCCGCCTTTTCCCATTCGGTATAGAGCTGTTGCCGATACAGGTCCGCGCGTTCGGCATTCTCTTGTGCCCGTTCGGCAAAGTAGACCAAACCAAGGGCCCGACGCGGACGCGGGCTCGGGTTGGCATCGGCGCGGTGTACGGTCAGTGAGTGATGCACCAAGAGGTCGCCCGGCTCGGCACAGATGGGCACTTCGCATCGACGATCTTCGGCGCCATAATCACTGATCCCCTGCGAGAACCCGAGTATATCCGTGCGCTGGTGTGGGCGCATGCCTTCGCGGTGCGATCCGGGCAAATAACGCACGCAGCCATTTTCCTCGTCTACCGTATCCTGCGCTAACCACATCGTAAGGGCCTCGTTGGGTTCGAGCATAAAGTAGAAGCCATCTTGGTGCGGCGGGGTCTCCTTGCCGATGAGCGGCAGCTTGTTAAACCACTGCATATTCTTGCCGCGGATGGCCCCATCCATCAGCAGATCTCCCAACTCCAGCATGCGTTCCCCGTAGTAGAGGTCGTGGAAAAAAGAGTCGTAGTCACACATGCCCTGTAGGCGCATGAGTGTCGTGGGGTCGTCTTTATCCTCATAAAAAGCAGCCGTCTCGGGCAGGCTGGGCAAAGCTTCGGTGATATAGCGCTCTAACTCGGCGTTTATTGCGGCTAGTTCGCGGGCATCTATAAAACCGCGCAAGACGGCAAAGCCGCGTTGGTCAAAATCGCGCTTGGCGGCGTGAAGGTCCATGCAGTGTTTCTCCCTGTTATGGTCGATCGTGAATGGTATGGCGCGTAGGGCGATGCGTGCTGGCATGGGGTGTCAGGGCAGGGCGGCGACGACTATCTGCAACTCTGGACACTGGGAGCTTGGCGGCGCGCCAGTAGCGCGTTGGATCGATCAGCACCATTTTACCTTCTTCTATGAGCAGATTACTGCGGTCGATCGGCGAGTAAATACCTTGGTCATAGCGGTAAATTTCGATGATTTTTGCAGCCGATAGGTTGCGGTAGAAAAAGGTTAGGACGGTAAAGTCCTGTGAGAACATCTCATCACCTAGATCAAAAGAGATGAGATCTAACTCGTCAGAGCGAGTGGGGTTGTCGTCGCTACAGGCACTCAGAAAGAGCGATGAGAGCAGCGCAAAGGGCAGCAGATATTTCATGCGCAATCAATAAAGTTTGATTTGTTTACGTAATATACACGTATACGGGGTTGCTCACAAAAAGGAAAAGACCATGATCCTATTTTTCTTTGCCGCATAAAAGCGGCCGCGGATTGAGGGCCCCTAGCGCTTATCCTATATTGCAGCGCAGCGAAACGGTGCTAATGCATCTTTAATTTTAAGAGTGGTCTGATCGGGACCTGGTCGTGGACGATTAGCGCGCCGGGCAAGGGTTTTACGCAGCTGACGATGAGCGGCACCGAGGGGTCGATTGTCGATACGGATATTTTCCCCCGGCGGCGTTCCAAGCGGCCGGAGAGTGCCAGTTGCTCGATGGTACGACGTATAGCATGTCGAGGATGCAAGAGCTCTATTTAGAGACGCTGAGTCAACGCAAGAAAGATAGACTTTTCCCCTACGGCATAACGGGGGTGTCACACTGGAGTGGTGGGATTTTATCGATGCGCTGAGCACGGGGCGAGCGGTGGAGATCGATGTCGAAGAAGGGTTGCGCAGCAAGGCCGTCAGCGAGGCGGTCTACGAGTCGGGCAAATGCGGTCAGGTCGTCAAGGTGGCCGATGTGCTCAAAGGTAAGGTCGATGCCTATCAGCGCGATGTGGACAGGGCCTGGAAGCTCGTCTGAATTGGCGCGGGACATCGCACATTCTTTACAGCGCGGTCGCATCTATTTGTTAGATGCAACCGCGCTTTTTTTAGCGGATTAGCATCATGCGTCGCGTTTGGCTGTGCTGTGTCGTTTGCAGGCGATAGAAGTAGAGGCCGCTGGCCGCCGCGCGCCCGTTCTGGTCGCTGCCATCCCAGGTTGCTCTATGGGCACCAGCAGGCGCATGGCCGTTTGCTAAGAGCGTGCGCACGCGACGTCCGAGCACGTCGTAGATCGCGAGAGAGAGGGGACCATCCTGCGTTCGTTCGTAGGGGATCGTAGTGCTGGCGTTAAAGGGGTTGGGGAAATTTTGGCCCAGAGCGAAGGTGGTTGGCTGGGCTTGTGTTTCGAGCACGGCGGTGGGTTCACCGAGTTGCGCAATCCAGCGTTCGATCAGGCCAGCGCCTTGCTCGTCGACCCGCAGCGAGGCTAAAGGCGGCATGCGGCTGCCATTGAGGGCGCGCATGCGCGCCGACAAAATCGAATTTTCCGGCTCGCCGGGCTTGAGACGGCGCGGTGCATCTAGCTCGAGATCGCCAAAGAGCGGCGCTATGTCTACCACGTGCATCTGCTCCTGCGGGGTGCCAAAGCGCAGATCCATATCTGCTCTACCCGTTCCGCCGGGCCGGTGGCAGACCGCACAGGTGGCGTCTAGATAGGCGCGGGCGCGGGCGGCTACGGGCGCTTTTTCGTCGTCGTATTGGGGCAGGCGCGGCAGCGCGTCGGATGGGGGGATATTCTCTGTAAAGAGACCGATATGCCCAAGCGTGCGCAACTGGTTGTCGGTGGCCTGTGCGTAGGCGTGCGGGCCGTTTAATTGCGCGGTGCGTACACCGAGTGCGTAGCCGGCGGCTGCCGTGTGGCAGACCAGGCACTCGCCGCGGCTGGGAAAGTAGTGGTTTTGCTGTTGACCATCTATGGAGTAGGTGCGCGTGGCGCTGTCTTCTAAGAGCGTGGCATCGCGACCGTCGTCGTCCCACATATAGCTGTAGCCGTCCCAACGCTCCCCCGTCGAGCGCTTGACCATAAAGCGCGTCTCTACGAGTAGTTCGCCGAGATAGAAATTCTTTACGAAGGTAGTTTGGGCGGGGAAGGTCCAGGGAGCGTCGGCAGAAAAACCTATTTGCGTGCGGCCGGGCAAGGCGATAAAGCGCTCTTTGCGCGCGCCGTCGGACCAGAGCGGGGCGTTGACTGAGTAGGGAATGATGCCGGGTGCTATCCGGCGGGTAGCTAGATCTTGGTAGAGGCCGGATGCCGAGAGCTTGGTCGGTATATTGCCGGGCGGTGTAGCGTCGTCCTTTTCGGCGAGTCGATAGATGCGGCCATCGAAGCCGACGACATATACCTCGCCGCTCTCATCTTCGCCAAAACTGGCAATCGGCGACGGGCTCAGGGCCAGTAGTTCGTTTTCGATTTGGCCGTCGGGCGCGCGGCGCAGCCCCCAGACTTGCTTGTCGACAAAGTCCCCATAGAGATAGGCTCCCTGCAGGCGTACTAAGCGCGGGCCGCGGTAGACGTGGCCGCCGGTAATGGAGCGGCCGATGTCGTGGTTGTACTCGTACACGGGCAAGATCAGTCCGCTGCGGTCGCAGTTGTTGGACGGGTTAAAACAGTGCGTCCCCTCCATCGTATTCCAGCCGTAGTTACCGCCGCGCACGATAATATCGATTTCTTCCCATTTGTTTTGCCCGACATCGCCGGTCCACAGTTCGCCCGTCAGGCGGTCAAAGCTAAAGCGCCACGGGTTGCGCAAGCCCCAGGCCCAGATCTCTCTGCGGCGATCCTGGCTGCCGTCGAATGGATTGTCGGTTGGGATGGCGTAGGCGAGATCGTCCGGTCGATTGTCGACGTCAATGCGCAGGATAGCCCCCAGCAGCGTCATCGGGTCCTGGCCGTTCTGAAATACGTCGTTGGCGCGACCGCCGTCGCCCAAACCGATATATAGATAGCCGTCGGGGCCAAAGGCGATCTGGCCGCCGTTGTGGTTGCCGGCGGGTTGTTCGATATCGAGTAATAAGCGTTCGCTGCTGGGGTCGCCGCGTTGGCTATCGTCTGCTAGGCGGAACTCAGAGACGCGAGTTTGCAGATTGCCGGTCGTATAGTAGAGATAAAATAGCCCGTTGTCGCGAAAGCGCGGGTGAAAGGCGATGCTGAGCAAGCCCGCTTCGCCGGAAGATGTGCTCACGCGGTCGCGCAGATCGATAAATACCGCCGCACTTTCCACGGTGCGGTCGTTGGCAAAGACGTGGATCTGACCGCCGCGCTCGACGACAAAAATTCGGTTTGAGCCGTCGTCTGCGTGCGTTAAGTGCAGCGAACTGCTAAAGAGCAAATTGGGGAAGGCCAATTCCAACTGCATGGGAGCCAGGTCATAGCCGGGGCTGTCGAGTAACAAAGCCGTGTTGGTTTGGCGGTCTTGCAGACCGTAGGGCGTTTCTTGCGCGGAGAGCGCAGTAACAAAAAAGATAACCAGTAAATAGCGCACAGCTGTTCCTAAAATGATTATGGGGAATTGAGCTCTTGCTCCAAGGCGGCATGTAAGTTGGCCAATTCGCCCTCGAGGCTTTGCAGACTTTTCGCCGCACCTTCCAAGCGCTCGTTGCGGCCCATATCTTCGAGTTCGTGCGCGCATGCTGCCACTTTGGCTGCTGCGAAGTTGGAAGCCGAGCCTTTGAGAGTATGAGCGGCTCGCAGTAGCTTCATCGCATCGCTGGTGGCTACGGCTTGGCGGAGAAGCTCGAGCTGTTGTGGATAGCCTTCTAAGAACAGTCGCACTAATTCGTGTAAAAGCTCTTCATCGTCGATGAGGGCGAGGACGGCTTGGCGGTCGAATATGGCGATGGCATCGTCTGTGTTCGGCGACTCTTCTGCTCTCGTGCTACTCGGTAATGCCCGGCGTTCTACTGCAACTTGCGGGGCGTATTGCCCTATAACGGAAAATAGTTGTTCGGGTTTGATGGGTTTGGAGACATAGCCGTCCATACCGGCGTCTAAGCAACGCTGTTCGTCGCCCTGCATGGAATGTGCTGTCATGGCGATGATGATTTGGTGTTCGTCGCTATCGCGCTCTTTGTCGCGAATTGCTGCGGTCGTGGCAAAGCCGTCCATATCGGGCATCATGCCATCTATAATAGCAATGTTATAGCTCGGTTCAGTCGCCAGCATTTTTAGGGCGCTAGGACCGTCTTCTAGGGCCAGGGGTTGCATGCCCCAATGGCGCAGTTGCTCAACGAGGATGCGCCGGTTTGTCGAGTTGTCGTCGACGATGAGAATGGGCATATCACTCAGGTCTGCTGAAACCTTGGTGGGCACTGCTACATCTTTCTGTATGCCTAAGCGGGCGGTAAAAAAGAAGGTGCTGCCCTGTCCCTCGGTGCTTTCGAGCCAGATGCGGCCCTGCATCATGGAGCTGAGCTTTACCGAAATGGCCAGCCCTAGCCCCGTACCGCCAAAGCGCCGGGTCGTCGAGGCATCTGCCTGCGAAAAGGCGGCGAAAATATGCTGCTGTTGTTCCGGGGGAATACCAATACCCGTATCGCGCACGGAAAAGCGCAACAAGACTTCGTCTTCGTGCTCTTCTTCTAGGGCTACCTCTAAAGATATCTCGCCTTTGGCCGTAAATTTGAGCGCATTGCCCACTAAGTTGATAAAAATCTGGCGCAGCCTAGTGGGGTCGCCAATAAGGGCGTCGGGAACGGTTGACGCAACGTGGTGCATCAGCTCTATACCCTTCTCCGTGGCGGGCAGAGCAAAAACCTTGAGGGCATCGCCGATCAGGTCGCGCAGATGGAAGGGGATTGGGTCGATGTCTAGTTTGCCGGCCTCAATCTTGGAGAAATCGAGTATGTCGTTGATGATGTCTAATAGATTTTCGCCCGAGAGTTTTACCATGTGCAGATATTCGCGTTGCTCTGTATCTAGTTCGGTCTCTAAGGCTAGATCAGTCATGCCAATAATACCGTTCATGGGCGTGCGGATCTCGTGGCTCATATTGGCGAGAAACTCACTCTTGGCTTGGTTCGCTTTGTCCGCTTCTTCTTTGGCCTCCTGCATGGCTTCTTCGGCGCGGCGGCGGACGTCGACTTCTTCCTGTAGGCGTCTATTGCGCTTGACGATTTGTATGGCCTGTAAGACGAGTGCTATGAGTGAAAAACCGAGTAGGCCATAGAGCGCGATCTCGCCATAGGGTGGCGTGACTTCAACGGAGACCTCGGCGGTTTGTCCTGAGCGCATTAGGTCTCGGTCGATAGCTTGGACTTCAAAGGTGTAATTCCCGCTCTCGAGCTGGCCGTATTCAACAGAGCGTTCTCGCGTCAGTTGCCAATCGCTCTCGAACCCGCGCAGGCGATAGCGAAAGAGCATAGCTTCGGGGCGAGTTTTGAAACTAATGGCGCGGAATTCAAAACGTAGGAAGGGCTGAGTGGTGTTGATGTGTACGTTCTCGGTTGCGCCGAATTGGCGAGTCGCCGTCGTGGCCGCGATCCACACCGGTGGTTCGCTGTAGCGGGTGTCATAGCGGCTGACTCCAGCGCTGGAAGTGGCAACCCACACGGAAGCATCGGGGTGAGCTAGTAGCGCTCGTATCTCGTTACTGGCCAAACCATCGCGTTTGAGCAGCGATTGGAAATGAGTGCCGTCAAAGCGCCCAATGCCGCCATCGCTGGCAATCCATAGATGGCCTTTCGGGTCGAATGCAAGATCGCGAATGCTGTTGTGAACCAGCCCATCTTCGGTCGAAAAATTGGTAAACTCAGAGCCATCAAAGCGGCTAAGGCCGTTTTTCGTGCCAATCCAAAGAATGCCTTGAGCATCGCGTGCCAACGCGCGCACGGTGTTGTGGGCAAGGCCGTTGTCAGTGGAGAAGTTGGTGAACGTCTCGCCGTCGAAACGGCTGAGTCCACCGCCCCAAGTACCGATCCATAGCTGATTTTTTTCGTCTGCTAATAGGGCATTAATTTCGTTTCCCGGTAGGCCGTCATCGGTGGAGAAGTTGGTGAATGTCTCGCCGTCGAAACGGCTGAGCCCGCCGGCCCAAGTGCCGATCCATAGCTGATCCTTTTCATCTTCTGCTAGGCTGAGCACGACATCGTGAGGCAAACCATCGTGCTTAGTGAAATTGGTGAATGTCTCGCCGTCGAAATGGCTGAGCCCGCCTTCGCTGCCAATCCATACATGCCCGTCCTCAGTGCTCTCAAGGGCGCGCACTGTATTATGGGGCATGCCATCTGCAGTAGAATAGTTGCTGAAACTTTCACCGTCGAAATAACTCAGGCCATTCTGCGTACCGAACCAGAGCGGTCCCTGTAAATCAACTGCTAAGGCGTAGATGCGATTGTCGGGCAGACCATCTTCGGCACTAATACTTAAAAAATGCAGCCCCTGGTAGTGGCTAAGGCCGCTGGCACTACCGACCCAAAGATTGCCTTCTAGATCTTCGAAGAGCGCGCGTATATCGTTGCCGGCTAGGCCGTCTGCGCTCGAGAAATTGACAAACTCGTGCCCGTCATAGAGGCTGAGACCACCGCTGTCGCGGAATTGAATGGTAGAGCTAGTGCCGATCCACAGGTGCCCATTATTGTCGATATGTAGAGCGTGGACTTCGTTGGCTGGAAGTCCATCATCGGTGGAGAAATTAGTGAATTGCTCGCCGTCAAAACGACTGGCACCACGATCTGTGCCAAGCCATAACATTCCCTCGTCGTCGAGAACTAATGCGTTGATGCGTTCGCTGGGTAAGCCATCTATCATATCGTGTATAATAAACTGCGCACCGTCGTAATGGACTAACCCACCCCAGGTGCCGATCCATAGATCATTGCCATCTCTTAGCAGCGAAGTAATGTGCTCACTGGGCAGGCGATTTTTATCTTCTTGTCCCGTGAAGTTGGTAAAGGTTTGTCCATCGTAACAGCTTAGTCCTTCACCCGTGCCTATCCACAGATGCTGATCTTTATCAATCGCCAGGGCGTATACTTGATTGCCGGGCAAGCCATCGCTCGTCGTATAGCTCGTGAAGGTCTTGCCATCAAAACGACTTACCCCCCCATCTGTCCCAATCCAAATATGCCCATTTTCATCAATCGTCAGGGCGTATACTTGGTCGCCGAGTAAACCATCGCTCGTCGTATAGTTAATGAGGTATTCGCCGTCGTAGCGACTAAGTCCTTGGTCGGTGCCGATCCACAGAAATTGTTCGTGGTCCTGTAGGATAGAATAGATAATACCACCGGCTAGGCCGTCGGCCTGGCTGATGCTGGACCATAGTTTAAGGCGGCTGCCAACCCCAGCGCGAACGGGCTGAGATACGGCTGCCGACGTGGTTGTTCCTTCGGGTAAGGGTGCCGAAAAATTGGCATTAACCGATTGCTTGGGTGTTATCTGCACGCGTTGGCGAAGGGGGGGATGGCCTATCTTGAGATCTATATCGTAAGCCCCCGGCGGTAGGTAGGTGCTGTACGAACCGCTGAAATCAGTGCGCGTCTGTGTCCACAACTCTTTGTGGTCTCGGTGTTGGAAGCGCAGCTGTGCGCCACCGAGACCAGCGCCGGATGACCAGTGTACTTGCCCCTGTATTTGTCCAGCTGCAGGAGTTTCTAAGAGAATTACATCGCCGCGGCGCTGAGATAGAGCGAGTTTGTCCGTCCCCTTGCCCCAGGCTACCCAAGAGAACGATAAATCATCATCGTAGTCGCCGATAACTACGTCGAGACCGATGCTGCGTGGGGGAGTTGTTGCCGTCAACTGGAGGCGCCACTCGTAGCGGTGTCCCTCGGCGTCGCGTTGCCAGGCTACGTTTACAATGCGCTTGCGGTCGTTGCTCGTTGCTGCGGTGCCTTGGTCGCCGTATAAGAAATACTGGACGGCGCTGGAACCCTCTTCGCTGTGTAATATGTCCAGATATATCTCGCAGCCATCTTGGCTATTCCAGGTCGCCGCGGCCGAAGTGTCGATCACGACGGACTCATCGCTCACTTCAACTGCGAGATAGAGGGCGTTGGCCTGAGCGTCGTAGCCAATGCGAAAAGATGCGTCTAGGTCGCTGCGGTTGAGCGGCGGTGAACCGTACTCAGCTTGGGATATAGAATGGCGTATCAGGTCTTCCGGCCAGTCGTCGAAGTACCCGTCGATGACGATATTGCCCACAGGTGCAGCTAAGGCGATACGGCCGTTATGTGCTTGTGCTGAAGTTGCCAGCAACAAGACGGTGATCGAGGCGAATACGTAGAGCCTGATAGACATAGAAGACAGTATAGAACAGCGGTGCTATCAAGTCTACTCTTAAACAGGTAAACTTGACAGGAAAAGCTAGGGAGGAGATATTCGGCGCCATGGTCCCCAAAGCAGTAGTTGCCCCCTGAGTATGGGGCGCTGTCCAGGCCATTCTATGAGTGGCTCTTCTACGGACCAATTCATGCTGCGGGCACCTAATTGGTCGACGCAGTGGCTGCTGAGGTTGCGGAAGGATGGACGACCGGGATCGGCAAGAACGATGCGGTGCACGCCCGCCTTGAGTGCGCGTTCTACAAGGCGCAGTATCGGTTCTACCATATTTTCACGAAAACAGATGTCGGCGCCGATTACGAGGTCTTGCTCGGTGAGTAGAGCGGAATCTATTTGCTCAAAAGAAAGCTCGCGCGTGGTGACTTTGACCTCGTTGATCTCGGCGTGTAGCTGCAAGTAGGGAAAGACGCGTGGATCGATATCGGCGGCCGTGACGAAAGCCGCTGTACTGTGGGCGCAATAGATACCAGATAGGCCCCAGCCACAGCCAATGTCGAGTATTTGCAGCCCCTGCGACAGCGCTTGGCGCTGCAAATAATCTATGAGCAACCAGCCGGCGTTCCAGGTTTTATGACCTTGAACGCGCGGCGAGTCGAGGCCTTTCAGACGCCGCAAGGCCGGGTGGGAGGCTTTGGGCAGGCGCAGACCAAATGCATCGCGCTCTTTGTTTCGTTCGGGTTGCACGGACCCCTTTCGCCATTAAAAAAATTAAGTATATACAAATTAAGGAGGAGT
>JBLHGI010000216.1:0-10343 GCA_047616505.1 Planctomycetota bacterium
GCGGGGATCGACGGTTTTCACCAGATCCTGCAATCGCAGTTCTATGCAGATGGCTCGATGAAAGAGTCGCCGCTTTATGGCCATAAACCGATCGGCGAAGACCTTTGGCGCATTCCCGAAATGTTGCGCGGTCGCCGCGACCTCTACGGCGATGGGCTCTACAAACGCGCGCTGCAGACTTTTGCCGAATTGGCTACACCGCTGGGCACCCAGCCCGTGCTCGACGATACCTACGATACGACGCGCGTGCCCAAACGCACCGTCGATATTGCCCGCATACGCTGTGACGTGCGCATTCCAGACCCCGGTGGCCCCGCTTCGGACTTTGCTTTACTCAATAGCGATCTGAGCATAAAGAAAGGGCGCACTGCTCGCAGCGCGCTCAACAAATATTACGAGGGCCGCCACCTCGCGTGCTTGGGCTTGGGGCGCGGTGCCCAGCGCATCCAGTTCTATGCGTTAGGGGAAGACAACGAACACCACGGCCACCGCCACGCCGATCCACTCAACGTGCAGCTTTATGCCGGTGCGTGGGAAATTTTCCCCGACGTCGGTTATATCTGGGACCATCCGGGCAAAAAATGGGCTGGCGCCACGGCCAGCCACCAGACGGTGGTCGTCGACGAAAAAAACTCGGCTGTGGTCGCGCCTAGCCAGTTGCTCGGTTATTGTGCGACGGGTCGCGCGCGCTTTGTCGATATGGCCGTTGAGCTAGAGAATGGCGTGCAGCTAAGGCGCGCTCTGACGTTGCTGCATCTCGACGATGGTTTGCCCCTTTTGATAGACCTTTTTGAAGTGGAGGGTGGCTCTGTGCACGATTACCAGATGCGCGCACAGGTGCCCAACGATCCAATTCTTGTCGCCCAAGACGCGCAGCGCCCGCCCAGACTCTTCGAGGCCCAAGGCAGCATGCAGCACTATCTAAAGCCGGAGCGTCCACCGCACCCACCGCGTGTGCAAGCCAGCGGTGTCGAGTGGAAGAAGCGCCGCCGCGAGCTCTACCAAGACTTGTCGTATTATCCGCTGCGCGATTTTCGCAGCGGTGGTCGTATGGACGGCAATTTTACTGTGCTGTGGAAGGGACGCGATCGCCAGGTGCGCGCCCACGTGCTAACGCCCTGCAGCGAACTGGTCGCCTATCGCAGCCCGGCCTGGCGCAGTGCATTGGCCATTGCCGACGGTCCCGATAACTTTCACGATACGGCCGTACTGCGCAGCCGAAAAAAGCGCAGTCGTTTCCTCGTCGTCTACGAAATGACGCAGGGGCGCCGCCAACTGCACCACGTCACGGCAGAGAATACGGCATCTGCAAGCACCGTAATGTTAAAGCTCGTCGATGGCCGCCATATTGAAACCGCCATCCCCCCTCGCATGCAAGCCGATAGCCAGGAGCATTGGCACGTCCGCTGGAGAAAGAAATGACCACTGTTGTCGTAGCTGAAAAACCGAGTGTCGCCCGCGATATTGCCCGCGTGTTAGGGGCCCAGAACAAGGGGCAGGGCTGTCTGATTGGCCAGGGCTATATCGTCACTTGGGCCCTGGGACATCTGGTGCAGTTTGCCGAACCCGACGAGTACGGGCCACCGTGGAACGGGCGCTGGGCTTTTGACCAGCTGCCGATGCTGCCTGAAAAGTGGAAGCTGCGCACCTCCAAGTCGACTGCGTCGCAGTTTCAGATCCTCAAAAATTTGCTCAACGACGCCAACACGAGCGATATCATCTGCGCCACGGATGCAGGGCGCGAAGGCGAGAATATCTTTCGTCTGATCTACGAGCACGCGCGCTGTAAAAAACCCTTCCAACGGCTCTGGATCTCCAGCCTGACAGACGAGGCTATCCGCAGCGGTTTTGCCCAGCTCAAAGCCGGCAGCGAATTCGATCCTTTGGGCAGCGCCGCGCGCATGCGCGCACAGGCGGACTGGCTCGTCGGCATGAACCTGACCCGCGCCTATACCGTGCACAATAATGTGCTGTGTACTATAGGCCGCGTGCAAACGCCGACGCTGGCAATGATCGTCTATCGCGATCGCGATATCGCCGCCTTTACAAAGGCCTATTTCTACGAGCTCGTCGCCCAGCTCAACGAGGGCTTTACCGCCAAATATACGCGTGACAGCCAGACGCGTATCGAGCGCAAAGAAGAGGCCGAGCGCCTGCACCGCGAGCTCAGCCCGCACAAAGAGGGCAAGGTTATAAGCGTTGAGAAAAAGGTCAAAAAGAACCGGCCGCCGCCTTTTTACGATCTCAATAATTTGCAGCGCGACGCCAATCGCCGCTTTGGATTTACGGCGGCGCAGGCGCTCGAATACGCGCAGGCGCTCTACGAGACGCATAAACTCATTACGTACCCGCGCACCGAAAGTCGGCATATCTCCGAGGACATGGTGCCACAGCTGCCCGGCATTCTGTCTAAACTAGAGCACCCGCAGGCGGCCGATGCGCTCGCTCGTTTGCAAGCGGGGCACAAGCTGAGCAAGGCCTATGTCGACAAGACCAAGCTTACGGACCACCACGCTATTATTCCCACGGGCCAGCGCCCAACGCCCAACTTATCGCCGGCATTGCGCAAAGTCTACGATCTCGTCGCAACGCGTTTTGTCGGCGTGTTCTTGCCTGACCAAGTCGTCGAAGAGACGGTTGTTTTATTAGATATAGGTGGTTCGACCTTTATTTCCCGCGGCTCTGTTGTATTAGAAGAGGGTTGGAAAATAGTGGAGCGCCGCAAGGGGAAAAATGACGAGAAAGCGAGCAACAACGACGACAAAGAGGGCGACAAAAGCGAAGACAACGAGGAAGACGATACCCAGGCCATTCCACCTTTAGAAAAGGGCCAAGTCGTTCATATAGACGCTCTGAACGTAGTAGAGAAAGAAACGAAACCGCCGCGCCCTTATACCGATGCGACGCTGCTGACGGCTATGAAAAACGCCGGGCGTCAGGTAGACGATGACGAGTTGGCGGCTGCCTTAAAAGAATCCGGTTTGGGCACACCGGCTACGCGCGCCGACACAATCGAACGCCTGATTCGCAGCGGTTATATCGTGCGCGAGAAAAAGGCGGTCCGCGCTTCAGAAAAGGGCCACGGACTCATCGGCTTAGTTGCCGAACCTTTGCGCAGCCCGGAGCTGACAGGGGCCTGGGAGCAACAGCTCAAAGAGGTCGAAGAGGGCAAGCGCCCGAGTGCCGAGTTTTACGATGCCATCACGGAATTCGTGCGCGAGATTGTGCCGCAAGTGGCCGAGGGCCAGGCGTTGACGCCAGAACAAGTCGCCCAGGCGCGCGAGGCACAGGGCGGTGGCAAAAAGGGCAAGGGCGGTAGCAAGGGCGTCTCTCTGGGCAAGTGCCCCAAGTGCAAAGAAGGCGATGTGCGCGAAAGCCCCAAGGCCTTTGGCTGCAGCCGCTACCGCGAAGGGTGCAATCTGACAATTTGGAAAAAAACGGCCAGCAAGGCGATCACACCCAAGCAGGCTAAAGATTTGCTAACCGATGGGCATACGGCCTGGCTTAAGGGTTTTAAGAGCAAGGCCGGCAAACCCTTTGAAGCGCGTTTAAAGTTTGACGACGAATTTAAGGTGGTCTTCGACTTTGAGAACGGACCACAGAAAAAAGAGAGCAGCGGCGCGGAGAGCCCCGTGCGAAAACGGGCTACACCGAGTCGCGAGAGTGCGCCGGCACCGTATGCCGCCTCGACCTCGTCTGCTCCACCGCGCGATGATGCACCGCCGCCTTCTATGGAGCAACCGCCGCCGCTGATGGAAGCGCCCCCCATGGAGGGATACACGACCTCATACAATAGCTCTGGAAACAGCGCCCCCCCTGCGGAAAATTCGCCACCTGAGCCAACGACACAAAGTGCCAGTGCGCCTAGCGAAAGCGATTCTTCGACTGGTGAGATTTTTCCTGAAATACCTTGCCCCAAGTGCGGGCAGGGTCAAATCGTCGAGGGCAAGAAGGGCTTCGGCTGTAACCGCTTTCGCGAGGGCTGTAAATTAGTCGTGTGGAAAGAGGTCGCAAAAAAGACGCTGACGCACCAACAGGTCGAGATGCTTATCACCAAGGGCAAGACCGATGTTATTAAGGGGTTTATCAGTAGGAAGGGCAGCACGTTTGAGACGAAGCTGAAATTTGATGATGAGTGGAAGACGGTTTTTGATTTTAATTGATTTTCCATAAGAAGGGTACGGAGCAAGGGCCTGATTCCAGAACGAAAAAAGGCTGGCCTAGGACCGCTTGGGAGGGTCGTTTGGGCTTCGTGCCCTTCGGCACCTATATCTGAGCTTGGGTAGGTCGGTTGTCTTGAGCGGTTGGGCCTACGCAGTTTTTCGTTCTTCCATCAGACCCTCACTCCTTAGTGCAGTGGGGAGGTAAACCTTTAAGTATTTATTAGGAGAATAACTCCAATGGGTTCGGGTTATTCCTTCCCCTACTCTCCTGATTGAAGGTTGGGGTTGGGGTGTTCCCGTAGCGGATTTAGATGTCCATTTTTACAGGATAGTAAAAATGGACATCTACCTCGGAGCCGACCAGGGATGGTCGGCGAGAATGAGCGAAGGGAATGCCCAAACCCCAACCGCCAACAACCAGAACCACCTTTATAAAGTACTCACCATACAAACGAGGACCTATGAGCAACAAAAGTTTCCACGACATGACCGAACGCATCATGCCCGACAAAGCAATGCTCGCGACAATGGATCGCGACCTGCGCTTTATCCCCAGTGATCCGCAAAAGGCTAAAGCATTAACAGTTGAACAAGTAGAGCAATACAACCGCGAGGGTTATCTCTTGCCCTTGCGGCGTTCCGATGCGGCGGAAGCTACCGAAATCAGCGCCTATTTCGATGGTTTATTGGCAGAAGTGCATGCGGCCGGGGCCGACAGCTATTCTATTATTTCTGGCCATGTCAAACACGCGCGTATCTACGATATTGCCCGCGACGAACGCGTCTTGCGCTATGTGCGCGATATCATCGGCGACGATATCGTTTGCTGGGGAGCGCATTTCTTTTGCAAAATGCCCGGCGATGGCAAAGCGGTCTCCTGGCATCAGGACGCTTCCTACTGGCCACTAACACCATCCAAGACCGTCACCTGTTGGTTGGCTATCGACAAGGCCGACTCCGAAAACGCCTGTATGCGCTTCGTGCCCGGTTCGCACAAGGAGGGACATATCGAATACCGCGCCAGCGATGCCTCTGAAAATAACGTGCTCAACCAGACCGTCGACGATGTCGAGCGCTTTGGCCAGCCCGTCGATGTGGCCTTAGAAGCGGGTGAATTTTCGTTGCATAACGATTTGCTCTTGCACAGCTCGGGCATCAATCATTCTACGAGAAGGCGCGGTGGCATGACGCTGCGCTATGCCGCTTCCGAAGTGCGCTCGTTGCTCAATTGGCAGGGGGAGGGCGTCGTCGTTAGCGGCAGCGATCCGTCGGGTCACTGGGGCAACCCACCGCGCCCAGAACAAGACTGAGGGTAAAAGGACCCTATGAGCAAACGGCCCAATATACTCTGGTACTGCAGCGACCAGCAGCGCTTTGATACGATCGGCGCACTCGGCAATCCGCACATCAACACGCCGCGTTTAGATGCTTTTATGCAGACGGCGACCACCTGTACGCACGCCTTCTGCCAGAGCCCGATCTGCACGCCGAGTCGTTCTTCTTTTCTCACGGGTATGTATCCGAGTGCTGTCGGCGTTAATGGCAATGGCAACGCGCATTTTCCGCGCCATAGAGAAAATCGGCTCATCACGCACCGCTTGGCGCAGAGCGGCTACGACTGCGGGCTCGTCGGCAAGCTGCATTTGGCCAGCCCGGCGCGTGGCCGCGAAGAGCGCGTCGATGATGGCTATCGCTATTTCCAATACAGCCACGACCACAAAGGGCCGCGTGTATTTGGTCACGACTATGCCGAATGGGTGCGCGAGCAGGGCGGCGATGCCGATGCGCTGCTTGGCGACTATATAACGAGTAGCTATCGCGAGGGGGCCAAGGTCAAGACCTTTGGCGGTCTCTACGAACCGACGCCGGAAAACGACAACGTGTCGCCGGAGCTGCACCAAACTTTCTGGTGCACGGAGAAGGCTATTGAGTTCGTCGACAAAAATCGCAACGCAGATCAGCCGTGGTTACTCAGCGTCAATGCCTTTGACCCACACGCTCCTTTTGATGCTCCCTACGAATACTATCGGCGCTATGATGCAGACGCACTGCCCGGTGCCCATTTTGTAGAGGGTGACTTAGAGCACCAGTGGACATTAGCCGACGCGGGAGTCGATTTTCAGTCGCGGGCGCAGACGCCCAAAGAATGGGAGCACAAAAAAATACAGGCTTCTTATTACGCCATGATCGAACAGGTCGATACGGAGTTCGGCCGGCTCTTAGATCATCTCGAAAAAACGGGCCAGCGCGAAAACACGCTGATTATCTTTATGAGTGACCACGGTGAAATGCTTTGTGACCATGGTCTATTGC
Source organism: Planctomycetota bacterium (assembly GCA_047616505.1). Lineage (GTDB taxonomy): Bacteria > Latescibacterota > UBA2968 > UBA8231 > UBA8231. The sequence goes on from JBLHGI010000216.1 coordinate 6,477, forward strand.
TCAAGGGCTGTCGTTTTTACGAAGGGTTGGTGCGCGTGCCGCTGATGCTGTCGTGGCCGGGGCACATCGAGCAAGGGCTCGTCTCCGACGCGCTGGTAGAGTTGATGGACCTAACGCCGACGTTATATGACGCCAGCGGGTTAGAGACTCCCCATTGGGTGCAGGGCAGGTCCCTTATGCCTATCTTGACGGGTGAAAGCCAAGAGCACAGAGAAGCCGTGCGCTGCGAGTTCTTTGGCGCCATCGATTTTCCCGACCAGACGCACGCCACCATGTACCGCGACCGGCGCTGGAAACTTGTCAGCTACCACGGCAAGGACCTCTTTGAACTCTACGACTTAGAAAACGATCCGTGGGAACACGAAGATCTAGCAAGAGACCCGCGGCACAGAGATGTGCTGTGGGATCTGATGAGAAAGAGCTTTGATGCTACGGTCGGCGCCCACGAAGCAGATGCGCCGCGCACCATGCCGTTTTGAAGGATGTGGTGGGTCGCGATCATAAGATGATGTTGCGGTCGAATTATTGGCCCAGTATATGAGCCAAATGCGGCATAAAAAGCTCGGGTTCTAAGAGGAAAGAGTCGTGCCCCTTCTCCGAGTGCACCGTAATGCGCATGTTGCGCACCTTGGCCTGCTTTAATACGTGCGCCATTTCCTCCTGCCACTCCGGGTAAAAACAGACGTCTGAGTCTATACTGAAGATCAGGTAGTTCTGCTCGCGGCAGCGCGTGAACAATTCGCTCATGCTAGTCGTACCCGATTCGGCGAGCAGGTCGAAACGCTGCCAAGAATCGACGATGCGCAGAAAGCTATTGGCGTCGAAACGGTCGATGAATTTGCGCCCCTGGTAGAGCATATAGGACTCTAATGGGTTGGCGAGCGGATACCAGGAAAAGTCGCCCTGCATAGGCAAGACTTCCTGCCGCGCGCGATCTTCCATCGTCAGTAGTGAGACGTAGGTCTTGTGGCTTATCATGCGCGCTAGGACTAGGCCGCGGTTTGGTGGCGAGCCGTCGTAATAGTCGCCGCCGCAAAAATTAGGGTCCTGCTCGATGGCGCAAATCTGTTCAAAGTTGTGGATTCGCTGCAGTGGTTTTACTTCAATGCTCGCGGCAATCGGCACGACGATAGCCACGCGTTCGGGGTAGCGCGTCGCCAAACTGAGGCACATCATGCCGCCCAGAGACGCACCGATCACGGCGTGTAGTTTCTCAATTTTTAAGTGGTCGAGTAGGCGCACCTGTGTATCGACCACATCCGATATAGCTACGTGTGGAAAGCTCGAACCATAGGGTTTGCCCGTCTGCGGATTGATCGAAGCCGGCCCCGTCGAACCGTAGCAGCCCCCCAAATAGTTGGCGCATATCACATAGAAATGTCGCGTGTCGATCGCCTTACCCGGTCCGACAAATTCGTCCCACCAGCCCACCTGGCACTCATTGGTCCAGCGCTTGCCCACGCCTGCTACCGACGCGTTAAAGCCGGCGGCGTGCTGGCTGCCTGAGAGCGCGTGGAAGATCAGAATGGCGTTGTCATGCTCTGCGTTTAGCTCGCCGTAGGTTTCATACGCCAAGGTGATCGGCCCCAAGGTCTGACCGTTCCGCAGCTGAAAGGGCTCGTCTTCTGCAAAGGTGTGGAGCCGGGTCTTGACGATCCCGACTCCACTTTCTCTTTGGCCTTTTTCGTTCAACGCTGTTTTCCCTTAGGCCGTTGCTTTGGCCAAGGCCTGGTCTATATCCTCGATGAGGTCTTCGGCGCTTTCGAGGCCAACCGAGAGCCGGACCAACTCGGGAGTAATACCCCCTGCGCGCTGATCTTCTTCCGATAGCTGCGAATGCGTCGTCGTCGCCGGGTGAATGGCGAGGCTCTTGGCATCGCCGACATTGGCCAGATGCGAGAACAGTCCCAAGCTGTCGATGAATTTGCTGCCCGCTTCGCCGCCGCCTTTGATGCCAAAGATCACCATGGCGCCGCCTTTGCCATCGAGATATTTCTCGTTCAAGGCATAGGACGGATCGTCTTCGAGGCCGGGGAAACGCACCCATTCGACGGCGCTGTGCTCTTTGAGGTGCTTGGCTATGGTCAGCGAGTTTTCGCAGTGGCGATCCATGCGCAGTGGCAAGGTCTCAATGCCCTGCAAAAACATCCAGGCATTATCGGGCGAGATGCAAGCGCCCAAATTGCGCAGTGGCACGACGCGCATTCTCAAAATGTAGGCCACTGGGTTTAAGTCGCCTAGGTCGTAGGCCCAGCGCACGCCGTGATAGCTCGACTCTGGCTCGGTCATCAGGGGGAATTTTTCGGACTGCCAGTTGAACTTGCCCGAGTCGATAATGATGCCACCAATGCCAGCGCCGTGCCCGCCCAGCCACTTGGTTAGTGAATGCACGACGATATCGGCTCCGTGCTCGATCGGACGCTGCAAATAGGGCGTGGTAAAGGTGCTGTCTACCACTAAGGGCAAACCGTGGGCGTGGGCGACCTCGGCAATCGCTTCGATGTCGACGACGTCCAAAGCCGGATTGCCAACGGTCTCACAAAAGATCAGTTTCGTTTTGGGCGTGATGGCCTTGGCGAAATTCTCCGGATCTTTCGGATCGACAAATGTTGTATTTATATTGAACTGCGGCAGGATATCGTTGAATTGCGTGTAGGTGCCGCCGTAGAGATTGTTGGCCGAAACGATCTCGTCGCCCGCTTGGCAGAGGTTGATAGCGGCATAGAAAATGGCGCTGGTGCCCGAGGACACAGCCAGCGCTGCCATGCCGCCATCGAGCGCGGCCATGCGCTGTTCTAACACGTCCTGAGTCGGGTTCATAATGCGCGAGTATATATTGCCTAGCTCTTTGAGCGCGAAGAGGTTGGCCGCGTGTTCCGTATTTTTAAAAGTATAAGCTGTCGTGCGGTAGACGGGTACACCGCGCGACATCGTCGTCGGGTCGGGTTCCTGACCAGCGTGCAAGCAAAGAGTTTCAAATTTCATAATACAAGGCTCCTATATCGTCATGGGAGAAAAGCACGGTGCTGCGGCGAGCGTTCATCTAAGTTAGGAACAAAATCGATGCTGGCAAGTATTCGCTCTCCTATGGACAGGGGTGAAATATCGGACGCTATCCCTCTTTTATACGGGTAATACAAGAACTTTAGTGACCCTTCTCCATCTTGACTACAAAAGTAAAAAACACCTTTATAGTGTCGCACATGCATCTGTATCTCAGGGGAGAGTCTATTGTGATAAAAGAGCCGAAGGCGTCAAAAAGAGAGCATCAGATTTCACTACATGGGTCGACATGGGCCGATGAGTGGTTTTGGCTGCGCGAGCGCGACGACCCCGAAACGATCCCGTATATAGAGGCGGAAAATGCCTATACGCAAGAGATGCTCAAGGATGTAGAAGGCACGCGCGAAGAACTCTATAGGGAAATGCGAGGCCGGATCAAGGAGCGAGACGAGAATGTGCCAGTGAAAGATGGTCCATTCTATTATTATACGCGCTTTGAAGAAGGTGGCCAGTACCCAATTTATTGCCGCAAGCGCCTTTCGCTCGAAGCTGAAGAAGAGATTATTCTCGATGTTAATGCTCTGGCAGAGGGTTTGGACTATCTGCAAATAGGCGTGTGTCGCAACAGTCCAGACCATCGCTTCTTAGTGTATTCGACCGATGCGGATGGTGCGGAGGAATACGTGCTGCACATCAAGGATATAGAGAGCGGTCGCGTGCTGGATGAGAAGATCGAACAGACCTATTATTCGCTGGCTTGGTCCGGTGATAGCTGCACCTTTTTTTACAGCAAACTCAACGAATTCCATCGCCCCGTAAAAGTCTACAGGCACCGAATCGGAGAAGACCCGGCGCGCGATACTT
>JBLHGI010000217.1:0-10342 GCA_047616505.1 Planctomycetota bacterium
GTCGATTTCAATCTGGAAAACTTCCATGCCGACGTCTATCTCAAACTGCTGCGCGGCGAGTTGGCCACGCGCGGTTTTGATGTGGCGGGCGCCACGGCGTTAGAGGAAGAACCGAGCAAAGTATGGGCCGATAAAAATGACGTACCCTACTACGATAGTATCGAAGAGCTAGATGCACAGGTCGACTTCTACGCCGTGCTGGCCCCCTCCAACCCAGAGGTGCACGAAGCGCTCTGCCGCCGAGTCTTTCCCTGTGCCAAACCGACCTATGTCGACAAAACCTTTGCACCCGACCTAGCCGCGGCCGAGCGCATCTTTGCGCTGGCCGACGAATACGGTGTCGCCATGCAAAGTTCTTCGGCCCTGCGCTACACCAACGTGCAGCACCATCTAGCAGAGTTGGGAAATCCGTCTCCACTGCACATGGTCACCTGGGGCGGCGGCTCCTCCTTCGCCGAATACGCCATCCACCCGTTGGAGTTGGCCATAAGCTGTATGGGCGCTGACGTCGAACGCCTAGTCCGCCGCGGCCACGGCGACTTTAACCAGCTTTTTATCGACTTTAGCGGTGGGCGCACGGCCGTCGTCAATATCTATACCAATACGAGCACGCCCTTCGCCGCCGCGCTGACCACGGCACAGGGCACTGAATATCTCGCCGTCGATAGCAGCGCGATCTTTCGCGACACCGCCGCGGCCATGCTCGATCTATTTGCCAGCGGCCAAACCTCTATCGATCGACGCGAAACGCTCGTGATTCGCCACATACTCGATGCGGCAGAAACGACCGCTACCCGAACCGAATCCGTCGAACTCTAAAAAACAAATTTACCGAAAGGCCCTCGCTACGAAACCGCTCAAGTTCCTCTACCGCTACGCCCGCGACTACGCCGGCGCCCTCAGCATCGCTATCGTCAGCATGATTCTATTGGTAGGCGTGCAATTGTTCATCCCCTGGATCATCAAAACGATGGTCGGCGCCATTACCAGCGCCGACGGCAACCAGCTAACGATGGAAAATATCACAGACCTAGCGCTCTTGGCGCTAGCCGTCTACGTCGCGCGTGCCGTACTGCAGTTTCTGCGCAGCTATATGGCCCACGTCGCCGGCTGGGGCGTCGTCGCCGAGGCGCGCAAACTCATCTATTCGCATCTGCAGCGTCTGTCGCTGCGCTTTTACGAAGACAAGCAAACGGGTCAGCTCATGTCGCGCGTCGTCAACGACTCGGATAAATTCGAGCTGCTCATCGCCCACGCCATTCCCGATATCCTCGTCAATATTTTGACGCTGATCAGCGTTACCGTAGTACTCGTGAGCATGAACTGGCAGCTGACGCTACTGAGTATGGTGCCGATCCCATTGATATTGATTTCATTGCGCCTCTTTGCCCGCTACGTGCGCCCCGCCTTCCGCGCGCGCCAACAGGAACTCGGTGAGCTCAACGCCATTCTCAACGACAATATTTCCGGCATTCGCGAGATCAAGACTTTTACGCGCGAAAAGATCGAAGCCGAGCGCATCAGCCACCGCATCGACAAGTACCGCGACTCGCTCCTACACGCGCTAAAAATGATGGCCACCTTTCAGCCCTTTATCCAATTCACTTCGGCGCTGGGCACCATTATCCTCATCTACTTTGGCGGCCGTCTCGCTTTCAATCAGGAGCTCTCGGTCGAAGATCTCGTCGGTTTCTTTCTCTACCTAGAGCTATTCTACCAGCCCCTACACCACCTCAGCGGTGCCTGGGAACAGATACAAGAAGCATTGGCCAGCGCCGACCGCGTCGCCGAATTGCTCGACGAAGCCCCCGAGATCCACGACGCAGCCGACGCCATCGCATTAAGCCTGCCTGTACAAGGGGCTATCTCGCTGCGCGACGTGCGTTTTGGATACGATGCCAACCAGCCCGTGCTCGAAGACATCAACCTAGAGGTTGCACCGCGGTCCACCGTGGCGCTGGTCGGCCCGACGGGCGTGGGTAAAACGACGTTGGCCGGTTTGATACCGCGCTTTTACGATCTAGATGCGGGCAGTATCTCGGTAGATGGAACGGATATCCGCCAGCTCAAACTAGACAGCCTGCGTTCGCAGATCAGCATCGTATTGCAGGACGTCTTTCTCTTCCACGGCACTGCGCGCGAAAATATCCTCTTTGGTCGCGCCGACGCCACAGAAGCCGAACTCATTGAAGCCGCTAAAATTGCCAACGCGCACGAATTCCTCAGCCAGCTACCACAGGGATATGAGACGATTATAGGCGAGCGCGGCGTGAAATTATCCGGCGGCCAGAAACAGCGCCTATCCATCGCCCGCGCCGTGCTCAAGGACGCACCGATCCTGATTTTGGACGAAGCGACTTCTTCGGTTGATACGGAGACCGAACGGCTAATCCAACAGGCATTGGAAAGACTGATGCAGGGCAAAACGACGCTGGTCATCGCCCACCGCCTATCGACGATCCGCAGCGCCGACCAAATCATCGTCCTCAGCGGCAAAGGCATCGCCGAGCGCGGCAACCACGAAGACCTAATGGCCGAACGCGGCATCTACTGGCACTTAAACCAAGTGCAGCTAGAGGACCCAACGCTAGTTTTACAGAATGGAAATGGCACTACAATGGAAGACGAGCAAAAACCGACAAAATCCTAAATCCAATTTCACCAACTAAGTTTTCAACAGGGATTAATCTCTCCAGTTCGTTTAGAGGGATAACTTTATTTTTCTTCCCCTCTCTCTTTGCACATGTTACTTCTATCTCCCTCTCCAGCTAGCAGCGGCAGTGGGGTCGCCGAGGAGTGAAAAGTCGCACGGCCCCAACTCCACGGCCAGCCCGCCTCTCATACGGCGCCGCCTAAGTGCGCCCCCGGCGCGTTTAGGCGACCCTCTCCAGCTGCTGTAGGCCGGCTTTTTTTCGCCCCGCAGCGCGACCCCGTTGTCGCTTCGCACTTTGCCCCACAGCGCGATTCCACTGTGCTGCACTCCTCAGAAATCACAGCCAAACGGCAACGGCTCCTGCTCCGCCACCCCCGCCGCAAAATCCGCCGCCAATTCGAAAGCAACAAACCCATCCTGCACCGAACCTCGAAAAGCCACACCCCCATAACCGCGACTATTCATATGCGCGCGCACCCAAACTATTTGCTCTGTCCCAACCGCAACCGACCCGCCGCTGCGTGCAAAGGGCTGCTCGCCGACATGGCTGTGCAGAAGCACGCGCCGATAGAGCAATTGCCCCTCTTCGTCGAGCACCTCCCACCAATCGGCGTACTGATCACAGCCCGTATCCGGGCTAGACACCGTAACAGAAAACGTATAGGCGCCCGCTGCACCTGATACCGCGACCGTCGTTATATCCGCGCGGGGAATTTCTGCTTCTACCGTAGAAGGCGTTTCCCCAGGCAAAACGGAGTCCGCCGTTGCTGGCATTTGCTCTTGCGACATGGGGTCTACCGCTGCCGGCACTTCCGAATTTTCCAGCGGAGCCTTTTCTGTGCCACCACACGCCATCAACAACAAAATCGTCAAATAGAGACCCCTCTTACACAGTCCCACATAGAGCTTCAGAACTGGACTCATTTTTCACCTATCGATGATTTTTTCTGCTTTGTCGACGGGAAGAACATTCAGCACTCAGACAGCCACTTGGTTATACTGTAAAGTGCCCCAAAGCGCAACAAATACTCCCATTTGTCAACAGGTGCACACACCATGCGATTTTTTTATACTATGTCCACAGCTCAGATCAACAGCGGAATACAGTACAGACCTCCAATCCATTTTCTTTCATCTTTCTCTAGTGAGAACGCCCAATGCACGATATAGACGCCATTCTCCGCGAAGTCGACGAGCGCGGCTATTGCAAGGTTCCCAACATAATCTCTGCCGAGAAAGCGGAGCAAGCTAGCGCGGCGGTCCAGCGCCTGCTCGACGCAGAAAAGGCCGATGCCACGCAACAAGCGCCATCGCAACGCGTGGGCCGCATAGCCGTCAAGGACCCGATCTTCTTAGAGCTGATGTGTCATCCGTTCGTCATCGAAGTATGGAAAAAATACCTCGGCGATGACATTATGTGTTCGTCCTTTTCGTCCAATACCATGTACCCCGGCCACGAGCAAATCGGCTGGCACTCCGACTATCCCTACTGGTCGCTACAGCCGCCCTGGCCAGCGGGCAATTTTGCCGGCCAAACCTTGTGGATGCTCGACGATTTCACAGAAGAGAATGGCGCGACGGGGGGAATTCCCTTCTCGCACAGAAAAGGCCATCCTCCCGACGAGCCAACCAACACTTGGCGCGATGACGGCGAAATTCTCGAAGGCGCCAAAGGCAGCGTCGTTTTTGCACACGGGGCTTGGTGGCACACGGCGCGACCCAACCAAACGCAGCAACCGCGCTCGTGCCTGTTGAGCATGTATCTCATGCCGTGGTTTATCCCGCAGGAAGATATGCGTGGACAATTGGCCGAACTGGAAAACCCATCGGAGTTGGCACGGCAACTACTGTGCGGCAAACAGCACAGCCCGCGCGATGTCGGGGCACCCACTTGAGCCACTATGTCTTTGCCGAAGCGGCCGAGCAACGCGAATACGAGCGCCTGCGTCTAATCGAAAAATCCTTCGATCCCGCTACGGAACGCCGCCTGCTACAAACGGGCATCGAGGCCGGTTGGCAGTGTTTGGAAGTGGGAGTCGGAGCCGGTTCTATCGCTTGTTTTATCGCCGCAAAGGTCGGCGCACAGGGCCGCGTAGTCGCCGCCGATATCGCACCGCGCTTTGTCGGCGAACTGCCTAATAATGCCGAATTGGTAGAGGTCGATATCCGCGATGCCGTACTAGGGGCAGAGCGCTTTGACCTAATCCACGCGCGCTATGTGCTCATCCACATCGCCGACTTCGAAAAAGCCCTCGACAACATGCTGCGCCACCTCAAACCCGGCGGTTTTATCGTGTTGGAAGAACCGGATTTTTCTGCCGCGCGTCCGGCCTGGGGCAGCGATGAAGACATCGACCACTTCGACCGCGTCAACCGCGCCATCGCCACGATGTTTTCGCGTCTGCACATGGATCACGCCATCGGCCTGCGTCTGCCAGCCCTCTTGCACCAGCGCGGCTTAGCACCCGAAGTAGAGTGCGAAACGCATTTGCAAGCAGGCGGTGGCCCCGTAGCCGAAATCATGGCGCGCTCCACCGAACAGCTACGCGATCAATATTTGGACACGGGCAAGGTATCGGAAGAAGATTTGCGCGCCTATGTGCGCTTTGCCGAAGACCCCCAAACGTGGGCGGCTTATTATGCGACGGTGGCTGCGATAGCAAAGAAGCCCCTAACGCAATAACCAGACTACCCCCCTTACCCAACTTTCGCTTCTCTATAGCCAACACTGCTAACAGGCTTTCAACAGGAGCACTCCGCTATGGCTAAACTCAACTGGAACAGCCACCACCTCACGCACGGCTGGCAAAAGAGCATCACCGCACACGACGATATCGAGGGCTCACAGCAAAACGAATTCAAACTGGCACGCGATGCACGCGACAAAGACGGCATCGCCGTGGAAGTGCCAGCCGGCGCAGTCATCTGGTTCCACTCCCACCTGCTGCACAAGAGCACAAACAACCACAGCCAGCGCTTTAGGCGCAGTTATGTGGCGCACTACTTAAGCGCGCAAGCAGAATGGGTCAATCCAGAAAAATCCGGCAAAGGGCAACCGATCATGTGGATACGAGGACAGACCTTTCCCGGCAAAGTGCAGGAGGTCGAGCACGACGTTCTTCCCGTTGACGACTAATATAGAAAACGTGCACTGATCCGCCCCTGACCCAATTGGATATCGCCCTATTTTTACCGTGCGACTATAGTTATATTACTATGGTCATATTTAATTATAGGAGGAAGTCATGCAGATTCCAGCAGGCGAATTCAAGAGCAAATGCCTAAAGCTAATGGACCAAGTACGCGACACACACGAAGAAATCGTCATCACCAAACACGGCAAACCCGTCGTTAAAGTAATACCTATTGAAGAAGAAAAACCCCGTCCGCTCTTGGGATATTTACAGGGATCGGTTTCGATCGACGGAGACATCACGGCGCCTATAGACGAAGTCTGGGAAGCCGATGATGAATGATCGACCTATCGTACTTGATACGCACGCTTGGATCTGGCTCATGAACGGCGACGAGCCTCTGCGCTCATCGCCTGCACTCACGCATATAGAGCGCGCAGCGAGCACATCGCGCTTGCGCGTGTCTACGATTTCCGTCTGGGAAGTAGGCATGCTCGAAGCCAAGGGTCGTATCAAGCTGCCCATATCGTGCGGGGAATGGGTGGACCAAGCGCTCGACGCGCCCGGCATCGCTCTGGCCTCCATCAGTCCCGCCATTGCGCTGGCCAGCAACCGCCTACCCGGCCATTTCCACGGAGACCCAGCAGACCGAATCCTAGTAGCTACGGCGCGCTTCTTACAAGCTGATCTGCTAACCCGAGATCGCCAAATTACCGCCTACGGCCAGGCCGGCCACGTCTCCATACTGGAAATCTGATACCGATAGACTGCGACTCCAATACGTAGAGCCAAGCACTCAGCGCCCATGCAAATAGCATATAGGAGACATCTCATGAACCCGGCAGACGCTCTCAATAAATATCCCTTCATTTTGTATCTCGCGGGCGGGTTGCTGGTAGGTCTCTGTTATCGTCGCTACGACCAGCGACTCCCTCTCCGCTGCCCAGCTCGCGGCGATTACTGAATTAGTCGCCACCGGTATCGACGGCCTAGCGGCGGGCAGCATTACCATCTTCGACACCGCCGGCAACACCATCAATCTGCAAGCCGCGCAACAATACGAACAACAGCGGTTCTGGACCGATATCGCCATCAATATCAGCAAGATCCTCGGCATCATCGCCGCACTGATCACCGTCCGCTTCATCATCCAAGCCATCCACAAAGGGGTACTGGGCGAAGACCCGAAATGCTGATCGGTTGATGCCCCTGACTCCATTGCCGATATTGGACACTGCAAACACATAGGAAAGGCCAGGACATTTCCACCCTCCCCAGTTTCCAAGGGATCGAGCCCGGACCGCCCCCACCCTACTGGAGCCAACAAAAAATGACCACCACCCCTACCGACAGAGACTGGTCGGGCGCCATCGTGCGCTATCCCGATCCCGCCATAGAAATTATCGACGAGAAGCGCTTCGGCCCCTTTCGCATAGGCAACGCCGTCGTCGAACGCTTATGGACCGGCGCGCGCTGGACCGAAGGCCCCGTCTACTTTGGCGATGCCCGCTGTCTGCTCTTTAGCGATATCCCCAACAACCGCATCCTGCGCTACGACGAAGAGACCGGCGACGTCACGCTCTACCGCAAACCCTCCAACTACAGCAACGGCCACACCCGCGACTGCCAAGGCCGCCTAATAAGCTGCGAGCACCTCTCGCGCCGCGTCACGCGCACCGAACACGATGGATCGATTACAGTACTGATCGATAGCTTCGGTGGAAAAAAGTTAAATGCCCCCAATGACGTCGTCGTGTGCTCGGACGACAGCATCTGGTTTACGGATCCCGGCTATGGCATCCTCTACGCCTACGAAGGCCAGCACGCCGAATACGAGTTGCCGACGCGTGTCTATCGCATCGACGGCGCAACGGGTGAGACCACGATAGTCGCTGAAGAGCTCGATATGCCCAATGGCCTCTGTTTTTCGCCCGACGAGAGCCTGCTCTATATATCCGATACCGGCGACCCAAAAAATATCCGCGTCTATGACGTCGATGGCGACCACATAAAAAACGGCCGCGTCTTTGTCGAAATGGCACCGGGGGCCGCCGACGGCATCCGCTGCGACGTGCACGGCAACGTGTGGGCGAGCGCCGGCTGGGTGGGCGATGGCTACGACGGCGTGCACTGCTTTGCCCCCAACGGCGACCTGATCGGCAAGATCCACCTGCCCGAGACCGTGTCCAATCTCTGCTTTGGCGGCGGCCCAAAAAAGAACCGGCTCTATATCACGGGCAGCCAATCGCTCTACGCGGTCTATCTCGAAACAACAGGGGCGCAGACGCCCTAACTCTGAATGGAGCTATACGCATGAAGACCTATCTGGAAGGCTGTGGCGTGCCAACTACAACCGTGGGCAACGCCGAAGTGCCGCGTCTCATCATGGGCATCCACCCCTACGACGGTTGCTCCTATCAAAACCCCGAGCGCGACCAAGAGAACCTTGGCCACTTCAGCCGCGTCGACCGCGTCACAGAAGTCCTGCGCTGCGCCGTTGAGGAAGCCGGCATCACCGCCGTACAGGTCGACCACATGTTACCCGAACTCGACCGTTTGCACCTACAGGCCGTGTGGGAAACACAGCAGCAGACGCAAACACAGATTGGCATGGTCGCCTATATCCTGATCCCGATCTATCTCGACGGGAATTTAGTCTCCTATTCCGAGCGCGCCCACTCGACCTTCTACGCCCACGGTGAGCGCGTAGGCGGTCTGGCCTTTGTCGACAAAATGAAAAGCGACGCCATCATGCGCTACAATCTCGGCGGCGATCTCAAGAACATGGTCACACCCGCCACCGTCGCCCCCTATACAGAAGAAGAAGCCGCGCGCTTCGAGATCAATTACGGTGTGCTCGAGCAATATTTGGGTTTCTTCGCCGGCTGTGATATCCTCATTGCCGATCCCGGCGCCGAAATAGACCTACTCGCCATGACTGGACGCTTCGACCTGATCCGCGACTATATCAACTTCTTGCGCAGTCGCTTTGACACCGTCATTACCAGCGTGCACCACGCCGGTATCACGCTTCCATTACTAGAAACTGAAAATATTCCCGTTGACGGTTATTTAACGACCGTCAACAGCCCCGGCACCTTTATGCTGCCGACGCAAGAGTTAGCCCTCGACGCCATCCGCAACGTCAGCAAACCCGTCATCGCCATCAAACCCATGGCCGGCGGTCGGTTCCTCGGCGAACAAGCCTTTGAGTACGTCTTCGACCAGGTCGGCGTGGCAGCCTCTATGTTTGGCATGGGCACCGTCGAGCAGGTGCGGCAGACGACGGGCGCGGCGCGCGCCGTGCTAGGCCTCAACTAAGCGAGAGGACATATTAAAAGGAACTATGATGGGAATAGAATGGGCACAGCGCACACACTGGATCTTCGATATGGACGGCACGTTGACCGTTGCCGCGCACGACTTCGCCGCCATCCGCACCGCGCTCGATGTACCTAAGACGGATGGCATAATCGAATCAATCGACGCCTTGCCGCCGCAAGAAGCCGCCGCCAAACACCGACAGCTCGCCGCACTCGAACTCGACTACGCACGCCAAGCTCAAGCTCAGCCCGGTGCCCTAGCGCTTTTGCAGTCGCTGCGCGCACGTGGAGCAAACCTCGGCATCCTCACGCGCAATAATTGCGAAAATGCCCTAGTGACCTTAGAGGCCTGTGCCTTGCTCGATTTTTTTGCTGAAGACTGCATTCTGGGCCGCGAATCAGCCGCACCAAAACCCGCGCCCGCCGGTATCGAACTATTACTTAAGAAATGGCAGGGGGATGCAGCACAAGCTGTTATGGTGGGCGATTTTCACTACGACTTAGAAGCCGGACGCAATGCGGATACCGCCACTATTTACGTCGATATCGACAACGAGGATGCGTGGACGCACCTAGCGGATCTACGCGTACAGAGCTTAGGCGAACTTAGCGAAGTGATCGCGCCTTAGAAGAAGTCGCGAAGAGTGCTGACCGCACAAATTTTATATATTTCTCTTAGCACTATGCGCCTCTAAAAGGAGACCGTTTTGGCCATTAAGAATCGCAGCGACGCGGACACTTGGCAGCAAGAGCACGACGGCCGCGCGCCAAAGAAGGGCGAGCTTGCGCCCGATTTTACGCTGTCTAATATCCAAGGAAAAACATCGCTCACCCTGTCTGACTTTCGCGGCCTCAAGCCCGTTGCGCTGGTCTTTGGCAGTTTTACCTGACCGCCCTTTGTGCGCGAGGCCGTGAGCCTGCGCGATCTCTACAAAGAATATGGCGAGCAGGTGCAATTTATCGTCGTCTATATTCGCGAGGCACACCCGCTTGACGGTTGGGATCTCGGCAGTGAAAACCGTCTGCGCGACCCGCAAACCATAACCGAACGCCGTCGGGTCGCCGGCCAGTGCGAGGCGGCCATGCAATACGATATTGGCACCTATGTAGACGAAATGGACGATGCGGTGATGACTACCTACGCCGCCTGGCCCGAACGCCTCTACCTGGTCGATATGCAAGGTCATGTCGCCTATGCCGGCGGTCTCGGCCCCTGGGGTTTTAGCCCTGCG
>JBLHGI010000218.1:0-10325 GCA_047616505.1 Planctomycetota bacterium
GAGGATAAAGAGTACATTGCGGGCCACGGTAATTCCTTTCGCAAAAAAGTGGAAACTAAATAATAGAAAAGTCGAGTATTTAACCGCGTAAGTTTTCGCGGATCAGCGCCAGCGGCGTGCGCGCACCAGCGTGATAGTCTTGTAGAATTACCCGCAGCTTGTTGGGGTTGAGAATTTCTTCTTCTCCGCGTTCAAAGAGTTCATCAGCCCACAGCCACTGGCATTCTATGATCTCGTCCGGCTGCGGCGCTAATTCACCGCCTTCGACGCACGCGGCAAAAACAAAGTGCAGGTAGTGCGGCTCACCCGGCCCCGTGTAGAGCCCGACTAAGTCCTCTATGGCTACTTCTAAACCCGTCTCTTCGCGCACCTCGCGCCGAGCGCCGTCCTGCAGCTCTTCGCCTTCGTTTAAATGGCCACCGGGCAAATTGAGCTTGCCATAATTTTTCTCCTTGCCTTCGCGCACAAAAAGAAAGCGGCCATCCTCTTCAACGAGCGCACTGACGTGAATGACAAAGGCCATGGTATTAGCTGGTTCGCATTCGCGTGCTGGCATACCAGTGCAGCATGCGCTCGACCATCTGCCGCTGCGCTTCTGTATAAGCCGGGTCGTCGTAGCGATTATAAAGTTCGTCAGGGTCCAAGTTCATATCGTAGAGTTCGCCGTAAGTCTGTCCTGGATAGAACACGAGCTTCCAGTCGCGTGTACGCGCCATGACGCGCGGACCGTACTCGGAAAAAACCACCTCGTGCACTACTTCGTCTCGACCGTCTAAGAGCGGGCACAGCGATTGGCCACTGGCATCCTCCAGTGGCTCTAAGCCCGCCAATTCGAGAAAGGTGGGCCCCAGGTCGATCAGTTCCACTAAGGGGTCGCGGACGCCCAATTTTTTCACACCGGGGCCCGCCATTACCAGTGGCACGCGCGCGACCGAATCGTAGTGCGAAGAAAATTTGTAGACCTGATGGTGGTCCCCCAAGCAGTCTCCGTGGTCCGAGGTAAAAACAAAGAGCGTGTTATCGAGCTGTCCGCGCGCCTCTAGGCTCTGCACCATGCGGCCAACCCAATCGTCGATCAAGCTAATATTGGCGTAGTAATGACGGCGCATCCGGTCGATGGCCGCGGGCGTAGCGCGGCTCCACCAGATAGCTGCGGGCGTGTTTTTGCCCTCCATCCCCTGCATGGCCGCCCGCTGCGACGGTGGTTTGCTATCGAGCTCGTTCTCAATGCACACCGGAGCGGGCAACTCGATACCGTCGTAGCGCGCGAGCGCTGACTCGGTGACATCGTAGGGATCGTGCGGGCCGGCAAAACCGGACCACATAAAGAGCGGCCGCGCAAAATCGTAGTCGTCGATATAATCCACCGTGCGCTGGCCAACGAAATTATCGATAAATAGATCTTCGTCGTGTGGCCATATAGCGGCGCCCAAATGATCGGGCCAGTCCGGCACATTTTTATAATAGGAAAGCGCAGGACGCTTGAGCCCGTGATGGGCGAGGAAGTGATCGTAGTCGTCGGGGTCGGGACCGTGCATGCCCTGCTGGTAGTTTTTATTTTCGACGACGAGGCGATAGTCAAAACCGCAGGGCAGACGAATAGGTGCCGTGTGCATCTTGCCGATATTGGCAGTGTGGTACCCACCCGCGCGCAACCGCTCGATCCAGTTGGGCTGCTCGGGGCTCAGCCACGCCTCGTTTTGCTCAATGCCGTGCGTGTGCACGTATTGGCCCGAGACGATGCTGTTGCGCGAAGGGCCGCAGACAGCTCCCTGAGTAAAGGCGTGGTTAAAGGCGATGCCGCGCGTAGCGAGAGCGTCTATATGCGGCGTCTGCATATGCTCGTAACCAAAACAGCGCAGCGTGTCCCAGCGCTGCTGATCCGTCATGACGAGTACGATATGGGGTTGATCGGACATAGCACCTCATTTTACTAATGGCAAAATGATAGTGTATGGACTAAGCGGAAAGCTGTCGAGTGTGATTCGCTACGAACGTCGTCCTATCGCCACAATCCAGATTAGGACAAAGCACAGGGATTTCGTCCAGTAACGCCCGGACTCGACGACCGATGCAAAGAGGTCCGTTCGCAGAGACGAGATAAAGGGTACGTCGTACTGCAATCGCTGTACCCACGACAGTTGGGCGAAAAAGTGCGTGTAAGCGAGGTGAACCTGTACTAGCAACAGAAACGATTGTAGTGCATACAGGGAGGTGCATAGAACGACAATCCAAGATATTTTCCAGCGCACGCTGCGCTCGGGTGTGGCGATAAAGAGCGCCGTACCCGCTACGATACCAGGGCTGATCATTTGCTCCTGCGGCAAAGCGCCCAGTTGGAACTGGGACGGCAAACCCGTCCACGTGCTGGCGTGGTTGACCAGAGCGGACAGAGCAACCATATACCAATCGGCTAGCCCGTTCCACAGTGGCAGCAGCAGCAGAGTAGTCAGCGCAAAAATTCCAAAGAACCAGAAGGGGCGCTGCAGTACTAAAGTGTTCATTTATTTTCTGGCACGTGTAGGGTCCAACGATTCACCCAGAAAGCCCACAGAAAGAGCAGGAAACCCAGATTGAGTGCCACCATGAGATAGATATGAAAAAAATCGAGCCACGACGGCAGCCAATGGCTGATCAGTCCCAACCCGAACACACGCAACACGCCATAGGCAAAAAAAGCGGATATGCCCAACGCAACGCCCCGCACTTTGGCGACCCAAGCCACCGGATAGACGATGACGGTTACCAAATAAATACACAACGTAAATACACCGGTGCATTCATACTCAATGTGGAACAGGTTGCGCTCCATTTGCAGCGCGCAGAATCCCTGGTCTATAAATGCATACAGGTCGTTCGGCACCCCACTCAGATCGAGCAGAGTCGCGGATACGAGAGAAAGAGGATAGAGATAGCTGTAGCCAAAAAGAGGTTCTAAGTAAGAGTAGACCATCGTCAAAACGACCATGCTCAGCACAAAACGCAGCGCAAACCCGGACTGTCCCTGTTTATCGTATGCAATCATAGTCTGCGCTATGGGATATCCCGATGAGGCGGGCCGGTGCAAACCTTGTTTCTTCTCAACGCATAACAGCCACAGCTACACATCAGCAGGACCGCGATCCATTCTCCACCAAAGGGAATGGCTACATAGTTTCTGATCGAAGGGGCGGTTTGTACGACTTCGGAGCCAGCGGAGCTGGACTCAAACCCTCCCGTCAGAGCAATCAGAATGGTCGGGTTATGTGTAATAGAGAGGGTCGCGGACTGTATTCCAAGAGCCTTCGGCGTGAAGACGACATCTATATCATAAATACCGCCATTGGCGGCCACGGGCACGGCAATCACCCCAGTGGGAATCGGCACGCCACCGTTGTAGAGGACAAATTGCGGATCACTTGACGAGATCGTCGTTAAATTGATGATGGCAGTGGCCGGATTACTTATGGAGATAGTCTGCGATCCACTCTCTCTGAAGCTGACCGCACTGGCCGAGACTCCGACGGCCGCGTCTCCCGTCATGGCGATCGTCGTGGGGCTATTCGGCGCATCGTGTGTAATCGTCAGCGTGCCCGTCTGGGTTCCAACCTTAGTTAGATCGGTCGTAAACGTGATACTTACTATTTGGCTGGCCCCCGCCGCGACAGTGAAAGAGGTGGTAGACGGCGAAAATTGCGCGTCGTCAGATGTGATATTAGTGACCGCTAGATCCACGGAACCCGTGTTGGAAATCGTCAGCGCTTGGGTCCCAGTTTTGCCAAGTTCCACATTGCCAAAACTGAGCGAACTGGGCGATAGCGCCGTGTTGGCCACGCCGACGCCCACCGCCTTCCAGGCATTCGTCACCGTAGTCACTTTGGCACCCGCCCCAAAGAGTGCGGTCGCTGCATCTTCCGTCGCCTGTTTGGCGGCCAAAAAATCAGAGGATGAGGTCAGGTACGTCGTTTGTGCCAGATACCAGATCTTGCCCATATCGGTGCGCGCACCCGCCAAAGCTGCGACCGTTATGCCGCCGTGAACGCCCCCTGCCGCCATCAGATAGGCCGCCTTGTTGGGAATTCCACTGTTGATATGGACACAGCCGTTGTCCTGGTTCTGGGCACTGGCGCAAGCTTGATCGAGCGCGCTGCCACTGGCATTCGGCGTGACAAACTGATCCATGTGGTCTGGCTGTTGGCCGGCAATGGCCGGCGTGTCCAAATAGCGCAATGCATCCCCCGGGGTACCAGGGGTGTAGATGTCTTCGCCGATTTGCCAATTGGTCGCGTCGATCAGAGCTCCAAAGATATCGGATATGGATTCGTTGAGGGCACCCGATTCATTCTGGTAGATCAGGTTGGACTCGAAATTGGTGACGGCGTGCGTCAATTCGTGGGCCACCACGTCCAGCGACTGCGACAGCGGGGCAAAAGTGGTGCCATCGCCATCGCCGTAGACCATCTGAGTGCCATTCCAGAAGGCATTGTTGTAATTGCTGTCATAGTTCACGGTCGAGGTAATAGTGGCACCGGCATTATCGTAACTGTCGCGTGCGTGCGAGGTGAAGTAGTAGTTATAAACCGTACCGGCAAAGTCGTGGGCATTATCTAGGGGGGTGTCGCCGACGGCCCCCGCGCCTTCGGACCGCGTCAGCGTCCCCGGTAAGCTTGTGCCGTTGCTCGCCGTGTAGGTTTTGCGATCGAGGGCGAACTTCATGTTGTTGTAGTGGTTGATCACCGCGCCGCTATGGGCGTCGATATAATAGATGAAATCACCTAGTGGCTCTTCGGTTCGCAGCTGGATCTTCCAAGCCAAATGGCTCTGCCCATCGTGCGGGTACACCACCTTTTGCACGGTTGGACCCTGTCCCGACTCGCGCTGCGCTGCCAGATGGGTCCGCACCAGACCTAATGCCGCCGCACTTTGCACCACAGTTACCGTGTCTACGGCAAGGGCGCCGACGAAATGGCGGCAATTGACCATGCGGACTTGGCGCTGGTCGCTGATCGATAGCACGAGTTGGCGCCCTTCTACCGGCAACCCCTTATAGGTTTGCTGTAGTTTGACGTGCTCCCAGCCCCGATGATCCGTCTGGACCTTGAGGATACTCAATTCTCCGTTTGCATCGGCCATATCGATCATCGAGCCATTGGCGGCAAAATAGTCGAGTGCTACCTGGCGCCCATTACCGGGCATCGGATCGCTGAGCGTGCCCTCCAAGTGCGTCAGCAGGCCCGTTTTCGCGTCCCAATGGGCCTTGAGACCGGGGTCTTTCTGGCGCATCTTGTCCACTTGGGCTTGCTGCCGCCCCTTCAGACCCTGCTGCCCAGCCCCGTCGCGCCGATTTTCTCGCTTCGCCCCCGACGCCTCTTTGCCGGTTTGACTCTGAGCGACTACTCGCGACGGCATTATTCCCAATGAGAATAGCAGCAGCAGTGTAACCATGGGAAAATAGATTCGCATACCGCTCCGCAAATAGGAAACCCACCAAAGCACCTCAATGCGTCAGCAAATTCAACTATTCATATATTACATCATAAAAAACAGCAGCTTAAACAATTCTATGTTTTAGGAAAACCCTTGCCCAAGCTCTAAAGGTAGCAACCGAGCAAGATTTATCTTCTCTGAGCAAAACAAAGTCCAGTAATGGGTAGCACAGCGTTCTATCGCGCACTGTGCTACACACAGCAATAGAACGCTAGCCTCCCTTATCAGATATCGACTGTTTCGGGGAAATATGTAGTAGGATTTCTTGCGACATGGATCGTCAACGCCGTATTCGCACCTGCGCGGACCGCTATACTTCTTGGGCATCAGTGGCGTTTTCACCACCTCAAACGAAGAGCTAAGAGAGCTATTTTAACGCAACCCGCAGCATCGACAACCCCGCCGTCCAGCGCTCTTGTCCTTCAAAGGTCTTGGCAAAGAAACGCGGAAAAAAGACCAGCAGCTCGCCGGTTTCTCTATCGGCGCGCGCGTAGAAATTGGACAGCGTCAACATCTCGTGCTCACCTTCCTGGCGGTCGTCGAGCACCTCTAGCGAATTCCGTAGGACCAACCCGCTTTGCAGGTCTACTTCGACTAGTACGAGTGGGTAGCGCGGGCGATTGCCCTGGGGGTTTTGCGCACAGATATTGCCCACCCAGAACAGACGACCATCGCTCCACGGCACGAGCTGCGAGCATGCCGACGGCGAAAAAAAGGCCTCATCGTCTGTGTACGTCCACGGACGCGGTGCATCCCAGCTCTGACCGCCGTCGGTCGACAGCGCCATCCACTTATGGGCGGGCCACTCATGTCTGGCGTCGTTACTGCCGCGCATCACCATCAGCAGACGTCCGCCCTCTAGCTCGGCGATGGTCGGTTCGATCAAGCCGCGCGTCGTGCGCTCGGGGTCACCGCAAACGCGATCCGAGCAGCTCCAACTCAGGCGACCATCCTCTTGCCAGTGGCCTATTAGCAGCAGACAGTCCGTATAGGTATAACCAGCGCCGGGATTATAGTACTCACCGTTTTCGTCGACCGGCGTACTCTGCACGGGCACGAGGATCGCCCCATCGCTGCGCGTCAGCGGCACTTCGCCCAGGTCGCCGATCATCACGCAGTTCTCGCCGATAAACACGCCGGGCAGCGGGTGCTGCGCATCGTACTCATCCCCGGCGCAAATGATCTGCTCGTTGACGACCTGCGTACGCCCACCGTCCTCTGAAACGGAATAGTGCAACTTCCACTGACGCATGCCCTCCAACGGGTCATCTGTCGGCAGCACGCCCTCGGTCCACACCTGTATATAACGACCCGTCACCAGATCGATATAACCACCGCGCACGTGCCGACGCCCCATGCCACCCTCTGCCTCAAAGCGCATCGGCCATGCTTCCGCTGCGCTCCAGCTGCGGCCGTTGTCGGGCGAGCGCCGCACATAGGCCATTTCCACCGTGTCGCTGCGACTTGTCAGACTATGCACGCTCAGCAGCTCTAAACCTTCTTTCGTCGTGTAATAAGAGCCACCCATCACACCAACACCTTCTTCGGGAGACTCTACAAACACTTCGTGGGAAACGACTTCAGCTTTCAATTATTGGCTTCTCTTTACCAGTGGATAATGGCGTCTGCAGCGTGGCTGAAACGAAGAAATACGGCTGCTTTAAATGCAGCTCGCGCCCGACAAAAAAGTTATCGTTGAGGTAGAGCACGCGCGTAATGGGTTGTTCGAAGGCGATAGGGGGTAGGGGCTGATGCGCTCATCGCCATCGTCTCCTCTTTAGGGAGATTTCACCGTCACTTCCGTGCGCACGGAGTTGGCGATGAAACACTCCTGATGTGCAATGTGATGTAGCTGCTCGATCTGGTCGGGCGTGGGCTGTGGGTCGCCAGCAAACGATATGCGCGGCCGCAGTTCTACGCGCGTGATGGCCAGCTTGCCGTTCTCGTTCTTGCCTAAAAAACCCACGGCATCGTCTTCGTACGCATCGACGACAAAGCGCTTCTTAGCCGCTACGGCCAAAAACGTGAGCATATGGCAACTCGACAGCGAAGCAACCAGCGCCTCCTCCGGATCGACGTGTGCAGCATCGCCCAAAAATCCGGGCGCAGCCGAAGCTGTGATCGTCGTGCCTTTGTCGACAAAGGTCCAGCTGTGGTTGCGCGTATAAGTCTCGTACTTAAAGTCCTCAGAATCGCGCTTCCACCCCACCTGTACTTTGTGTTCAGACATTATATCTATCCTTCAATTAGATCTGTTCAGTGTCTTTTCTGTTTCTTCCATTTTTTTCAGCAGTTTACAAGTCTGGGTTAGGGATGGCCCGCGAGCACGAGCGAAGGGCATGCCCCAACCCAGACGTCAAACACCTGTACTCCCCTCCCTACGCGGCAACTCCACCGTAAACGTAGACCCCTTGTCCACCTCGCTCTCGACAAAGATCCGTCCCCCGTGTTTCTGCATGATATTATAGCTGATCGACAAACCCAACCCCGTGCCGACACCGACGCCCTGCGTCGTAAAACCCGGATCGAAAATGCGCTCCAAATTATCGGCCGGAATGCCCCTGCCCGTATCCGAAATCCGCACGTACACGCGCTCGGCATCCGCCTTGGTCTCGATGTGGATCCGCCCAGAGCCGTCGATGTGCTGCGCCGCGTTGGACAGCACATTCATAAAGACCTGATTGAGTTCAGCCGCATAACAATAAATAGCGGGCACCTCTCCATAGGCGTGCGTGACTTCGATGCGCCCCTCAAACTTAGGAGTCAACAGGGTCAGCGTGCTGTCGAGCCCCTCGCGCACATCGGCCTTCTGATAACTCGCTTCGTCCAAACGCGAGAAATTCTTTAGGCTGCGCACCACCTGGGAGATGCGTTGGCTGGCCGTGATGGCATTGCGGTTGTTATCGCGCAGTAAATGCAACCATTTTTGCATTTCTTCGCTCTTATTTTGTCCCAGCGACTTGGCAATGCGCTCGATTAAGCGGTCGAGCACATCGTGCGCACCGCTGATGGCACCCACTGGATTGTTGAGTTCGTGGGCAATGCCAGCTACCAGATTGCCCAGCGCCGCCATCTTCTCTGCCTGCACGAGCTGGCGCGTGCGCTCGCGCACTTCGCGCTCCAACCCGTCGATCTGCTCATCGCGCGCATCGGGCACGATTTCTATCGCCATAGTAGCAGGCTCTTTTGAGTAAACCAGATCGCGATCTACGGCCACTACCTCAAAGTCGTATTGGCCCACCGGCAAATCTTCGTACTCCACTCGCTGCTGTCGTACACTGCGCCAACCATCGTGCAAACCGCGCAGGCGGTAGCGATAAACCATGGCCTGCGGCCGCGTCTTAAAACTCATGCCGTGAAATTCAAAGGCCACCAGACCTGCACTGTGCTCTACCTCTACGGCCTCGCAATCTTCGTAGCGGCGACCGGCCACGACGGCATCAATCGAAACGGGGGGCGGAAAAGCCGGGGGCGGCTGGTAGCGCGTCAGGCCATTATTCGTACCAAACCACAGGGCCCCGTCCTCGTCTTCGCGCATGACCTGCACCATATTGCCCGTCAGCCCATCGGCCTGGGTCATGACCTGGAAGACTTTCCCGTCATAGCAGCTAATTCCACCGCCGCTGCTGCCAAACCAAAGATGCCCGCGCCGATCCTCATAGATCACCCACACGTTATTCGAAGCCAAACCGTCGTCGCGCGTGAAATTTTCGAAACGCGTGCCATCGTAGCAGCTAACGCCGCCACCGCTGCTGCCAAACCACAAGTGTCCGTGCCGATCCTCACAAATACACCAAATGCTATCATCGACCAAACCATTGGCCATGGTATAGTTGGTAAACTGGCCGTCTTCGTAACAGCTGAGGCCATCGTGGGTGGCAAACCAAATTCGCCCCTGGCTATCTTCGCATATATCGCGCAGGCGGTTATGCGCCAAACCATCGGCCTGAGTGAAATTGCGGAACGCGCCATTTTCGTAACAGCTGGCCCCACTGTGCGAGGCGCACCATACGCGCCCTTGGCTATCTATACTCAGCGCCCAAACTTGGCCACTGGCCAAACCATCTATGTCGGTGAAGTGGCGGAGATAACCATCGCTTAAATAGCTGATACCGCTCTGCCAACAGCAAAACCACAAACCGCCGTCGCGATCTTTGATCGCATCGAGCGTAACTTCGTGCGCTAAACCGTCACTCGTATCGTAGATCGTAATTTCATCGCCTTTGCGACAGGCTAGACCCCCACCCCAAGGCCCAAAGAACAGGTGCCCCTCGTCGTTGCGCACCAAGGACATCACGCCATTATCGACCACCTGTTCTTCGACGCGAAACGAAGTAAACGTCCGCGTATCGTAGCGACTAACGCCGCTGAAGGTGCCAAACCACAGGTGTCCTTCGCGATCTTCGAGTATCGACCAAACGCGATTGTTGGCCAGGCCATCGCGCTCGGTATAATTGGCAAATTTCTCACCGTCGTAACAACTGACGCCGCGGAAGGTGCCAAACCACAGCTGCCCGCTTGCGTCCTGATGTATACTCAGTACCCCGTCGTTGGCCAAGCCGTCGGCCTCGGTAAAGGTTTTAAAACGATGGCCATCGTACCGGCTGACGCCGCCTTTATTGGTGCCGAACCACAGACTGCCCTCGCGGTCTTGATAAATGGCCCGCACCCAGTGATCAGGCAAACCCTCGCGCGTGGTAAAGTCGGTAAAAATAGTGCCGTTGAAGCGGCTAAGACCCCCTTCGGTGCCAATCCATAGAAAACCCTCATCGTCTTCTAAGAGCACGGACACGCGATCGTCTATCAGACCATCACTCGTCTTATAATTGGTAAAATGTTCACCGTCGAAACGGCTCAGA
>JBLHGI010000219.1:0-10275 GCA_047616505.1 Planctomycetota bacterium
CGGCGCGCTGCATATCAATGTGCAGCTCTGCGATCACGATACGGACATCTCGAAAGCGGTCACCGTGGCTCGTGCCGTGGTAGAAGCCGGGGACAAACACGGCGTCAAACCGGCCATCGAATGGCACCGCGATACGGTTACGGAGACGCCGGAAAAAGCGCTGGCTCTGGCCAAACAATACGAGCGGCGCTACGGCGACAAGCTGCGCATGAACTTCGATCACTCGCATCCGGCCATTATAAAGCAGCTGCGTCCAAATACGTTCTGGCCGCGCATTGCCGAGTATCGTCCGGACCTGCTAATGATGAGCGAGATGATTCACTTTCGCACCTTCACTGGGAGCCATTGCCAGACGCCGATTACGAATGGGCGCGGCAAGCTAGACGCCGACTTTATCGCTTGGCGCGATCACTTCTTGGCCCACGCGCTACAGGCGTGGATCAAGGGGCAGCGTTCAGGCAAAGAGCTGTGGGCCGTCGTCGAATTGGGTCCGAAGGGATCGGGTTATGCGCTGGATTGTTTTCCCGACGTGTGGAAAGATGCCATTGTCGCACGCGGCGAAATCGAGAACGAGTTTAAAAAGGCGCTGCGGCGGGCGAAGAAATAGAAACAGAAGTTTATAGCGGTAAAAGAGAGCGGGAGGACTTGGTTTAAGTCCTCCCGCTTTGTGTTGGATTTACTGTGTGTCTCTGGCTATTCCCTGTGTCATCTGCGCCTTTGCCGAGAACTATACGGGTAGCATTATCTGTGCGGCTAAATTTCGTCGAGTTCCGGTACCATTTTGTCGCTGATGGCATCTCCGGTATTGAGCGTGCCAATAGGCTCAAAGACCAAGACGTGGACTTCGCTGTCTGCTCTAGGGCAGTGCTCGATGCCGCGCGGGACAATAATAAACTCGCCTTCCTCAATTTGCACTGTGCGTTCGCGAAACTGCATGGAGAGCGCGCCTTGTATGACTAGGAATAACTCGTCCTCATCGTCGTGTTTGTGCCAGACGAATTCACCGCTGAGTTTGACCAGTTTGACATGTTGGCCATTGAGTTCGCCGGCTATCTTGGGTGTCCAGTATTCGTCAAAGAGCGCGAGCTTTTCGCGTATATTTATTTTCTCCAATGAGATGCCGTTCCTTTCAAATGAGTCCACTCTCTATAGTTCCCCAAGACCCTTACCACGCCGTCCAACCGCCGTCGACTGGGACTATAGCACCCGTCGTGTAGGCGCTGGCCTTTGAAGCTAAAAAGAGCAGCGCCGGTGCCAGTTCGCTCGGGTCGCCAAAACGATCCTGTGGCGTAAAGGTGCGCAAACGCGCGCTCATATCCTCGTCTTCTAAGGCTGTCTCCGTGAGTTCGGTGGGGAAGTAGGCCGGGGCAATGGCGTTGGCCGTAATACCGTGCCGCGCCCATTCGACCGCCTGCGATTTAGTCAGGCCGACGAGGGCGTGTTTGCTAATCGTGTAGGCGCCAAGACCATGGATGACGGAAGCTCCCATGCTATAGATAGAGGCAATATTTATTATGCGGCCATTGCCCGAGGCGGCCAGCTGGGAGAAGAGCGCTTTGGAGAGCAGCCATTGAGCCGTAACGTTGAGATCGAGAACTCCGTTGAAATCTTCTTCTTCCATACTTTTGAGTGGCACGCGGTCGGCGGTGCCGGCATTGGCCACGAGAATATCGCAGCCGCCCAAGTCTTTGTCTGCCTGCTCGGCGACGCGCTTAATATCGTCGCGTTGGCTTAGGTCGGCCGTGCAGGGGATGATCTCTCCCTCCGTATCGGCGAGTTCCGTGGCGAGCTGTTGCAAGCGCTCGGTGCGGCGAGCGACTAGGAGCACGTTTGCCCCCGCTTTCGCTAGCGCGCGGGCCATTTCTGCGCCCAAGCCGCTAGAGGCGCCGGTGACGACGGCTGTGCGGCCGCTGCAGCCGAAGATATTTGATAAGTAGTCGCTGCTTTTCATGAATCTTTCCCGGTATTTTCATAGGCAATGCCTATGCTATATTGAAATGTTTAATTAGCCCAACAGAAATTGCTGCACATGGGATGTGAATTGGTCCGGCACTGAGTTGGCTTTATGGACCGTCAATATAAATTCCTGAGCTCGTATTTGTAAGCGAGCGTTCGCTGTATCAAAAGAGAGTTCTGCCTGCGCAAACTCGCGAAAGTTTTTGTCGTCTTTAGTGTCCATTGCCTTGAATGTCAGTTTTTCAAATTGACCAGAGGAACGCTCGTAGCACAGCCAATGATATACCTGATCGGGGGGAGTGCCCTCGTCTAGACCTAGGATTTTTGCTTCCAAAACAACGAGCGACTCACAGGAGAAATAGTAGAGGAATTCTAGTTTTTGCAATATGCTGCCTTTGGGTTTGCGAGCACATAAAGAAAATTGTAAAATCTGTTGCTAAGGGTCGATTTATAATTAGTCGTAGGGCAGTCTCGCTTCTAAATCTTCGAGTTTTACTCGATACTCGTTTATGCCATCCATATTGAGTTCTATACCCAAGCCCGGCAGGCCGTTGGGGTAGATCGAGCCATCGCGTATATCGAAGGTTGGGGAGATCAATTTCTCCATATGGGGAAACCAGGTATGCAGGCATTCCTCGCGGTAGAGGTTGGGCGTTGCCATGCTAAGCTGGAAAGAAGCTGCAATGGCTATCGGCCCCAGAGCGTCGTGGGGGCTGACGCGGATATACTGCACCTCGGCCATAGAGGCAATGCGTCGCCATTCACTGATGCCGCCGCACCAGGCCACATCGGGCATCACGTAGTCTACCAGTCGGTCGTTGAGTAGCTGCCAATAATCCCAGCGCGTAAAGTGTCGCTCCCCGACACACAGCGGCACGTCCGTGTTTTCGCGCACCTGGCGCAGGGCGTTATCGCTCTCGACATGTATCGGTTCCTCAAACCAAACCAGGTCAATATGGGCGAGCGCTTGGCAGGCTTTAATCGCGCTGGCCACGTCAAAACGGCCGTGCGCATCTATCATTAGTTCGTAATGGGGGCCCACGGCCTCGCGCAGCGCTTCCATCCATTCCACCGCTTTGGCAATGGATTCTGGGTTTAAGCGCTCTACTTGGTTTGCCCCTTTGAATGTGGACGAGATCTTATTTTTTTGTTGCGGAAAGGGATCTGTTTTTATCGCCTGGTAGCCGAGCTCTTTGGACCGTTTGGCTTCTGCGACCATCGCATCGAGGTCAGAACTATGCCACTGATCGCGCACGTGTGTATAAAGAGGCACCGATTCGCGCACGGGACCACCCAGCAAATCGTATATGGGCACTCCCAGCATTTTGCCGCGAATATCCCATAGGGCGATATCGATAGCCGAAATTAAATGAGAGATATAACCCCGGCTATTGAAGTTGGAATACGCGTGAAATAAGCGCTGCCAAATTTCCTCGATATGGCGTGGATCCGCTCCGATTACGAGAGGTTTTATGGCCTCTAGTCCACGAACTAAATGCGGGTTGCCTACGTATTCAGTGCATTCTCCCAGGCCGCTAATGCCCTCATCTGTTTCTACCTCGACGAAGACCCAAGCTAGCGTGTTGATTGGCATGGTGATGTGAGTATTAATCTGGGTGATTTTCACTTTAGCCCCGTCGATGTTTTAATGAAGTGCCCGATCCGGCTAGTTATAACACAATGCCGCACTGCGTGCCCTGCTCTATATACTGCATTTTTGGCACCGATATCACTACGCCGTCGCGCTGGGCGCGCATCTCGTGTATCGGTTTTCCGTATAGATCGTATACCGTGCCCAGCAGCTCGTCTATGCTGACGCGATCCCATACGGCCTTTGCCGGGCGCCACAGGCCTGAAACCGGGCTCTGATTGTGCGAAGACATCAACCCGGCGCCATGGCCGATCGATTCGGCGATTTCGCGCGGCTCCAGCGACGCATTTTCGCCGTCGACCATTCCTAAGTGAACCAGCAGCCGCGATAAGCCGCGCACGTATTCGGCTTCGCCACCCATGCCCCATGCCGTCTCCCAATAAACGGCTGGAACCTCGGCCAAAAAAGCGGCGTATAGCGCCGTGCGACCGCTGGCCTCGTGGCCGATGGTGGCGGCGGCGGCATGGCCGGCATCAAAATCGTGTCCCCACACCAGGGGTAAACCCGTCTGTAGGCTGGCTTCGCGCTGTATCGCACTTAGGTCGGGTTCTCCTGGATAGATATTGTAGCCCGAAAGGGTCGCGCCCAACAGCGTTGGACCGAAGGTGTGCAACGCCACCATAAAGGTCGGCTTGTGGGGGGGCGTCTGGCCGAGAAAATCATTTTGTAGCGTATAGGCAACGCGCTCCGTCAGGGTGCCATCGGCCTTGCCCGGATACACGCGGGCTAGATTCTGTCCATCGGCATGGGCGACCCGGCTGCGGTAGAGATAGCTGTCAACAGAGCAACAGTTCACCCCGACCACTCGGCCCTTTAGCGTTGCGGGGTTGAGGTTCCTGAGCATTTCCTGCAAGGCAATAATGGACTCGTACTCGTTGCCGTGTTCTCCGGTAATCAACAGGAGCACCGGGCCGTCCTCGACACCGGCCACGACCGTGACGGGCAGGCCTCGTTCTCGTGTCAGATCGTCATCGCCGACTAAGGCGTGTTCGTAGTCCGTTCGTTGCCCGCGGGGAGCGTCGGCCCAAGTAGATAGGTGTATCGATTTCGCTGGATCGCAATACCAGGGGTCCTGCTGCCGGATCGCGGCTATGCTAAATTGCAATGTAATATCTCCAAATTGAGGAGTGCGTATTGATACGAGTCAAACCAAAAAGAGTGGTGCAATAGATCTTCTCTGCAATAAGCCTTTGTTCGTATTGGCTTCATAATTGTATAGGATCGTCTCATTGTCAAGCCGATACAGAAAAGACCCCTCTGATAACAAAGGGGTCTTTTCATTTTATATAAGGCTGTTAGACGTGGGTGGCGTTCTTTATCTCGCTGCTTAGCTCTCCTTTTTATCAATCGCTTGTAAACGCACCGGGCACACTTTTAACTCCGCTGTTTCTGTCACGGGATCGTAGCCGGAGCCCGTGAGGATATTGACGGGCACATCGTTAAAGCTGAAGCTGGCAAAGACCGTTCCTCGTGGCGATCGCGTAGTGGCGCGCACGCGAATTTCCACTTCGCCGCGGGCGCTGGCCATACGGCACCAGCCACCGTCCGTTAAATTCCACTCTGCGACATCCTCGGGGTGCACTTCGAGGCTCTCTTCGCTGAGTAAATATTCGATGCCTTGGGCGCGCCCAGTCTGTGTGCGCGTGTGATAGGACTGCAGGCGACGACCCGTCGTTAGCCATACCGGAAACTCGTCGTCTATAGTCTCAGCCGGGTCGCGGTAGCTAATCGTCTTAAAGAGCCCGCGGCCATTTTTGAATTCGCCTTCGTGTAGCATGGGCGTGCCGGGGTGGTCCTTGGTGGGCACGGGCCACTGATACTGGCTGTGTTCGATGCGATCCCAGTCCAGGCCGGCATAGATGGGGGAGAGGCTGCAGAGTTCGTTAAAGACGTCTTTTGCAGACTCGTACTCAAAACCGTCAAAGCCCAAGCGTTGGGCGATTTTGGAAATGATCCACCAGTCGGGCTGCGCCTCACCCGGCGGGGGTACCGCTTGGCGCAGGCGCTGGACGCGGCGTTCGGTATTGGTGCAGACGCCGTCGGTTTCGGCCCAGGACGTTGCCGGCAGCACTACATCGGCCAACTCGGCCGTCTCGGTGAGAAAGATATCGATGACGACGAGGTGGTCCAAGCTCTTTAGCGCGTGTTCGCAGTGTTTTCTGTCGGGGTCGGAGACCAGGGTGTTTTCGCCGTCGATCAGCATGGCAAAAATGCTCTCACCGGACTGCTCTAAGGCACGCACTTTGGTGATGCCGCGCTCTGCGTCCATGGGGCGTCCGTAGAGCTTTTCGAATTTAGCTTTGTTCTCGGGGTGGTCCACCGCTTGGAAGCCGGGATAGTTGGAGGGCACGGCGCCCGCATCTCCTGCGCCCTGGATATTGTTCTGGCCGCGCATGGGGTTTATGCCGGCGCCTTCGCGGCCGAGATTGCCCGTCATCAAGGCCAGATTGCACAGGCTCTGCACGTTGTCGACGCCGCAGATATGCTCGGTAATACCGAGCGTATAATAGATGGCACCGCGCTCAGCCCCCCCGTAGAGTAGGCCGGCCTTTTCGATATCGGCGGCAGGCACGCCACAGATACTTTCCGCCCATTCCGGCGTGAATTCGCCGAGATGCTCAACGAAGGCCTCGTAGTCGGCCGTGCGCTTTTCGATAAAGTCGCGGTCGACCAAGCCCTCGCGGGCAATCACGTGCGCCATCCCTAGGAGCAGGGCGACATCGGAGCCGACGCGCAGCGGTAGGTGTAGATCGGCCATCTCGGCCAAATCGATGCGGCGAGGGTCGGCGACGATCATTTTAGCCCCGCGCTTGAGCGCCTTTTTTAGCCGCGTTGCCGCGACGGGATGGCACTCCGTCATATTGGTGCCGATGCAGAAGATCACATCGGGTTTTTCCATGTCGGCCAATGGGTTCGACATGGCGCCGCGTCCTATAGTGGCTGCCAGACCGGCAACCGTAGGAGCGTGTCAGGCACGGCTGCAATTGTCTATATAGTGGGTGCCGTAGCCGCGGCGAATAAATTTCTGCATGCAGTAGTCTGCTTCGGTCGGCGTGCGCCCCGAGGCGATGCCGTAGATGGCATGGCGGCCGTGTTGTTCTAGGGTGCTGCGGAAGCCTGCGGCGGCCTTGTCTAAAGCCGTGTCCCAGTCGGTCGCGTGTAGCTGTCCGTCTTCGCCGCGTATCAGCGGCGTGTCTAAGCGGTCGGGGTGCTGGACAAAATCGAAGGCGAATTGCCCCTTGATACAGAGGGCTCCCTCGTTGGCCGGGCCGTCCATCGCCGGTTGGATGCCAACGAGTTTTTCACCCTTCGTCAATAAATCGACGGAGCAGCCGACGCCGCAGTAGGGGCAGACCGAGCGCGTCTTTTTTAGCTCGCCTTCTACCTCGGCGGCGCGCAGGGCTTTTTTGTCGGCCAGGGCTCCGGTCGGACAGGTCTGCACGCACTGTCCACAAAAGGTGCAGGACGAGTCTTTTAAAATGCGGTCGAATTCCGTCGTGATCTGCTTGTGAAAGCCGCGGCCCATAGCCGCGATGGCGTGGTCGCCTTCTTGTTCGGCGCAGACGCGCACACAGCGGTTACACGAGATGCAGAGATCGTAGTCGCGCAGAATAAAAGGGTTGTCGTCTGTAGCATGTATCTGGCCAGACTGGGCGCCTTTAAAACGGCCACTCCGTGCACTGTAGCGATCGACGAGTGTTTTTAGTTCCTGCGACGCATAACCGCGCAGGGGATCGACCTCGACCTCGCGGTTTTCGGAGACGACCATTTCCAGCAGCGTCTTGCGGTGTTTCTCGATGGTTGATGTTGCCGTGTGCACGACCATGCCCGCTGTGGCTTTGGTTGTGCAAGAGGCCACTGGGTTGCGCACGCCTTCTATCTCGACGACGCAAAGACGGCAAGCGCCAAACGGTTCTAAGCGCGGGTCGTAGCAAAGGGTGGGAATATTTTTGTGTTGGCGCTCGGCGATCTCGTAGAGGGTCTCGTCTTCAGTAAAAGAGACCTCTTCGCCATCGAGCGTCAGTTGGAAGCGTTCACTCATATAAGAGTATCCTATTTGCTCTGGTCTAGGTGGCGGGAGACCTGCTCGGGAAAATACTTGAGCAAGCTCTCCGTTATATGCGGGGCGGCCATGCCCAAACCGCAGGCACTAGTCGCTTTCATGGCAGCACCCATATCGGCGACTTCGCCGTGCCACTGCTCTATATCTCCATGTTGCACATCCGCGTCCAAGCGCTCGCTCAGGCGCTGGGTGCCGATGCGGCAGGGAAAACATTTTCCGCAGGATTCCTCGGCGAAAAAGGTCATGGCCTGGTGGGCGATTTCGACCATGTTGCGGCTGTCGTCAAAGACCATGATGCCACCGGCCCCCAAAAAGGAGCCATGTGCGCGGATGGACGGTTCGTCCAGGGTCGCAGAGAGGGCCGTGCCGGCGAGAAAACCACCGGAGAGGCCGGCCATGGTGACGGCTTGGATTGAGCGGCCCTCGAGAGCACCTCCGGCCCATTCCTGCAGCAGCGTCTGTAGCGGTAGGCCAAAGGGAACTTCGTAGTTGCCGGGTCTTTGCACGTCACCGGATAAACTGATCAACTTGGTGCCAACGTGCTCTCCCAACCCGAGCGAATGATACCAAGCGGCGCCATTTTTTACGATAGGCGCGACGGCGACGAGTGTTTCTACATTGTTGACGGCCGTGGGCAGGTCGTTAAAGCCGTGCGTGACGGGGAACGGAGGCCTATTGCGCGGGTAGGGATGTTTGCCCTCGAGGCTGTTCAAGAGCGAGCCTTCCTCGCCGCAGATATAGGCGCCGGCCCCTCGGCGCAGGTGGATATCAAAATCGAAGCCTTTACCGCAGATATTGGAGCCGAGTAAATTGGCTGCTCGCGCTTCTTGCAGTGCCTTTTCTATAGAGAGCGCCGTCTGCGGATATTCGTAGCGCAGATAGATAAAACCCAATTGGGCGCCCGTGGCATAGGCCGCTAATACCATGCCTTCGATAATGGCGTGCGGGTCGTAGTCGAGCAGGGCGCGATCCTTGAAACAGCCGGGCTCGCCCTCGTCGGCATTGCAGACAATCGCTTTGGGCTCGCCCTGAGCCTGTGCGACGGCGCGCCACTTTTGCCCGGTGGGAAAACCGGCACCGCCGCGTCCCGCTAGTTTGCTCTCTGTTATTAGGTCAATAAGTGCGCTCGGTGTCGCTTGCACGGCCTGGCTCAGTCCTTCGTAACCGCCGCTGTGGCGATAGCCTGCAAGCGTATGGCGATCTGGCATGCGGATATGGGCAAAGACGCACTCTTCATAACCACCGGGATTGGCAATGGGCAGGGGTGAGGGCTGGAGTGCGAGTTCCTCTGCGCTGGCGCCGACGTGGACTTGGTCTCCGACTAGGACCGGGATAGGTGCGTCGCAGCGCCCGGCGCAGGGCATTTCTATGGCACCGTCGAGGCTGGCCAGCAGTTGGCGTGCACCGCGCTGAGTACAGATGGGGCCGGTGCAGACTCGGGGTGCACTTTGGCCTGGGGCTTCGCGGGCAAAATGGTGGTAAAATGTGACAGTTGCAAAGAGTTCGGCCAGCGGAATTTTGAGAGCGCTAGAAATTGTGCTCAGGCTGTCGTCGCTGAGATAACCGTCGCGGTCGTGGAAGGCGTGCAGCAAGCCCAATAGGGGGGCGGGCTGGTTTTGCCATAGCGCGACGAGTTCGTCGTTGGTTTTGGTTGTAGTAGGCATCTATTAATAAAGGACATAAAAGGGTGGTTTGGTCAAGGTATAAATGGATGCGATTGCCTGCGTTTGATGCACCGATGAGATCGTTTTAGATTGTGGGCGTTCACAGAGGAGGCCATATGGCTCAACAAAAAAAAATAGCGGCGATCATTACGACGTATTATCCCCATTCGCACGCCGATGTCATCGTCACAAAATTCCTCAAAGGTTTTCCAACGGAAGAGGGGTTGGAAGAACCACAAGTCGAAATCGTCTCGATGTATTTAGATCAGGTGCACGAGCGCGACGTCGGGATAGAATTAGCTAAGGAGCACGGTGTCACGCGCTATGGCACCATCCCACAGGCGCTGTGTTTAGGGGGCAAAGAGTTGGCTGTGGATGGGGTGCTCATCATTGGTGAGCACGGCGATTACGCCTGGAACGAGAAGGGGCAACACCTCTACCCGCGGCGCTACTTTTTTGAGCAGATCTGCGGAGTCTTTGCTACCTCTGGTCGCTCGGTGCCCGTTTTTTCCGATAAGCACCTGTCGTGGAGTTGGCAGCAGGCCAAGTGGATGTACGATCGGGCGCTAGAACTTGAGGTGCCTTTTATGGCGGGGTCTTCGCTGCCTCTTTGCTATAGGAGGCCTTGGTTGGAGCACGGGTTGGACACGCCGATTGAAGAGGCGTTATCTATTGCCTACGGTGGTCTCGATTCCTATGGTTTTCATGGTTTGGAGATGCTACAGTGTATGGTCGAGCGGCGCGAGGACGGCGAAAAGGGAATCGTTGCGGTGCAGTGCTTGGAAGGTGATGACGTGTGGCGAGCGCGCGACGAGGGGCGTTGGTCGGGCGAGTTGGGCGAAGCGGCATTGGCCTGTATCGAACCCAAGGGCGAGGGCGGCTTGCGGGAAAATAGCGAGACCATAGCGGTGTTTTTGTTGGAGTACGCCGACGGGTTTAAG
>JBLHGI010000220.1:0-10219 GCA_047616505.1 Planctomycetota bacterium
AAGAGACCATTCGAAGCAGGACAATTCCATATCCTGCCCGGCAACGCATAGAGCGGCAACGTACTGGCCACCGGGCTCCAAAGCTAAAAATCGCCAGCGATCAATTTCATCGGGGCCATCGTCCGAACGAAGAAGTTTCGAGCACTCTTCTAGCGAGACGGAAAAGGTTCCTAAACCAGCGGCAATGCCATCACCGCGCGCTTTGACATAGGCCTCTTTATGGGTCCAGCAGCGATAAAAAGCAGCACATTGAGCCTCT
Organism: Planctomycetota bacterium; assembly: GCA_047616505.1. Taxonomy (GTDB): domain Bacteria; phylum Latescibacterota; class UBA2968; order UBA8231; family UBA8231. The sequence continues at coordinate 260 of JBLHGI010000220.1, forward strand.
GTGGGCAAGGCCGTTAGCTCCTCGAATTCCTCTATAGAAAAGAAGCGCTCGGCTATGCGCATATAATTTACCTTGGGGCGCGGGTACTCGATATCGACCCCTACGCGACGACTGCGAGCCACTGCATAGAGCGCCATCTCGCCCGAATGCGACATATTAAATTCAAGCCTCTCGTGTCCGAGGTCCCCAGCCAGAGCCGGTTTACCGTGTTCGCCATAGACAAACGACAGGTTTTCAGGCCGATTCCCTATATAGTGGGCGAGCACTTGGCGCAAAATCGCCCGCGCGGCGATAAAACGCCTCCGATCCTCTTGCCGCGGGTAGCGCACAGCGCGCTCGCGTTCGCCGTCAGCAAGCAAGGGCTCTAGGTTATCAGCAGCCTGCGCCGCCATAGACAAATCGGCACGCCAAACGTGTATTTGGCCCGTTCCAACGCATTTTTCCCCTCTGGCGCTACGCCATATCGCACTTTCTTTTTCCATCGTCCTCTATACATATGGGTTGTGTCTCTGTTGAGAAAATAATTTCTACCTGCTAAACTTACTTGACGGCGCCCTCCGGGGTATCCACATTAATACCGTAAATTATCCCGTACACACTATAAGGAGCATACTGCACATGTCCACCTCCTTTTCCAGTAAAGACTATCCCGACTACACTTCCGACGGCAAGTACCGCGTCATCGGCACGCGTCCGATCCGCCACGACGGCGTCGACAAGGTAACGGGTGCCGCTATTTATGGCGGCGACGTTCGTCTGCCAGGCATGCTCTTTGGCAAAGTTCTGCGCAGCCCGCACGCCCACGCGCGCATCAAGTCAATCGATACATCGAAAGCCATGGCGCTGGAAGGCGTCCGCGCCGTGGCCACCGCCGACGATTTGGTCGAGACCGTCGATAAACTTGCCAATCTAGGCGAAACCATGGTCAACGTCCGCGAGGTCGCACAAAACTCGCTGGCCTCCGGCAAAGTCCTCTATAAGGGACATGCCCTTGCCGCCATCGCCGCGACCAGCGTCCATATCGCAGAAGAAGCGCTCGATCTCATTGAGGTAGAATACGAAGTACTACCTGCCGTGGTCGATGTGCAAAAAGCGATGCAGGACGATGCCCCGCTCTTGGACGAAACGCGCACCACGCGCGAAATGGGCGAAAAGACCGACAAAAAAAGCAATATAGCCAGTCACAACCAGCATTCCATGGGCGATCTAACCCAAGGTTTTGCCGAGGCCGACGAGATCGTCGAACGCGAATTCAAAACGGCTACCGTGCATCAGGGTTATATCGAACCACATAATGCGACTGTTTGGTGGAAAAAAGACGGGTCAATCACCATTTGGGTCAGCACCCAAGGTCCCTTTGAAATCCGCTCGCAAGTCTCAGAAGTCTTGCAAGTCCCCGTTTCCAAGGTCAAGGTATATCCCTGTGAAATCGGCGGCGGTTTTGGCGGCAAGTTTCCCGCCTATATGGAACCGGCAGCGGCCATCCTCTCCCATAAGACGGGTCATCCAGTTAAGATGATCATGAGTCGAACCGAAGTATTCGAAGCTACGGGGCCTGGCCCCGGTTCGTACATAAAGGTCAAGATGGGCGTCAAAAAGGACGGCACCATTACAGCCGCCCAGGCCTATCTGGCGTACGAAGCAGGCGGGTTCCCCGGTTCGGCCGTGGGTGCGGGCGCTTCGTGCATACTCGGCCCTTATAATATTGCCAACGTCACGATTGATGCGTACGACGTCGTAGTCAACAAACCCAAGTCTTCGGCCTACCGCGCCCCCGGCGCTCCCAACGCGGCCTACGCCGCCGAATCGGTCATCGATGAATTGGCCGAAAAGATCGGTATGGACCCGCTGGAGCTGCGCAAAAAGAACAGTTCGCGCGAAGGCACACGCCGCGCTGACGGTGCCGTATACAAACAGATTGGCTGCGAAGAAACCGTGCAGGCTGCGATGGACAGCGAGCACTACAAGAGCAAACTCGAAGGCCCTCACCGCGGGCGTGGCGTCGCCTCCGGTTTTTGGTTCAACGGCGGTGGTTCTTCTTCGTCGGCAATTTCGGTCAACTCCAATGGCACGATCAACTTGCAGGAAGGTTCGGTCGATATTGGTGGCAGTCGCGCTTCTATGGCCATGATTGTCGCCGAAACGCTGGGGCTCAACGCCGAAGACGTCAACCCGTCCATTCCCGACACAGATTCTATCGGCATGACGGGAGGCACCGGCGGTAGTCGCGTAACCTACGCCACGGGTCACGCCTGCTATAAAGCAGCCGAGGCGACCAAAGCTGAAATGTGCCTGCGCGCCGCTCGTCAGCTCGAGGTTGAAGAAGGCGATGTCGAATACCAGAACGGCAACTTCGTCTGCACATCCGACCCCGGTAAAACGCTGACGTTTAAAGACGTGGCCGCCCAGCAGGGCAGCACAGGGGGCCCCATTACCGCTACCGGCACTATCAACGCCGGTGGACCGGGCAACGCCTTTGCCACCCATATTGTCGACGTGGAAGTAGATCCAGAAACGGGCAAGGTAAAAATCTTGCGTTTTACCGCCGTCCAAGACGTGGGCAAAGCCATTCACCCCTCCTATGTCGAGGGGCAGATCCAAGGCGGCGTGGTGCAGGGCATCGGCTGGGCACTGAGCGAGGGCTACTTTTACAACGAAGACGGCTCCATGGCAAACCCGACGTTCCTCGATTACCGCATGCCAACGGCGCTCGACTTACCGCTGGTAGAGACCGTGCTCGTGGAAGTGCCTAACCTGGCCAGCCCGCACGGCATTCGCGGCGTCGGCGAGGTACCGTTAGTTCCACCTATGGCGGCCATTGCCAACGCCATCTACGACGCAATCGGCACGCGCTTGGGCTCGTTGCCCATGAGCCCCGACAAAGTCGTCGCCGCCCTACAGGCCAACGAGCTTCAGGAAGCTGCGGGCTAAACTTCCACTTACTTTTAGCAAAAAGACGCCTGGTTTCCTTGCGGGGAACCAGGCGTTTCTTTTAATAACGCTCTTATGAACCAACACATTGATCCGCAGCACTTCATAGACACGCTCTTGCCCGTTGTGCGTCAGTGCGCACAGGCCTCGCTCATTTTTTATGGCCAAGTAACTGATATCGGCAAAGAGGCCGACAAAGGGCTCACGGGAGACAAAGCACAGGATGCTTCGACGGCCTTTACCGCAATCGACAGCGGTTTGCAGGATATTCTCCTCAGCGTCATCTTGCAGCACTTTCCCGCCGTCGGCGTCATCGCCGAAGAGAGCACTCCTCTCAAAAAGCGCTTTGCCGGCAATAAGTCCCCTTATCTCGTCATTCTCGATCCCATTGATGGCACCTGGCATTTCAAACGCGGCGATGCCCCCTATCACATAACAATTGGCCTCGCCCACGCGGGCGAAATGCTCGCCTCTATCGTCGCTCGCCCCAGCGAGAACAAAATATTTACCGCCCTGCGCGGCGCCGGTGCCTACGTGCAAAAGGGCATGGGGAAAAAGAAACGACTGCGCCTATCAGCAACAACGCGCAACAACAAGGTCTTTATTTCTTCAAAAGCCCGCGATTACCAAAAGCTGGCCCGTGCTCACTACGGACTCGATCCGCGCGAACACCCTATCGGCGCGACCCTCGTGCTCACGCAAATTGCCGAAGGCCAGCTCAGCGCCTATCTAACGCGCCAAGTAGAAATCTACGACGCCGGGCCCCCGTCTCTTATTGCCGAAGAGGCCGGCGCGCGCTGTCTAATCGGCCCAGGACAAATACCGCGCTATGTCAAACGGCGGAAATTTGCCCATTTCATGGCCGCCGCCAACGAAGAACTCGAAGAAAAACTGCTCGCCATCCTGCGACAAGCACGGCGAGAACGGACAGAATAAAGAGCATTTTAACACCTAGCCGATTGGCAATAAGAGGTATCTATGAGCAAAGACATTCGTGGCGTACTGCCCGTAGTACATATGCCCTATTTAGAGAACCACGATATCGACTATGCCACCTTAGAAAAACAAATCGACTATCTATTTGAGACGGGCGCCGATGGCTTTTGCCTCGCCCTCGTTTCGGACCTCTTGCGACTCACGGCCGAGGAGCGTTTACAGCTACCGGCGCACCTGTGCCAATTCGCACGCGAACGCGGTCCCGTTATTATAAATGTCGGAGCCGAAAGCACGCGTCAAGCACGTGCTTATGCCCGTGCAGCCGAGGATGGAGGCGCCGCTGCCCTCATGGCGATCCCGCCCATCTCGCGCGCCCTTTCGGAAGATCAATTGCGCGCCTATTTCGAGGCACTGCTCGACGAAGTTTCCATACCCATATTTATCCAAGACGCCAGCTCCTATGTGGGCAACCCAATGAGCATCGACTTTCAGGCCAGCCTCTTTGCCGCACACGGCTCGCGCGTGCTCTTCAAACCCGAGTCGTCGCCTCTGGGGCCCTGCATCTCCGCGCTGCGGACGGCGACCAAGACGCAAGCCGCCATATTTGAAGGTAGCGGCGGCGTGTTGCTCATAGACTCGTTTAGACGCGGTATAACGGGCACGATACCCGGCGTCGAATTGCTCGACGGCACAACGGCGTTATGGAAGGCGCTACAGGACGGCAATGAAGAACGAGCGTACCAGCTCTACTTCCCCATCTGTGCCCTCGTCACACTGCAGTTACAAGGTGGCCTTGACGGCTTTATCGTCAGCGAACGGCATATCATGCACAGGCGCGGTCTCTTTCCCAACCAAGTACACCGAGGCCCTCTGAGCTTTCACCTCGACGACGAAACGCGTGCGGAAATAGACCGGCTCATGGACTTATTGGATAAAGTCCTCGCGAGTTAAGGCCCAACATACATGGACAGATTACCTCAATCTCGGCGCATGCGCGCCGTACAGCCGCCCGTAATACCGCACGTAGCCGCGCTGATACGCCAGACACCGGGCACCATATCCCTGGGTCAGGGCGTCGTGCACTATCCGCCGCCGCCGCAAGCGCTCGAGGCCGTGGCAGATTTCGGCGGCGAAACGAGCGAACATCACTACCAGTCAGCGCGCGGCTTACCCGAGCTACAGGAGGCATTAGCTGCCAAACTCGCCGCCGAAAATGGCATCGTATTGGCAGACGACCAGATTCTAATGGTAACGGCCGGCAGCAATATGGGTTTTTATCACGCTCTGCTCGCCATCGCCGACCCCGGTGACGAAATCATTATCAGCTCCCCCTTTTATTTTAATCACGAAATGGCCATCTCCATGGCCAATTGCCGCGCCGTTGCCGTGCCGACAGACTACGAGTATCAGCTGCGCCTAGAAGCCATAGCAGCAGCCATTACAGAGCGCACACGGGCCATCGTCACCATTTCTCCTAACAATCCCACCGGTGCGGTCTATCGCCCTGCAGACTTGCGCGCAGTAAACGAACTCTGCCGCCAAAAAAACATCTACCATTTCTCCGACGAAGCCTATGAGTATTTTACCTACGAGGGCAGCGAACACTTTTCTCCCGGCTCGCTACCCAAGAGTCGTGAACACACGCTATCGCTCTACTCTTTCTCCAAAGGATATGGCCTCGCTTCTTGGCGCGTAGGTTATCTAGTTGCGCCCGCTCATTTGCTCGCCGCTTTAGAAAAGGCGCAGGATACGATCCTTATTTGCCCACCTGTTATTTCACAGCACGCGGCCTTGGGGGCCATGCAAGCCGGGCCTTCTTATTGCCACAGCTTCATAGCAGACTTAGCAACCGTGCGCCGCCTGTGCATAGAGCGCTTGCGTGAATTGGGCGACCGCTGTAGCGTACCCGACGCGCGGGGAGCTTTCTATTTGCTGGCGCGTCTAGAGACAAAAATAACGGCGCTCAACGTCGTCGAGCGCTTGGTGCGAGAATACCAAGTCGCCGCCATTCCCGGCGAAGCTTTTGGCTTAAACCAGGGCTGCCACTTGCGCATCGCTTTTGGCGCTCTGCGCCAAGACACCGTGGCACAGGGCATGGACCGCTTAATCGACGGACTCGGAGAAATTTTGTCTTCCTAAGCAAGAATCCTTGACATTAGAGACTGCTTGAGCTTATGTTTCCCAACACAAAGAGTGACCTGAACCCGCAAAAGAATACCCAAGAGGAAGTTTTCCACACTCCTATAGAGTTGTGGCACTTCGACAAACGTTGTATACGGTATTCCGGTGGGTTGGTCACTCTTCTTTTTTTTGCCATGCTCGTCTGATGATACGTCCACTACGCACACTCGCTCAGATCCTTCTGGGCTTCGCGGTAGCCACTGCGGCCACCGCTCAATCCATACAAATAGATCCACCTGTACTGGACTTCGGCCCGACCCAAAAGGGCTCGACCTCAACAGCCCAGTTAGAGGTAAAGAACTTAGAAGAAGACGCTATTGAGGTCTTCGTACAAACTACGGCCCCCCTATTCTCTACAGCACCTGATACACTCCGCCTAGCCGCTGGCGCAGTCCATATAATCTCAGTGGATTTCAAAACCGACAATATAGGTATCTACGAAGGGGTGCTCTCGCTACAGGTCAAAGGTTTCTTCAAAGCAGAGAGTACGGAAGTACCACTCAGTGCGCGGGCAGTGGAACCGCAGCTAACTCTACTGCCCACGGAAAAAATAGATCTCGGCACAATAACTATAAAACAAACAGCCCAAAGCTCCTTCACCCTGAAAAATTCGGGGGAAGTCGCCATACAGATAGATAGCTTGCGCTGGGCTGAACCTCACTCTGGTTTCCATACAACAACGTTGCAATCGCGCGCATTAGACCCAGGAAAACAGACGCGACTAACACTTAGCTTTACCTCCGAACGCGGTGGTGACTACAGCAACCACCTGTTTATAGTCTCTCCCGACCTAGCTGAAGTCGGCCTCGACGTTAGCGCGCGAGTCCTGGCCCCGCGTGCTGCCGTTTCGCCCTTGCCCGCCGTAGGCATTCACTACGAAACGGTCGAACTCGGCCAAAGTGCCGTGCGCAAAGTCACCGTGCTCAATCTCGGCCAAGCCGACCTACAGATCGAGAGCATGGAGGTGACAGGTAGCGGCTTTCTACTACCGAGCACGTCGTTGCCAACGATTTTAACCCCGGACCAACGCTTGACATTGGCCGTTCCCTTCCAGCCCAAAATCGAGGGATTACAGCAAGGCCTACTACACCTCCAAACCAACGACCCATCAACAGCCGATATCCGCATCCCTCTCAGTGGTCGAGGGCAGATAAGCCCGCCGCACATCGAGATACTCAATGGCACTAGCATTCATTTTGGCAGTGTGCCAATAGGAAAAAAGAACAAAGACCACCTGTTGTTATGGAACCGAGGCGGCAGCCCCTATACCGTACAGTTAGAACTGCGCGAAGATGCGGGATTTGAATTCAATATCGGCAATAGCGCGACGCTCCTGCAGCCCGGAGAGAGCAGTAAAATATCACTCGACTTTTCTCCCAAGGAAATCGGCGTGCGCCAAGCCACCCTCGACGTCTCGACTGAAGCTGGCTTACATACATTGCGCTTACAGGGCATTGGTCAATTTCTCAAGCTCAGCCCGGCCACCGTCGACTTTGGCCAAGTCGCCGTCGGCGAAAATAGCAGCCAGATTATAGAGATCGCCAATATCGGCAACGCAGATCTGACGATTAATCAGATTCGCTCTACGAGTGAAGACTTCACGGTCTATACGCAGATCGACCCGTCTAATCGGCTGCTCTTACCAGCCAACAGTCTGCGCACCCTGCCAGTACATATTGCATTTAGTCCTTCCTCACGCGGTACAATATCGGGGAATTTGCGGCTCGATGGCTTCTGGCAAGAAGGAACAGAAACCCTCGATGTGTTGCTCAATGGAACCGGCGTAGCCGCCGAGATAGAGATCCATCCTACGGGCGTAGTAGACTTCGGCTATGTAGTGCTCGGCGAAACGGAACAGCGCACGTTGGTCGCCACCAACTCCGGCGATACGACCCTAAAGGTAGAAGCCCACCCAGAAACACCCGAAGTGCGCGTCGAACCAGCTCGTTTTGCCCTAGGACCAGGGCAGTCCACGCGCTTAAAAGTTTATTTTAGCCCGAATGCACTAGGCGAGCGCCTCGGCCGCGTCTTGCTCGTCAGTAACGACGTCAAAGACAAGGCGCGCCCGTTGAAATTTAAAGCACAGGGCGCGCTCAAAAACATCGACCTCGCGCGTATTACACAGCTTATCTCCACGCGCAAAGAAACGAGAGTCGACCTCTCCTTAGGATGGAATAGCACGCCCGTCGTACAAAAAGACCAAACTAAAATAGATGTCGCCTTCGAAATCCCCGACTCGCTACGCAAGGCACTTATCGGCCGCGAATTTACAGTAGAATGGATCAAGTTAGACGCCAATTACGATCCCAAAGGCAGCGCAAAACAGGCGAAAATAAAAATCTACGAATCCAGCGCGGGCCGCGTTCTTGTCGAAGACCTAAACCTGCGCCTAACAGAAAAAGAAAATCGGCGCGTCCGCCTAAAAATCACGACCAGCAGCTACCCCGGAGCTCCACCGCAAAGCATCTCCCAAGTGCTCCAAGCCGGCGGCTGGAAATGGGAATTCGAAGCCAAACCACTGATCTCTTTCCTCACGATTCGCCCGGGACGCAACTACAAAGACGACGATGGCAACACCGTCAAAGGGGAAACCGAACGCCTTATCGGCTTGCCCGGCCTAGCTTTCGCCGGCTGGCACAACGTCGATAACTCCTCAATCTCCGGCATCCACTTCACCGCTATCGGCAATGTACTCGAAGCTCTCTCTACCGAGAATTCACTCGCCGTATCGATGGGATTAGCCGTCTCCTTTTACAAGGACCAGTTCCTCTTTGGTTTTGGTTGGGATGTCTACGACACCCGCACCAAAACCAAACGCAAAGGATCGCAGGACTATATCATGACCTTCAAATATTCCGGACTTTTTAAATAGTAGAACATCGTAAACGCAGTCATAATCTCCACGCATCACACTGAAATCATTCCATCATTACCTTCTCGTAGACCATAACCGCCGCACATAGATCCTGAGCCCCCAAGCCCGTCAGATAGACTGCGCTGCGCCCCTTAGATACGCGCCCACATGCGATATCGCCAATGGTCAATACCGCACCATCTTCCCCGCGCGCCAATGCGATGCGTCCAGAAGTCCCCTCTGCACGCGCCCAGCGAAATTCTCCCGAATTCTCCGCCTGTGCCAGTATATCAACAATGACCTGACGCTCTTCTAATACCTCGGATGCCACCTGGCGGGTGCGACTGTCGCCAGCGATAAGGACTATATTATCGATCGCAGCGAGATCGGCCACCTGCAGTATTGGCTGGGGGGTTGGCACCGCCATCAGCACTGCATCAACACCTGCTAAGCATTCTGCGATAGAAGACGCCATATACAACGGCGCACTAACCTGAGGACCAATCGCCTCTATAAAATTCTGCCGACTCTGTTCTTTACGGCTGGTGAAACGCAGCTCTTCTAGGTCAAAAACAGTATCACAGGCCAACGCTATATTGCGCGCGATACGCCCCGTGCCCACCACGCCAATACGACGCACAGGTTTCGCACTTGTATAGCGCAAAGCAAGGGCCCCCGCAGCCCCAGTGCGCATGTCCGTTATGTAACCCGCATCCAAACGCACTTCCCTCCCCACGCGCAGATCCTCCAGCCCAATATAGGCTTCACGCCGAGACAAATTACCTGCACTCACATCGGAATACTCTTCGATAATTTTGCGCATCCGATACAAACCCGGCTGCTCTGCGGGCATATCGAGACGAAAATAGTCTAACCTCTCGCGCTTTTCTACTCGCTCCTCACGCGGTGGATTAACAATTTCACCCTTGCCGTAGAGCACAAAGGCACGGTCGCAAGCACCTACAAAATCGCGCATCGAAAAGTGCCCTACAAACTCGTCTTCCCGTATATGCCTCAATTCAGCCATCGATATAAACCCTTCCATTTTGCAAGGCACC
>JBLHGI010000221.1:0-10177 GCA_047616505.1 Planctomycetota bacterium
CAAAGCCGTGACCGCCCTCTTCATAGCGGGCATTCAGCGCATCAATAGCCTCGCGGATATCGCGGCCGTTGTATTCGTCGAGCAAAGAAACCAAACGACCGGGCGTTACCGGTGCATCTGCTGTCAAGAGCACGGCTTCAATTATAGCGCGTGCTTTATATGGATCTACAGAGCGCTCGTCACTCAAACTTCCCCCTCTTCCCCTGCACCAGACTCAGCCTCTTGCCGATCGACGGACTCATCTTCTGGACTGATCTCTTCTGCTGGAAATGCCATTCTATTCCCCTCCCACTCTAGCGACGCTGCTTGCCCCGCTTCTCCACCCCTCACCACCAGGGGTTCATCTGGCGCGCCCTGCTCTTCAATCCAAATATCGTCGAACGGCTGGGCCTGTTGCACGCGGATGCGCTGCGATTTTAGCAGTTCCAATATACCGATAAACGTAGCGACGAATCCCTCTCTATCGCGTCCTTTAATAAGGTCCATAAAACGCACGCGTGAGCGCCTCTCCAGTGCATCAAGTATATGCGTTATACATTCTTCTACCGATACGTGCTCCTCGACAATCTGATGTATTAGCGTTTGCGGAACAGTATCCAGCATGTGCTTGTAGACTTTAATCAGATCAAAGAGCGAAACGGGTTTTAGCCCAGGCGTGCTGCCATCGTCGAGATCGTGTTCGCCGAGTCCCTGCCGACGCAAAAAGACATCGCTGCGCGATTCCTTCTGCACGCCGAGCCAATCAGCGACCTCTTTAAACTGTTGGTATTCGAGTAGGCGGCGCATCAACTCTGCGCGCGGATCTCCATCATCGCCCTCTTCGCCAACCCCTTCTTCGCGCGGCAACAACATCTGGGCTTTAATTCGCATCAGAGTCGCAGCCATCAGGATAAAATCGCTCGCCTGCTCTATATCGAGAAGGTGGATCTGCTCTAGAAAGCCTAGATAGTGCTTTGTAATATGAGCAATGGGGATATCGTATATGTCGAGTTCATCTTTTCTTATCAGATAGAGCAATAGATCCATCGGCCCTTCAAACACTTCGAGTTTTACCTCGTATAGTGCCGAATCCTGGTCATCCTCTGTCTGTAGTATATCGCTCGCCATACTCTCTCGTTATTCTTCTACCACCGCGGCGGGAGGTCCGCTCAGCAGAGGAATCGCCTCTTTCTAATCGACAAATAAATAGGGCTTCCAGCGCTGCTGACCGGAGCCGATCAAATTGCGCAGAAAACTCACGTTATTGGGCCGCTTGGGTGTTCGACGCAGCCTCATACCCATTTGCTCAGGCCGACGCTCACCCTTTTTATTGTTGCAATCGGCACAGGCGCAAACCATGTTTTCCCACGTCGATGGACCGCCTTTGGTGCGCGGTACCACGTGGTCTATCGTCAGTTTACCATCGCGGCGACCACAGTACTGGCATTGGTTTTTGTCGCGCCTCAAAACATTGCGCTTAGATAGCACAACACGACGTCTCGGCGCGTTGATATAGCGTTCCAAACGCACAACGCTGGGCACAGCAAATTCCTCCGATACAGAACGCACGACCTCTTCTAGCTTCTCCACAGCTTCCGCCTTACCACGCATAATAAGCAGCATGGCACGGCGCACGCTGCATACACTCAGCGGCTCATAGTTCTGATTAAGGACTAGTACACTGTTGTCCAGCAAGGACTTAGCCTAGTTCTGGCAATCCACTACGCCGCACGGGCCGGTGCGGGACCGCCCATCAAAACAAAACTATATAACTACGTTATATGTACTACAAAGTCAAGATTGGGACAGGATTTACGAACCATCAAGCATGTCGACATATTCCTGGGCACTGAGCAATCCTTCCAGTTCGTCTTCGTCTTCGATGCGAATTTTCATTAGCCAACCCGCGCCGTAAGGGTCCTTATTGACCAACTCGGCGTCCTCTTCGAGGACCTCGTTCGATTCGAGCACTTCGCCTGAAAGTGGCGCAATGAGATTCTCGACCGTCTTCACTGCTTCGACAGTCCCAAAGGTCTCATCTTTTTTAGCATATTCACCCACTTCTGGCAATTCGACAAATACGATATCACCCAATTCAGACTGAGCAAAATCAGTAATGCCAATGGTGGCAATATCACTATCTAGCTGAATCCACTCGTGGCTTTCGCTATAGGATAGGTTTTCGGGGATATTCGTCTCTCTCATAGCTCCTTACTCCGATGAGGTGGAAGGTGAATCCGGGTTGAGTTCGAGGGGGACTTCCGCAACATAATCTGTATTGAAGTCACCAGCGATAAAACTGGGCTCATTTATAAGGGCACGGTGAAAAGGTATCGTCGTTGAGATACCTTCAATGGTGTACTCGGCCAACGCGCGGCGCAGGCGCGCCAGTGTCTCTGTGCGATCTGCTCCACTGACGATGAGTTTGGCCAACAGCGAATCGTAATAGGGTGGCATTTGATAGCCCTGGTATATATGGCTATCGACGCGAACCCCTAGACCACCGGGCTGGTGCAAAGCGGTAATTTGCCCCGACGAAGGAATAAAATTGTGGGCCGGGTCCTCGGCGTTAATACGGACCTCAATCGCATGCCCCTTTAGTTGTATATCGGCTTGCCCGTAGCCCAACGGCTCACCAGCCGCAACGCGGATCTGTTCGCGCACCAAATCGATTCCCGTGATCGTCTCGCTGACCGGATGCTCCACTTGAATACGCGTATTCATTTCCATAAAGTAAAAATTGAGATCCTCATCGACGATATATTCGATCGTCCCAGCACTGCAATAATTGACGCTCTTCGCTCCGGCGACGGCGGCGGCCCCCAAGCGCTGCCGCATCTCTTCGTCAACCACCGGCGAAGGGCTTTCTTCGAGCAGCTTCTGGTTGCGGCGCTGTATAGAGCATTCGCGCTCAAAGAGGTGCACTACGTTTCCGTGCTGGTCGCCAAGCACCTGAATTTCTATATGGCGCGCTCTTTCGATGGAGCGTTCCATATAGATGGCATCACTGGTAAAAGCCCCGCGCGCTTCCATTCGCGCCATCTGCCAAGCATCTTCCAACTCGTCCATTGCACGCACGATGCGCATACCGCGCCCGCCGCCACCAGCAGACGCCTTTAAGCGCAGCGGAAAACCGACCTTTTCCGCCCATTGGCGCGCATCGTCTAGCGACTCTAACTCGCCGACACTACCGGGAACCACCGGCACGCCGGCATCTTTCATGGTCTGCCGCGCCAACGCCTTGTCGCCCATGCGGCGAATGGCATCCACAGGCGGCCCGATAAACTTTATGCCACACTGCTGACACAGCTCAGCAAATTCGGCATTTTCAGCCAACGGCCCATAGCCGGGATGAATAGCATCGGCGTTGGTCAATTCGGCCGCACTGATAATGTTGGCGTAGTTGCGATAGCTATCTTTGCCCGCCGGCGGCCCAATACACACATCTTCGTCGGCGAAGAGCACGTGCAGTGAATGCTTATCGGCCTCGGAGTGGACCGCGACGGTATCGATGCCCATATCTTTGCAGGTGCGGATGACGCGCAGTGCTATCTCACCGCGATCTGCTATGAGTATTTTCTTTATCATAGAATGGCCTACTTCTCTCAGGCCGGACGTATTTTGAAGAGCGGTTGATTGTATTCTACAGGCTGGCCATTTTCCACCAAAGCCTCTACGATCTGTCCCGTTTTATCTGCGGGAATTTCGTTCATTATTTTCATAGCCTCGATAATACACAGAGTCTGCCCAGGCTTAACGTTCCCACCTTCGCTGACAAAATCTTCAGACTCCGGCGATGCGGCGCGATAAAAAGTACCTACCATCGGCGACAGGACCTGGTGTAAACCGTCATCAACAGCCTGTTCCTTCGGTTCCGGTGTCGCACTGCTGGCCGCCACTCCTGAAATGGGAACAGGGGCAACACTGACAGGAGCTGCCGCTTCTACAGCCCGTCTGCGACTCAGACGTAGACGCGTGCCACGCCAGAAACTGTGTTCTACCTCCAACTCCTCTATATCGCTCTCTTCAAAGAGCTTGAGTACCTGTCGCAGTTTTTCTTCTCTCACAGCAGCCTCTCTCTCTTTTAGACTCGCTCGACGTATCCGCCCGTGCGCGTATCGATCTTAAGTATATCCCCCTGGTTGACGAAGAGCGGTACCTGTACCTGGTAGCCTGTCTCCAATGTCGCCGGCTTAGTGGCGCCCGTCGCGGTATCCCCCTTCATCCCTGGTTCTGTATGCGTAACTTCAAGCGTCACAAAGTTGGGCAGTTCGACACCGATCGCTGCCTCGCGCGCGATAAGCACGTAAACATTTTCGCTGTCCTTAAGCAAATTGGCAACATCGCCAACGACCTTGGGAGATATGCCCATCTGCTCATAGGTTTCCGAGTCCATAAAATAGTACAAGTCGCCTTCGGCGTAGAGATACTGCATCTCCCGCTTCTCCAAGCGCACCTCATCGACCTTGTCACCAGAGCGAAAGGTGCGATCCAATACGGCACCTGTATGCATATTTTTCAACTTGGTCCGCACGAAGGCACTCCCCTTACCAGGTTTTACATGCTGAAACTCAACAATGGAGAAAATATCCCTATCGATGAGCATGCAAAAACCGTTGCGAAAATCGGTGGTATCTGCCATTAGAACAATGCCTCTTTCTCTTTTCTATTTGCGGCTAGAGCCGTTTTCTAAGTCTTCTAATTTGCGGCGTATAAACGCATTGTCTGGTTCCTGCTTCAGCAACTCTCGGTACGTCTCTATCGCCTTCTGCGTCAACCCTTGTATGGTATATATTTCGGCCAATGTCGCCGTGGCAATGCGCTTTTGTTGTTCAACTTCGGGCTCATTCTCCACCTCGTCTGCGATCTCATTATCCGCGTGCCCCTCAGTTTCGATCTCCTGAAAAATACGCAGCAATTCATCATCGCCCCGCATATTGAACCCCCCTCCCCGACCACTGGTTTGTTTCACCCCAGCAGCCTGCACTTCCTCCAACTCATCGAACTCTATATCCGCCTCTTCAAGGGCATCTTCCGCATCACTTATTCCATCTTCTGCAAGTGATGGTTCAACCGCAAAGACTTCCGGTTCTTCTGCAGTATCAACTACGTCTGGCGAAGGTGGTTCCAGATCCGAAAGATCGAAGGCCTCTACTGGCTCAACATCCTCTATACCATCGGCATCGTCTAGCGAAGGCGGTTCCAAATCCGAGAGATCGAAGGCCTCTACTGGCTCAACATCCTCTATACCATCAGCATCGTCTAGCGAAGGCGGTTCCAAATCCGAGAGATCGAAGGCCTCTACTGGCTCAACGACATCCAGTGGCTCCAAATCAGCAATACTGCTGCCCTCTCCCTCTTCGACCGTCTCCGATACTCTATTTGCTTCGTCGACATCAAGTCCAGCAACGACCTCAGGTGACATTTTACCCATGCCTACCATTGCTTCTATCAACGGCCCTAGGTCTATCGCCGGTCGCTGTGGGCTCTCTGCTGGCGTATCTGCTACGGTTTCCGGCTCTGGGCTAATAACTCCCTCTTCAGCTATCGGCTCTTCTACATCGGCTACGCTATCAAATAGGCCATCTTGCGCGCCATCAAACCCACTAATCTCAGGCACTTGCTCAACGTCAACTTCGAGCACTTCCTCACTCGTATTGTCAAGCGCGACAGATGCGCCAATAGAAGCTGGTGGATCATCTGTTTTTAGCGCCGACAGAATATCATTTAGCGCATCTCGATCAAGTGAGTCCTCTCTAACAGACGGGGAACTCGGCTCTATAAGAGCCTCGTCAACGGCCACCTCTTTAACTGCAGTCTCTGCTACCGGATCCAATGCCTCTTCAACTACAGTCTCTTCAACTACAGTCTCTGCGACCGGTTGAAAAATATCCGCGTCTTCTGGCAAGAGATCAGGAGAAAAGATAGAGACCTCTTCATCCTCATCTTTTCCCTCTTCTTCTGGAGCATAACGCACCCACTCGTCTGGCGATGGGATATCGGCCGCAACCACCTCTTCGGCCTCTTCTATTTCTTCGGGCCCAGACTCCATGAGAGCAGGATCAAAGGGACTAGAAAAGTCAACTTCTTCTATCTCATCCTCTTCATCGGCAGTCTCAATGCCGGTCCCCATCACTTCCATGCCCAATGCCGCTACATCGCCTGCGCTCCCCAGATTAGAAACGCCCTCTTCAACGACTCCCCCCCCCTCGACCACATCCGCATTCGTCCGCACTCCCTCATCATCGCCCAAACCCAGCAACGCGGCAATATCGCCTATTTCTGGCGGATCGCCCTTCTCAACCAACTGCTCTTCTGCAGAATTACCCCCCTCTAACCCCTCTGTAAAAAGCGCGTTCGGTTCCTGCTTAAACTCCTCCAAGACCGAACTAACATCCGGCTCATCATCCCATTCGGGCAAAGCCTGCATCTGAGCAAAGGGCTCAACATCTTCTTCGCTCTCTTCAACGATCTCAGGCGACTCTCCAACCAGCATCTGGCCAACTGGGTCATTCTGGTCTTCAATTACAACATCAACTTCATCCTGCGACGTTTGGCGAGTAGACTCAAGGCGCACTTGATAGGTGAGTTGATCAACCTGCTCTCCAAGGTCCTCAGCTAATGGATCAAGTTCGGCAGCCTGCTCCAAGGTTTTTAGTGCCAGCGTCGGTTCGCCCAACTTCTGATAAAGACCCGATAGGCGGCGATATCCCCCCGGGTTTACCGGATCGATACGCAGCGACTGATCCAACGCATCGCGTGCCTGTTCAACTTCACCTTGCGCCTCGTAACACTTGGAAAGCACGAGAAAACCAGTCGCGTAATCCGGGAAATGCTGACAACCGCGCCGACACACCTCTAGTGCCTCCTCGGTTTTACCCCTATTTAGATAGAGATCTGCCAAGCGAGCAAAGAGCGGGGAGTCTGGATAGCGGCGATAGGCCTTTTCCAGTTTTGCCAATCGATCAGCCATCGTGTCGCGGGGGAAAGCAAAGGGATTAGAATCAGCCAGCAGCATTATTGAACCGGCGGCTCCGTAGACGAGGGGCTATTTTACGTCCTACAACCTAAAATGTCAAGAGATTAGGTCACTGGCCCATAGGGGTTTAGATGCGCTCAAGTCTTGACAATCGCCGAGGTCTCGGCTATCTTTCCCCCCTTAGATTTAGACGGTTCGCGTGCGCCTATAGCTCAGTTGGTAGAGCAGCTGACTCTTAATCAGCGGGTCCTAGGTTCGAGCCCTAGTGGGCGTACCACTTTGAGGGGTCGTAGCAATATGCTACGGCCCCTTTTTTGTTCACATCATTTCCATTTCTCTCACGCCGATAGTTAGATCCGATTCTCTTTTATGGGCAACGACTCTATGTGCCCTTAATGCACCCACTCTATGCCTCATATTGTGATATGCGGATATTATATTTAGTATACCATAGAGTATACCGCTATTCGAAAAAATAAAAAACAACATATAACGCTGTAAAATAGAGAACTTACCTTTAATTTCACTTCAGGTTTTCTTTCCTCAGACGATTATATTTATTATAGTTAGCTTTCAATCTAACTTTACTTAACACTCCTATTCTTCACCCATGCCGAAAATCAAAGTCATAGCGTTAGAAGGCAATAAAGAACGCACCGAAGCCATCAAGAATCTGATTGAAGGCGCGGATCAGTACGACTTTGTTTCATCGAACTCGCCTCGCCAGTTGATGAACCACATGGACGGCAAAGGCGAAGTAAAGTTAATTATCACAAATACTACTATCAGCAGGGACGAGCAAGACGGCGTAAAATTTATCAAGGCGCTCTATCTAAAATACCAGCGCTACAAGGTGGCACTGCCCCCAATACTCGTCTGCAGCGCCGAACAACGCGGTCAGATTGTCCGTCTCTATGCCTATCGCTTTTCCGACTTGGCTCTCGTCTATTATGTGCTATTGAGCAACGAGGACCTTTCCAAGAACGGTTCCAAACTTCTCGATATAATGGGCAAAGCATTAACAAAGCGTGAGACCTTAGAAAATCGCGTTGACGACGAGGACAAAAAGCACGTCGTCATCAAAAAACGCATGAAGAACCTGTTGAAAAAAACAGTGGCGCTGCCGTCTGTGCCCGACGTCGCCATCCACGTGCAAAATGCTATGAAAGACCCCGAAGTATCGTTCGAGAAGTTGAGCAAGATCATAAACCAAGATCTCACGCTAGCGGCCAATATGGTTAAATTGGCCAACAGTCCGCAATATGGGGTCTCGGGGAAAATCAACACGATCGACGACGCTTGTAAGCAGGTTGGTCTCAACGCCATCGCCAACACCATCATGGCCACCAAAGTCTTCGATGCCGTAGAGACCCTGCCCTCCGATTTTGACGTCAAGGCACTGCGCAAACACAGCTATGCCGTAGCTACCATAGCACGCGTGGTAGCACGGCGTTGCCACGCCCTGGGTAAAACGCAGGAACGCATCAGTTTTAGCGGCGCCATGTTCGCAGCCGGTCTATTGCACGATATTGGCAAAGTGCTGATGGTGGAGTATTTCACCGAAGAGATCAATGATATAATTGCCAAAGCCTATGCCGAAGACTGTTCTATGGTCAAAGCCGAGACAGATGTCCTCGGCATCAACCACGCCGATGCCGGTCTACACGCCGGTATGGAATGGCAGTTCCCCGTGCTCTTAGTCAATGTCATCGGCCGCCACCACTGGCCATTAGACCAGATTCTACCGCGCCTAAAGACCAAACAGGGCCGCCTAGCGCAGCGCGTAATACGCATCGCCGACGCGGCCAGTTACGCCCTCGGCTACGGCATGCTGCGCTCGGATGGACGCCCTCCCAAATTGCGCGAAGAATACTTTGAGAAAACCGGGCTGACGAAAAAAGAATTCGAAAAATGGACGCCCGAAATTCGCGATGACATCGCCTATACCTTCGAGGCATTAGGTGGGGTATAGCCTCCTAATACACCTAGCTCTCCGTAGAGCCCGATCAGTCTAAACTCCCAGTTCGAAAAAATTCACACGCTCTATACTTCCTTTATATATCGCATGGTCTCAGCCGTCAGTGGTCCCATGTTCGCCGCCTGCGCCACTTCGCGTAGTTGTTCTGGGTTGGCCGCACCACTGGACACGCTACTGATGCGCTCATCGGCCAACACGTAGCGAAAAGCTGCCTGTGGTAGGGTGCCGTCTTCCCCTCCCAATCGAGCTATAATCGAACGAGCGCGGCTGGCCGCAGTGCCCAGATTTATTAAAGCCTGTTCTTGTGCGGCACCTGGCACATATAAACCACCCGCCAAAACGGTCGCTGCAACGACCCCCATATTCTGTGTAGCAGCCGTCGGCAACACCTGCTCATTGGCCAACTGTAAACAGGGGTGGTAGTCGTGATAGAAGAGCAGCGTATCAAATTCGCCCGTAGCGGCCAATTCGCTCAATAGGGGTATCGCCCGCCCCGTGATGCCGATATAACGACATAATCCTCTTTCCCGCGCTAGGCGCAAACCCTCTAGAGTCCCTCCTTTTTCTAAAATCCGCTCTAAACCCGCTTCGTTCACTTCGTGAATCTGTGCTACGGCGAGTTGATCTATCCCCAAACGCAGAAGGCTACGCTCTAAGCTTTCCAACACAGAATCGCGCCTGTAATCGAAACCTTGTGGATCAAAACCAACTTTGGTCGAAACGTGGAACTTACCCTCTAAGCCCGCTAAAACCCTACCCAGCAGTTTCTCGCTCTGTCCATAGAGAGGTGCTGTGTCGATGTAGTTGATACCAAGCTCAAGTGCACACTCGATGACAGCACGCGCATTGTCCTCCTGCTGGCTCTCATCCTCCCCCATCAAATAGGCCCCACCCAAACTAACGCTACTCACCTCTAATTCAGTGCGTCCCAACGGACGATATTTCATGTATTCTCCTCGTTTTATCCTGCTATATTCCCCTGCTGTTTATCGGACAAACCCTTGACTCGCACCCACTGATACATTTTACTGCCTAGCGCTCATCCCATCTCGCAAAAGAAAAAAGGAACCCTATGAAAGCTGCTCAGCTGGTAGCCCCACGTCGCTGGGAACTCATCGATGTGGACAAACCACAGGTCGCGGGCGATCGCATGCTGGTACGCATGGAGCACGTCGCCATTTGCGGTAGTGATAAACCACCCTTTGTCGGTGTGCACGATGGGTACCCACTCGCACCAGGGG